>JBDSOC010000029.1:0-2559 GCA_039915085.1 Chitinophagaceae bacterium
TACCACTTTCATACGGCGCAAATGCAATAGCGCTTTCCACACTGCGGCACCCTCAGGACATAATATCATGCCTTCAGTGCGTGCAAATTCTTTTACTCCTTCCACAATCTCTTCTTCACTTACTGCATACACCATTCCATTGCTTTCATGCAAAACTTCCTGCATCATATCCATACCAAAAGGATAAGGAACTGCCAGCCCGTTAGCTATTGATGATTGTGGTGTAAATCCTTCTTTCCACCCCCGGGCATTATAAAAAGCCCTTACTACGGGTGCACATTGCTGACTTTGTACTGCAATCATTTTGGGTAAATGGCTGCCTTGAATCCATCCCATATCAATCATTTCTTTAAATGCTTTCCAGATACCAATTAAACCGGTACCACCACCGGCAGGATAAATAATTACATCGGGTAATTGCCATTCCAGCTGCTCGGCAATTTCATAACCCATTGTTTTTTTGCCTTCCAGGCGGTAAGGTTCTTTTAACGTAGATACATCGTAATAATCATTGTGCTCTTTTAATTCAGTTACTTTTTTCGCGCAATCATTTATTAATCCGTCAACAAGAATTAATTCAGCACCATACACTTCGCATTCCTGTTTAAAAACATTGGGTGTGTGCCGGGGCATTACCACCGTACAGGCTATTCCTGCACGCGCACAATATGCGGCAAGTGCACCACCTGCATTACCAGCCGTTGGCACAATACACTTTTTAACACCCAGTTCTTTTGCTTTTGATACTGCAACGCTCAATCCCCTTGCTTTAAAAGATCCGGTAGGATTAAATGATTCATCTTTCATCAGTATATCCGAAAACCCATGCAGGGCCGCTGATTTTTCTAAAGTAAGCAATGGAGTCATTCCTTCACCCAGGGTTACAATATTTTTTCTTTCCAGTACCGGCAATATTTCAAAATACCGCCACATATTTTTCTCACGAAAAATAAGATCTTCTTTGTAATAACCGGAAGGATAATCATATTTAACGACCAGTGGCTGATTGCAACAGGTTGCGTAGGTGTTAATATCAGTAACTGAAAAAGCTGTTTTGCAGCGGGCGCATTCAAGGTATGCTGCATAAGAAAAGATTTCAGGAATAGCTGTCATGGCCTAAAATTACACAAGAGGATATAACCAAACCAATACAAAAACATTATGGAGCATAACCAGAAGTTATAATGTGGTGTTAAGTGATGCGTGTTAAGTGTTATGTATCAAAAGACAGAAAAATCCTGACTATATGAAAAATATTGACGGTTGATTAAAGCAACCTGACACATAGCACATAACACCCAAAACAGTTTACCTGATATAGTGCATCCTGGCAAATTTGATAAACGCTTTGCTGAGGCCGTCATTTTCCACGCCCTGCCGCTGGATAAAATAAAAATCGCGGATAATATGCAACTGGTCAATTTTTATAGCTACCAGTTCGCCATCTCTTAGTTCTTTCAGCAATGCACGGCGCGGCAAAAAGCCGAGGCAATTATCTTCCTTTAAAAAATTTTTTAATGCTTCTGTGCCGGCGAGCCGGATGCCAACATGCAATTCGGATAACTTAACCTGGTGTTTCTGAAGACTATTTTTCAGGGCAACCAGGGTGCCAGAACCCTGTTCACGCAATGCCACCGGCAAATGCCTCAGGTCCCCAATGCTAATACTTTGTTTTTTTGCAATGGGGCTTTTAGCAGAACATACCGCAATTACCTCGTCTGTCATAAAATGCTGGTAACTGATAGCATTGATTTTTTTATTCCCCTCTACAATGCCTACATCAATATCATTGTTTAACAATGCCTGTACAATGGTATCGGTATTGCGGTTAAGCAGGCTTATTTTTACATCAGGGTATTTTTGATGGAATTCAGACAATACTTTTGGTATGATATACAGTGCTACGGTGGTGCTTGCACCGAGTTTCAACTGCCCTTTTGCCTTAAGCTGGCTTTTCACAGTGCTTATTTCAAATTCCAGCTGTTTCTGTATATTTTTCGCCTGCAATAACCTGTCATAAAGTATTCTGCCAGTGGCAGTTAAAGCAATGGTATTACCTTTTCTCTCAAATAAAGTGGTTTTATAGCTTTCTTCCAGTGCTTTTATGTGTTTACTGATTGCAGGCTGACTGATAAAAAGGGTTTCACTGGCCCTTGAAAAGCTAAGATGAATTGCTACTTCTATGAATACTTCGTGACGAACAGACAGCATATTTATCAAAGCTACAAAACAAACTACAGTCCGTATTTTGCACGCGGATTAGACAGTTTTTTGACCTGTAATTTTCATTGCTGACGAAAATTGAGCCCAGATGTTTGATTGTCAAAAGGGTTGCACGGTGAATCCCACCCTTATTAGATAAATAACATAAGTCATGCCAGCCAACCGTGCGAATCTGTTCAATCCGTTTGCTTAAAAAAGCCGCGAAAACGGCACAGAACATAAATGAATCTTACCAAATCTATTAAATCCTGAATAATTATCTTTGCGCCAATTTTAATTGCAGCAGAATAATCAATCAGGAAATTATTAAAATCTATTTTTGATTCATGGATCTAA
>JBDSOC010000062.1:0-19950 GCA_039915085.1 Chitinophagaceae bacterium
GGTGTGGGCGGCCCCGAAGCTTCGGGGGAACCGCGGACTCAGTTAATTAACTTGAAATCGATGCTTTTCAAACATAATTTCTTTAAAATGTTCATAAAAATTAGTATTTACAATCATTTTTTCAATAAATTTTTTTGACTTCATTGATTTAATATACCGTTCGGTGTGTAACGCTTCTGTTCTTTGAGCACAGGTAATTAGCCGCATTAATCTCCAATCTTTTGCAATTTTAGTACTGGCATGTAAATATTTACCAGTGTTATGCTCCGTAATGCGATTATGAGGAAAAGCAGACTCGCCCACGTAATACCTGTCAACTGTTGCAGAATAAATGATATATACAAAATGCATAAAAAGGAAAGGATAGGTTTGATTGTAAACATAAAAAAACCCCGTCATTACTGACAGGGAATTTTTAAAGCGTGGTGTGGGGCGGGATTGAACCGCCGACACAAGGATTTTCAGTCCTTTGCTCTACCAACTGAGCTACCGCACCATCCACGTTTTTTTATGAGCGGGCAGCAAAAATAGTATTTGCCCCTTAAAATCTGAAATGTTTTTTTGAACCACGGAGCCAACGCGGTACAATGGATTCACGGAGTATCTGATTGTTTTTAAGGTGCTAACGCAATGGTTTCCCCCGTGAAACCCCTGTGTTGTTGTGTCTCTGTGGTTCATACGGTGGTTCTTACATCCCGTATTCGCTCAAAAACTTAATGCGCATAATCTTTAGCTGCTCCCAGCTGTAATTGCCCTCATTTAGTTCCTGCTGCGCCACCTGCAAAGAAGAGGTCTCACAACCTTTAAAATAGCCGATGATTTCTTCCTGCTCGTATTCATCCAGCATATCATCAATAGCGTAATCCAGGTTCAGTTTGGTGCCACTTGCCGCAATGGTTTCCATTTCTTCCATCAGCGCATCCATGCGCCAGTCCTTGTTTTTGGCAATTACTTCCAGCGGCATTTTTTTATCTACCTGCTGTATAATGAACACCTTGCTCATGCTCTTATTGGCCACGCTCTTCATCACAAAATCATCGGGTTTCTGCACATCGTTCTCTTCTACGTATTTAGCTATCATATCCACGAAAGGCTTACCATAACGCAGCGCCTTTCCCTTGCTTACACCCTGGCATTTTTCAAGCTGCTGTATAGTAGTCGGGTACATGGTGGCCATATCCTGTATAGAATTCTCCAGGAAAATAACAAATGGCGGTAAAGCTTTTTTCTTTGCTTCTTTCAGGCGCAGGTCCATCAGTTGCTGAAACAATTTATCATCAGCTGCGGCTGTTTCTGCAACGGGTTCTGCCTCTTCATCATCTGCATTGGCTTCTTCAAACAGGTTGTTCATCACAATAGGGAAGCTTTTTGGCTTCTTCACAAACGCCTCACCCTGTTTGGTAATTTTCAATACGCCGTAATCAACAATATCTTTGCTAAGCAGGTTTTCCAGCAGCATCTGCCTTACCAGCGAGTTCCAGAAATGATGCGGCTGATCATTGCCAATAGCAAACTCATTCAGGGCATCGTGACGGTACATCTTGTTTTGTGGCGTAAGCCTGCCGGCAACAATATTCACCGTGTAATCAGTAGCAAAACGTTCGTCCAGCGCCTTCACCACTTTTAAAACTTTTACTGCATCGTCCTTTGCTTCCACCCTTTCTTTTGGATGAAGACAATTATCGCAACTTCCGCAATTTTCCTGGCCATAAGTTTCACCAAAATAACTCATCAGCGTTTTCCGGCGGCACACACCACTTTCTGCATATGCCACTGTTTCATTAATAAGCTGTGCGCCCACTTCACGTTCGGTTAATGGCTTGTCGCGCATCAGGTGTTCCAGTTTGCTGACATCTTTATGAGAATAATATAAAATGCATTTTCCTTCCAGTCCATCACGTCCTGCACGGCCGGTTTCCTGGTAATAGTTTTCTATTGACTTGGGGATATTAAAATGCATTACAAAACGTATATCGGGCTTATCGATACCCATACCAAATGCGATGGTGGCCACAATTACCTGCGTATCTTCTTTCAAAAAAAGATCCTGCCGGGCAGAGCGTAGCTTACTGTCCAGCCCTGCATGGTAGGCAACGGCCTTAATGCCATTTTGTACCAGCAGTTCAGCCAGTTCTTCCGTGGTTTTGCGGTTCAATGTATAAATGATACCGCTTTTGCCCTTATTGGTTACAATAAAACGAACAATGCTTTTCAGCGTATCTTCTTTTTTTATCTTGGGCAGAATCTCATAGTAAAGATTGGAGCGGTTAAAAGAAGAAATGTATATTTTAGGTTTACGGAGTTCAAGATTTTTTACAATATCGCTCTGCACTTTTGGGGTAGCGGTAGCCGTGAGGGCTATCACAGGTATGTCAGGATTGACTTCATTCATCATTTCACGCAGGCGGCGGTATTCC
The DNA here is from genome assembly GCA_039915085.1 of Chitinophagaceae bacterium. Taxonomy (GTDB): domain Bacteria; phylum Bacteroidota; class Bacteroidia; order Chitinophagales; family Chitinophagaceae; genus JACMLD01. The sequence continues at coordinate 2,418 of JBDSOC010000062.1, forward strand.
GGGCGAAAATCATGACCCCATTCTGAAATACAATGCGCTTCATCTACAGCAAAAAAAGAAATATTCAGATCACTGAAAAAAGCCCGGTTATCTTCTTTTGTCAGTGTTTCAGGTGCCACATAAAGCATTTTTGTTTTGCCCGATTTTAAATCATCGTGTACTTCCTTTATTTCTTTTTTATTGAGCGTAGAGTTCAGGAAATGTGCTACTGAATCGTTGGTACTGTAACTGCGCACCAGGTCAACCTGGTTTTTCATTAATGCAATAAGCGGGGATACAATAATCGCCACTCCTTCGCTGATCATGGCGGGTAACTGGTAACACAAACTTTTGCCGCCGCCAGTAGGCATTATCACAAATGTATCAATACCAGCAAGCAGGGATTGAATAATTTCTTCCTGGTCGCCCCGGAAAGAATCAAGGCCAAAATATTCCCGGAGAGGTTGCAGTAAATCAATTTTTCCTTTGCTTTTTGCAGTGGATATTTTGCCAGTTTTTACAGTTGCAGGTTTAGCAACAGCAGTCTTTGCGGTAGATTTTGTTTTGGAAGAACTTGTAGCCATGCTCGTTGATTTTCTTTCACACAGGGTTAAAAACAATACTAATTAAGGTACTTAAAAAAGCGGAACCCAAAGCATAAATTTTTGCTTTATGTTTTGTGCGCTGATAAACAGGCGGGATGCGGATTCCGGCAATTTTTTTAAGGATGGCGAAGGTAGCAAAAATCAATGGGTATATATAGCAATATTTGTTAAGGGGCGTTAACAACCTTTTTGAAAAACAGGCACACAGATGATAGCGGTTAAACAAATGAAACAATGAGCGATAACTATCTAATCTGTGTCATCCGTGCGCTAACCAGATGAACCATTTAAACAACTAACTTTGCCCGCTGAAAATGAACGCAAAAGCAATATTAGAAACCGCCAAACGAACCGTTAACCTTGAAGCAACTGCTATATCAGGCCTGCAGGCTTACCTGACTACCGATTTTGTAAAGGCAGTGGAGCTGCTTTATAAATGCAGCGGCAGGCTGGTTATAAGCGGAATCGGCAAAAGCGCCATCATTGCCCAAAAAATTGTAGCCACTTTTAATTCTACCGGTACGCCCGCGCTTTATATGCATGCAGCAGACGCTATACATGGAGACCTGGGTATGATACAGAAAGAAGATGTGGTAATGGTTATCAGTAAAAGCGGTAACAGCCCGGAAATCAAAGTGCTGGTTCCTCTTATTAAAAATTTTGGTAATACATTAATTGGCCTGGTGGGTAATATGGAATCATACCTGGCTTTACAGGCTGATATAATTGTTAACACCACCGTTTCTGAGGAAGCATGTCCCAATAACCTGGCACCTACCAGCAGTACCACCGCACAGTTGGTAATGGGGGATGCGCTGGCGGTTTGCCTGATGGAATTAAAGGGTTTTACAGGGGAAGATTTTGCAAAATTTCACCCCGGTGGCCTGCTGGGAAAAAAATTGTACCTGCGCGTTATAGATCTATATGTTCAGAACCAGCAGCCGGCTGTAGGACCCGATACTTCTTTGCGTGAAACCATTGTTTCTATTTCGGGGAGTCGCCTCGGAATGACGGTTGTGGTAAATGACAACAGGGAAATACTCGGCGTTATTACAGATGGTGATTTAAGAAGAATGCTGGAAAAAAACACTTCCCTGGAAGGCATAATAGCCAGGGACATCATGACAGTAAACCCCAGAACCATTTTCCCTGAGGCCCTGGCCGTGGAAGCTTTGGATGTTTTACGTAAATTTGATATAACCCAATTGGTGGTAGCCAACCAAAAGCAATATTTAGGTGTATTGCATTTACATGACCTGGTTCGCGAAGGTCTGCTCTAACCCCTCCTTTGCCCTGAAGCGGCTAATAACTGTTTTGAGGTTTCCGGCTATCACTTGCCCCGGAAAATATATATACGCATGTTCCGTTAAATAAATGGAAATGAGTAGGCATTTTGCCATTTCCAGTTTCCGGTGAAGACTGGTAAACTAACATGACGCTGCTTTTAAATTAAAAATATGAAGCGTATTTATGTCGCCATATTTGCTCTGTTGTTTGTTGCGGGATGCTATTTCTTCCCGTACAGTGCAGATATTGTTTCAGAAAAATACGGTGCTTCAAAGCTCCAGCAGGATTTTACTGTATTCAGGAACGTACTTGAAAGAGCACATCCCGGCATCTATACTTATTCAGATAAAAAAGAAATGGATAACTGCTTTGACAGCATTTATCAAACATTGGGAGCGCCTGCAGATATACGGGCCTTTCATGGGAAGCTTTCTTTTATAATAGACAAAATAGGTTGTAGTCATACCAACCTTTATTTACCCAAAACATATTACGATACCATACTTAAGCGCAGCAATTTTTTTCCTGTTCCTGTTATATATGTAGATGGTGGGTTTTATATAAACTCTGATGGATGGAAGATTCCTGTTGGCTCCCATATTATCCGCATCAATGGTAATACGGCAGAACAAATAATGAGCAGGATCATTGATTATAATGTACCCGATGGAAAGAATAAAAACTATAATCTCTCACAGGGTGCAGTAGAATTTGCCTATGATTATTTCCTGGCCTATGGGCCCTGTATAAATTTCCAGGTTGAATATGCTGCACCGGGTTCAACCAGAAATGAACGCATAAACATACCTGCTGTAACACTGGAAAAGCATTTAAGCGAATATAATTACAACAGCTATTACAATTATTCTTCTGAAGTAGGTTACGATTTTGAAGTCATTGATTCTATTCATACCGCTGTTTTAACGCTGCGTTCTTTTGCTTACGGCACCTCTGCCACGTTTGCGGCCTATAAGAATTTTCTTATCAATTCTTTTACTTTATTGAAGAATGAAAGTGGAATCAATAACTTAATTATTGATTGCCGTAATAATATAGGCGGAGCGTATGAAAATATATTTTTGCTGTACCGGTTCCTGAGTAAGAATGCTTTTAAAGAAGTTGATTCTGCCACGGTAAGGTTTGATAAAACGCCGTATACAAGGTTTCTTGATCCTGATTTTGCATTGAACGAACGTCCTTCGCTTGATTCGATGGTTAAAACTGAATTTTGCCGTTTGCCCAATGGCAGCAACGCTATGAATGATGATGAAAATAACCTGCGCAGGCCACATCCCATGGCTTTTAACGGAAAAGTATTTGTAATTACCAATAACAATGTGTTGTCTGCCGCGTCCAATTTTGTGGCTATGATAAAAGATAGTAAAAGGGGTACCGTTGTGGGAGAAGAAACCGGCGGCGGCTATAACAGCCACAATGGGTTTACCCGGATATTGTATAAAATGCCCAATACCGGCTTATTGCTTGAATTTTCTGCTGTAAAAGTGCAGCACTACCTTGAACACCCCCAATTAAATAAATACGGCATAGAACCAGATTACCCGGTTAGCAATACATTAACTGACATCCTTGAAAATCAGGATCCCCAGATGTCATATATCATGGATAACCTCATAAAAAAATGACCGGTAATTTAATTTGAGTTTGCTACTGCTTTCAATACTTTTGCGCTTTGATTTTTTACACTAATATTTAAAGTTTCACACCCCTTCTTATGAATCAACATTACTATGTGGCTATTATGGCAGGAGGTATTGGCAGCCGTTTCTGGCCTATGAGCCGTGCCGGTTTCCCCAAACAATTTCTTGATATACTGAATACCGGTAAAACGCTTATACAATCAACGTATGACAGGTTCGCCGAATTTATACCCGAAGAAAATATTTATGTAGTTACTTCCCAGGAATATATTCCCATTGTAGAAAAACAACTGCCTAAAATAAGAAAAGAGAATATACTCGGCGAGCCATCAAGGAAAAATACGGCGCCATGTATCGCTTACATATCGTGGAAGCTGCACCAGATGGATCCGGAAGCTTCACTGATTGTGGCCCCTTCTGATCATTCAATAGAAGACACCAAAGAATTTCAGCGTGTATGCAATGAAGCACTTCAGTTTGTTAATCACCTGAACGCTTTTATAACACTGGGTATAAAACCTACTTATCCCAACACCGGCTATGGTTATATACAGTTTGAGCCAATGGCGGTAAGCAAAGATGTATATAAAGTAAAAACTTTTACAGAAAAGCCCAACCTTGATTTGGCCAAAACCTTTATATCAAGTGGTGAATTTTTATGGAACGCCGGTATTTTTATATGGCAGGTAAAAAATATTCTTACCGCTTTTGAAAAATACCTGCCGGAAATGTATGATGTGTTTACGGCGGAAAAAGATAAATTTAATACCCCTGCAGAGAATGACGCACTAAAGGAAATATACCCATTGTGTACCAATATTTCTATTGATGTGGGTATTATGGAGAAAGCCTCCAATGTTTATTTGATACCTTCTTCTTTTGGATGGAGCGACCTGGGTACCTGGAACAGTGCATATGAAAATATTGAAAAGGATTATTTTCATAATGCGGTAGGTGGCGACAATGTAATGGTAATTGATGCTGTAAAATGTATGGTGCATGTACCAAAAAATAAACTTGTTTTATTACAGGGACTGGAAGATTTTATAATAGTGGATACAGATGATGTATTACTCATCTGTAAAAAAGAGAAGGAACAGCAGATAAAAGACTATGTGGCCGAAGTAAAGCGCAATAAGGGGGATAAATACCTGTAGTGTTGACGGAAGAGTTATCAGTTGAATTGTTAGCGTGTTTAACCAGCCCTGGAAAGGAAAGAATATATCAGCATCGGTTGCAGTACAATGCGACAAAGGAAGAATATTAAAATATAAGCAGTGTTCAATAAACTACGCACCGTTATTTATAAAGTAAATGATCTGCAGGCTGCCAAAGCATGGTATATAAAGATAACCGGCAAACAGCCGTATTTTGATCAGCCCTTTTATGCGGGCTTTGATATAAACGGATGCGAACTGGGGCTGGACCCGGATATAAGTGATACAGTATCAGGTAACCAGGCGGTAGCTTACTGGGCCGTAGACAGTGTGGCGGATGCTTTAAACACATTATCCGGGAATAATGCAACCATTATTCAGCCCAGGACAAATGTGGGCGGACCTATACATGTAGCTATTGTAAAGGATCCTTTTGGCAACCATTTTGGTATTATAGAAGGCGCCTGATTTTAATAAAAAAATATTGTAAACCATGTGAAAGCATGGTTTTTTTATTTGGTATGAATAAGACCCGCTTAAGAATGGTGGCCTTTATATAAAATTTTCATACATTAGATATTGAATAAATAAACACATGGTATATCCGCCGCTCAGCAATATTTTATTTCTCGATATAGAAACCGTATCCCAGCAATCATCTTTTGATCAGTTGTCAGAAGAGTGGAAAGCATTGTGGAAAAAGAAAGCGGAGGTATTATTGCGCAACAAAGAAGATGAAACACCCGAAACCATTTATGGCCGTGCAGGTATTTACGCGGAGTTTGGAAAAATAATCTGTATCAGTTGCGGGGTGCTGCAAGGCGCGGCAACAGAAAAAAAAATAGTGCTGAAATCTTTTTGCTGTGATGATGAAAAACAAATGCTGGCTGATTTTGCTGACATGGTAAATAAGTGGAACACGGGCCCTGCAAAATATTTATGTGCGCACAATGGCAAAGAATTTGATTTTCCATACCTGTGCCGCAGAATGACGATTCATAATATTGCCATTCCGCCACTATTACATTTAGCAGGTAAAAAACCATGGGAAGTAAGTCACCTGGATACCATGGAACTTTGGAAGTTTGGTGATTTTAAAAGTTATACCAGTCTCAATCTTTTGGCATGTACTTTGGGCGTGCCAACACCCAAAGATGATATTGATGGCAGTATGGTGGGAGAAGTATACTGGAAAGAAAATGATACTACCCGTATTGTTACTTATTGTCAGAAAGATGTGATAACTGTAGCACAGGTGTATTTACGGATGCAGGGAGAAGCGTTGATTACAAATGAGAATATCGAGCTGAGAGAGGGTTAAGGGATCAAAAAAGAAAAAGCTAATAGCAGTCGCACAGGGCCAGCAGAGAAAATGAAGCTGACCGGCTTATCTATTAAACTGTAAATGATTTATATTGTTGCCTTACCCGGTGCATTAGCTAATAAATGTAATCATACATGATGCTGCTGCAGGAAAATAAACATGTATTCTCATCTTTCCGTTTGTTCTGTGCGAAAAAACATTCTTTTAATGAAGAACGATGCGAATAAAACTTTAATCTCTTTGTATGACAAGAACAAATTATTCCTCGGGTGCAAAATGGGAAGCCATTGTTGGCTATAGCCGGGCAGTTAAAGCAGGCAATACGATAGAAGTTACCGGCACGGTAGCCGTAGATGATGATGGCAATACGGTAGGGATTAATAATGCTTATGAACAGGCCAGGTTTGCCATTCAAAAGATAGAGAAGGTATTACAAAATGCAGGCGCTTCTTTAAAAGATGTGGTTCGTACCCGTATGTTTGTAACAGATATCAGCCGCTGGGAGGAATATGGCAAAGCGCATGGGGAGTTTTTTAAAGATATCCTGCCATGTACATCTATGATAGAAGTAAAAGGATTAATTGATCCGGAATACTTAATAGAGATTGAAGCAACAGCCATAACAGATTTGCTCCCCTCCTGAAGAAGAGAACTGCCGGCAAACAAAATCATATTATTAAACGTATCAATTTCCCTTTAGGGGTTAGGAGCATGAACATTGAACAATTACAGGCATACTGTCTTTCAAAAACGGGTGTGGAAGAAACACTTCCGTTTGGCCCCGATACACTTGTTTATAAAGTGGCCGGCAAAGTTTTTTTATTAACGGGCCTTGATGGCGAAGACTTTCGCTTCAATGTAAAATGCGATCCTGATCTGGCACAGGAACTAAGAGAGCAATACAATTGTGTGCAACCGGGTTACCACATGAACAAAAAACACTGGAACACCATTGTGGTTGACGGTTCTGTACCGGTAAAGCTATTAAAAGAATGGATTGATCATTCCTATCAACTGGTGGTAGCCAGCTTGTCAAAAAAACTGCGCGAACAGTTCAAATGATTTTCAGCATATTTCAAAATAATTCATGCAGTATTATTCAGTGGTTCCATCTTAATTTGCATATTATTCATCTCAACGTTTTCCATTGACCAATCTTACTATTAACAGCAAACTGCCTGCTGTGGATACCAGTATTTTTACAGTAATGAGCGCATTGGCTACCGGGTACAAGGCTGTAAACCTTGGACAGGGATTTCCTGACTTTGACATGAGCCACGAGCTGACAAGCCTGGTAAATGAAGCCATGAATAAAGGATTGAATCAATACGCTCCCATGCAGGGTTACGCACCATTGCGTGAAGTGCTGGCGGAGAAGGTAGAATCACTGTATAAAACAGTTATCAGTCCCGATACACAAATAACGATTACACCCGGCGGCACGTATGCTATTTATACTGCACTTACTGCCGTATTGCAAGCCGGCGATGAAGTAATTGTTTTTGAACCTGCTTATGACAGCTATATACCTAATATAGAAGTTAATGGCGCAATACCTGTACTGATTAACCTGAAATTTCCTGGTTATAAAATTGACTGGGAACTTGTAAAACAGAAAATTACACCAAAGACAAGGATGATAATGCTTAACTCGCCGCATAATCCTACAGGCTCAGTGCTAAGCGAATATGATATACAGCAACTGCGCAGCGTTGTAAAAGATACCGGCATTATAATTTTAAGTGATGAAGTATATGAGCACCTAATCTTTGATAATATTACGCACCAGTCTGTTTTGCGTTATCCTGATTTGCTTGAAAGGAGTTTTGTTTGCTTTTCTTTTGGTAAGGTGTTTCATTGCACCGGGTGGAAGCTTGGGTATAGTATTTCCTCACCCGCACTAATGGCAGAATTCAGAAAAGTACACCAGTTTAACTGTTTTAGCTGCCATACACCTTCGCAGGCAGGGCTGGCAGTTTATTTGAAAAACAAAGACGCCTATTTATCATTGGGTGGTTTTCTGCAACAGAAGCGTGATTATTTTCAGCAGCTGATGCAATCAACCAGATTTACTGCACTGCCCAGCTACGGCAGCTATTTTCAATGTTATAAATATGATCGTATCAGCAATGAAAGCGATAAGGATTTATCTATCCGCATGACAAAGGAATATGGTATCGCTACCATTCCTGTTTCTGCTTTTTATAAAGCAGGAACAGATAATAAAGTGATCCGTTTTTGTTTTGCAAAGAAAAAGGAAACGATTGATGCTGCTGTTGAAAGATTGCGCCTTGTTTGATTGCGGTCCCGGATTCGAAGATCAAATACATGATTGAATGAAATACTGTTTATACCCGTAATAAATGCTGACCACTAATCTGCGGCTCCTGATATGATGGCAAAAGTACCGCATAAAAAATACCATGGAATACTTTACATGCTGCTGGCGGCATTGGGTTTTTCCGTTATGGGTGGCGCTGCCAAACTATTAAAAGGAAGTTTTAATGCCGGCCAGTTGGTTTTTTACAGAAACCTTGTTGGCCTGGTTGTTTTACTGATCGGCTTCGCCATCAAACCACCGGTTAGTCATGGCGGCAAACTAAGGTGGCTGATTTTCCGGGGTGTAATGGGTACTGTAGCACTGTATACATTATTATATTGTATCCTGCATCTTCCACTGGGTACCGCCATGACGTACAACCTTACCTCCGCTATATTCATAGCAGTGTTTTCATTTTTTTTGTTCAGGGAATATCATGGAAAGGAAGTATTGTTTTCTGTTTTGCTGGGTTTTGCAGGCATGGTACTCGTGTATAAACCTGCCATGCATTTTCCCTGGTATTATCACCTGGCAGGATTGATCTCCGGCATTGCTTCAGCTATTGCATATATAACAGTCGGCAAGATTAGCCGGCATTATGATGCAAGGATAATTGTAGCTTCCTTCATAATCAGCGGGGTGGTATTCCCTTCCGTAAGCATGTTGTTCCAGTACATCAGTGGACACAAAGCGGATGAAATTTTTATTGTAGCATTTAAATGGCCGCATTCAGTAGAATGGTTATACATTTTATTGCTGGGTCTTGCAGCTTTATTCGGGCAATATTTTGTAACAAAGGCTTATGGTGCAGACAAAGCAGGAGTCGTATCGGCTATCAGTTATGCTAATATTATTTTTTCGGTTTTTATTGGCATGATGCTGGGCGATGCGTTTCCGGATGGTATGTCTTTATCAGGCATTTGCTGCATTATCATCAGTGGCATCATCGTTTCAATGGTTAAGAAAAGGTCAAATTAATTTCATTTGCCTGCAACAGGGCCATAAATCTGAATGCCTGAACTACATTCGCGCTGTTAATTTAAAGCAATGCTTAAAGATAAAATTAAAATACTGGCAGTCTCCGGAAGCCTTCGTGCCAATTCTTCCAATGCAATAATATTACAGGCTATTGAGAAAATGGTACCGGAACAGGTAGATTTTTTTATTTATAACGGCCTTGCTACACTGCCACATTTTGATGATGCAGAACAGGTACCCATTACTGTTAGTGTGTGGAGAAAGCATTTACAAGAAGCAGATGCGGTATTGATTTGTACGCCGGAATATGCGTTTGGTGTGCCTGGCAGTTTAAAAAATGCGCTGGACTGGACAGTTGGTTCCGGGGAACTGGTCAACAAGCCACTCGCATTAATTACCGCTTCTACCGGTGGTGAAAAAGCGCACGCCGCCTTTTTACAGATATTTACTGCATTATCTGCAAACATACCGGAAGGAGGATCCCTGCTGATTCCTTTTGTACGCGCTAAATTAAATGCGGCTGGTGAAATCAGTGATGCACCAACATTGGAAGCAGTTACATCAGTACTAAGAACACTGATACAGTCTGCCCGGCAATCTTAAATGCCTGCTCCGATCCTGGCATTTTTGCTGACCGGATTGTATGGAGTATTTTGAAGACAACGACCGTCAGACGTGGACGTCAGACGGTATACTGGAAAAACAACCTCTCAATTGTCCACCACGCAGCTATTAATGCAATAAGTGCCGATAATGGATACACCACCCTGGGTCTGTACCATGTCTTTTTGCCAAATGGAAAGATAAGAAGTACAAAAACCGCCAGTATAACCGCTATCTGTCCCAGCTCAACACCTGCGTTAAAGGATAGAATAGAAGTAAAAAATTGATTGCGCGGCAGGCCAATTTCATTCAATGCGCTGGCGAAGCCCATTCCATGTATCAGCCCAAACATAAAAACAATTAATACACGCCAGGCTTTTAATTCAGTAAGCATTATATTTTCTACCGCTACGAAAAGAATAGACAACGCTATGATTGGTTCTATTACTGCACCGGGCAATACAATAATGTTCTTCATGCTCAGTGCAAGCGTAACCGAGTGCGCTACTGTAAAAGCTGTGGCCTGCCATAAGATGGTTTTTATACGGGTGCTTAACAAACACAATCCCGTAACAAATAAAACATGGTCTGCTCCTCCAGGTATGATATGCGAAAATCCCATTTTCATGTAAAACCAAACCACATTTTGGACAGGTGCTTTTTCAAGCGCATAATTAATGGTATGTGCATTTGCCTGTACAAATGGAAAAATCAATAGCAATAAAAAAATGCGATAAAAATTTTTATTCATTATGACTGTGGTTATAATGCTGCCAGTGTTTGCTGACTTACAGTTTTCAATGCCATATTAATACCAGGGTTAGCAGCCAGTCCGGCTTTCAATAATTTTGCCGCAGTTAATTTATTGTTGTTCTTTGAATAGACCAGCCCCATTCTGCAAAGCAATGTCGGGTTCTGGCAGTTGGTTTTTAAAGCAGTTTTCGCAAACGGCAACGCCTTGGTATAGTCGCCTTTTGAATAATACACCCATGCAAGGGTTTCATTTACATCGATATTTTCCGGCCTTCTGTTATACTCAAGCAAAGCATGATCAAGTGCTTTATCAAACTGGTTTACTTTTAAATAAGCGTATGCCAGTTCCCTGTCTGAATAATGGCCGGAGCTGTCATCTTTCTTTTCATTGGCTGCCGCTGCATTCATTCCATTAATAACAGCATTGGCCAGTGCGCCGGATTTTTCCTTTTCACCTGAAATTTTGTATACATCAGACAATTCTTCTTTTATAGTAAAATCATTTACCAGGCTATCCGCCTGCAAATAAAAATCAGTTGCTTTTTTATAATTATTCGCAGCAATTGCTACCCTTGCCAGACCGGCAAGCGCATATGCATAAGCGGGGCGGTTATCCAGCGCAATTGTGTAATACATTTCTGCATTTTTAAAATCACCGGTATTTTCATACAAATGACCCAATTGTACCCTTGACCATTCAGTGCCTTCATCACCGGGCAAGCCCGCGGAAACAGCCATTTTCATTGCATCAATTGCACCGGGGTAATCGCCATGAATTTCGCGCAAATAAGAAATACGTGAATAAGAACGGATATCAGGACGGATAGAAACCATTTTATCTGCGTTTTCAACCGCCGCAGTATAATTGCCCATTTCCACATTGCCATCTATTATCAAACCATAGATAAACGCATTGTATGGATTGATGGCTTTTGCCTGTTCTGCAATTTTTAATCCTTCCGCAAAATGGTGCTGGCTCAGCATTAATAGTGCTTTAATAGACAAAGCATCAAAGTTCACCGGATCTTTTAGCAGTACAGCATTTATATATTTTAAAGCTGCCTGATCATAATACATATAATTTCCCGATGCTCTTGCTTCCTGTACATACAGGGTAGCCAGGGCAATCCCCGTTTTTATATCATCCGGCTTAGCCTGGATAGTACTCAGCAACGAGGCACTTCTCGCCTGCACTGATTTAAATTCTTCTGTTGAGGAAGCAGCGCCTTTGCGTGCCAGCACCGGGAAAGTTTTATTTTCTTTTTTTGTTTCATCATTTTTATACTTGAAGAAAATACCAACAACTGCCAGTACAAAAAGAAAGATGGTAAAACTGTAAGTAGATTTATTTTTCATAAAAAAAATTTGATCGGTATTTCAAAAAATTATACTTGTTGCAGAAAGAGACTGTCCCGGATAACTGCCGGTCCAGGGACAGTCTCTTATAATTACCTGTTTATTGTTTAACTATTTTCAAACTTTGTTTAATAACACCATTCTCCATTGTATTTACGTAATAAATACCTGCAGGTACACCAGACGCATTCCAGGAAACATTATAGGTGCCTGCCTGCTGCCTTCCGTTCTGTAAAGTATTAATGATAGTACCGTGACCGTCCATTACCTGGATAGTTACATTTGATTCTACGGACACACGGTACCGTAAGTTGGCAGTACCACTAACCGGGTTAGGAGCAGCAGAAATAAATACTTCCGGTGCTGCCAAACGCATCGGGTCCTGTGTTGGCTGCAGCACAGCGGGCTGCGTGTAATCTACCGCTGTACCATTGCAATTGCAGGTGCCGGGCCATGGCGTTTGCTCATAAGGAAAACCGGTCTTTAATGTAGTATCATTTGCATTTACACCTGTGTTGTAAGTCAGTACCTTTAACAGGTTGGGTGTAACAGGGCTGCCACCTGGTGTATAATCATCATACCATAATCCAATGGCTGCAAGTACCACACCACTTACTGCCTGCAGTTCAATTCGTGTTACATCATCTTCCAGTCTTCTCCCATTTGGAAACCCATCCATATTTGGAATGAATTCCAGGTTGGCATTACCGTTATAAGCCGGATCGGTTAATCCCAGTACTGCGGCCTGCACCAAACCCAGTGAGCTGAATTTAGGATCACTTCGTTTTGTAATGGGAACGGCCATGTTTAAGCGCAGCATATCCCCGCCATTGGGTAAAAAATTATTGATAAATGGTTTACCTGCTGCAAGCGGATTGCCGTTTTTACCTGTGGCCAATTGATAAGGCTTCAGGTTAGGAACTCCGGTAAAAAAAATTGGCCAGAGATCCACCGAGCGTGGTTGTGCCGGACCATGCAATAATAATTTTCCTGCAATGGCATCATCCAAAGCAGTACCCGCAAGTGCAGGATTTCCTTTTAAACTATATAAACCGTCTTTACCATTTCTGAAATCAAATTGACCCAGTGATTTGGATTGAATGCGCAAGGGCGTCAATGCGGGAACCGCACCACCAAACTGACTGTCATCCATATAAAGTGCCAGTTCCGGATTGTAAAAGGAACTTGAAAAAACATCATAATTACCCAATCCGGCTTCCTGGTAAGGCGTCAGTGAGTTCCATAGATCTTTATTGCCAATAGGAATTACTGCTTCATTGGTAAGGGGCATGCCCAAACGGGAAACCTGTACCCATGAGCCGGTATAAGACTGACTGCCATCTGTATTTAGCGTTCTGATTTTTCTTCTACTGGCAGAAGCCCATACTCCAATTACGTAATCGGCATCCAGTATATTGGCTGCTTTCTCAACAGATTTATGATCTTTTTGCAGGTCAGCTATATTTACCTGTATGGCGATGGTAGAAACATTTTTGCATTTTACACCATCCACCGGCATTGTTCCCGTTGTTCTTGGTGCATCGCCCAGATCAAAGATGCCACCCAGATCAACAAAGAAAGGATCATCAGCCGTTCCGCAAAATACTTTCTCTCCGCTGGTACTGGTGGTAATAGCGTTGCTGATAAGTGAATTATAATCTGCAGCGCCTAAGCCAGCTGCAGCAGTGATGGAGCGTGGTCCTATATTGGGTGGGGGTACCATGCCATTGCTTACAATAGTTGAAAAGTTAACCCCGCCATCTGTGCTTTTTTCAAGGGTGTAAGTTGTTTTCAGGTTTTGTTTGCCCAGCCTGATGTTGAAAAAAGTACTGGGGTCTTCATTTGTTTTATTAAATGTAAACCGGTAAACAATATCATCGCCGTTGGTAAAAGTGTTATTGACAGCATTGTTATCAATATGTATTTCATAACGGATGTTTTCTCCGAAAGAATAATAATTAGGGCCACCCTGTGGTAATTGCAGCGGCACATAATTAGCGATAATAGTTACTTTGGTAGGATCGTCGGGACTGCGGAATACATACAGATCTGTATTGTCTGCCAGCGGATCATTTGCAATCATGGGTGCTTCCCGGTGACTGGAAGCAAACAGTGGTATGCTGGTGTTCACCAGCATTACTGCCAATAAAATGGCGGCATATATTTTTCTTCGTTTCATAATAATACTATTTTGTTTGGTTATTGAACAGCGGTTCCTCTCCATGGCGTTTGCACGTAAGGAAATGTTTGCTTAAACGTGGTATCGTTTTTTTCTACACCGGTAGAATATTGCAATGTATTGATCAGCTGATTGGTAACAGGGTTCGCATTGCCAGGTGTATAGTCATCGTACCACAATCCTATTGCAGCAAGTACTACGCCGCCAACTGCCTGCAGCTCTATTCTTGTTACATCATCTTCCAGCCTTCTGCCATTTGGAAAACCATCCATATTGGGGATTGACTGAATACTTGTACTGCCGTTGTATGCGGGATCTGTAAGTCCGAGTACAGCAGCCTGCACCAAACCAAGCGAACTGAATTTTGGATCATTGCGTTTGGTAGGAGGAACGGCCATGTTTAACCGCAGCATATCGCCGCCATTGGGTAAAAAGTTATTAATAAATGGTTTGCCCGCAGCAAGTGGATTGCCATTTTTACCCGTAGCCAATTGATAAGGCCTTAAATTAGGAACACCCGTATGAAAGATGGGCCATAAATCCACGGAACGTGGTTCACCAGCAGCTGGTAGTAAAAGTGTTCCAAAAATAGCATCATCAAGCGCTGTACCTGTAAGACCCGAACTGCCTTTTAATCCATATAGCCCGTTCCGGCCATTGCGGAAATCAAATTGTTTTAATGAATTGCTTTGAATGCGGAGTGCATTGAATGCGGGCACAGCGCCTGCAAATTTGCTCTGGTCCATATACAGCGCCAGTTCAGGGTTGTAAAAATAATTTCCGAATGTACTGATGTTGGCCAAATCCTGATAAGGCGTCAATGCATTCCAGAAATCCTTTTTTCCAATAGCTACCACTGCTTCATTGGTTAAAGGCATGCCTATTCTTGACACCTGAACCCAGTTACCTTCTTCTGTAATGGTGCCACCACCCAAAGGATTAAAAGGGGAACCGCCTGCTGCGGAATTTAGTGTTCTGGTAGCACGGCGGCTGCTGGAAGCCCATACGCCAATTACAAAATTGCCGTCTAAAATATTGTTTGCCTCGTCAACAGATTTATGATCTTTTTGCAATGATGAAATATCTGCTTCTATACAGATAGAATGCACATTGTAATGGCCCAATCCATCACGGGTCTTACCACCCTGGCGCGGCGCATCGCCCAAATCAAAAATGCCACCAAGGTCCACATAAAATGGATCGTCTGCAGGCCCGCAAAAAATTCTTTCACCAGTGCTGGCGGTAGAAATAGATTGAGTAATCAGCGTATTATAATCTGGCACGTTAAGACCGGCGGATCCGCTGATACTGCGTGGCCCGATATTAGGCGCTGCTACCACACCGTTAGATAAAACTGTTGTAAATGTTTGTCCGCCATTCACACTTTTCTCGCAGGTATAAGTAGTGTACAAATTTTGCTTCCCCAACCTGATATTAAAAAAAGTAGTGGGATCCTGGTTGGTTTGTTTAAACAGGAAACGATAAATAATATCATCGCCAGGTGTGGTGGTATTATTATCAATGTGAATTTCATAACGGATGTTTTCTCCGAATGAATTGTAATTGGGCCCGCCATACGGTAGTTCCGCAGGAATATAATCCGCAATAAGAATAATCTTATTGGGATGATCGGGGCTTCTGAACGCATAAAGATCCGTGTTATCTGCCAGCGGATCATTGGCAATAAGCGGCGCTTCGCGATGACTGGACGACATCATAATGCCGGAAAATACCAGCAGGCAGCCCGTCAGTAAAAAAACCTTCAACTTTCGTTTAAATGTAAACTTAGCTTGTTGCATACCACAAGTTTTTAAATTAAAAAATTAAAATACCCAAAGGCGTACGGCTTTAATTAATATTGGATTTTACCTGTAAGTAGCAAATGCAACAGGATCGGATGGTGTATAAAGGATTGACTATTTTACCAGGTGGTAATGGCAAATAAGTTCACTGGTTGAGTAGCCGGGAAAAATCAAAGGGCGGATTATGAAAGATTAAAGGGTAAGTATGCTGACCATTTTACTTTTTGTATTGCAACATCCATTCATAAATATTCATATTGTTCTCTCTGTAGTTTGGATTAATGGCCTTTGTCCATGCATCATGTATGTTTGATTGAAAAATGGTCAGCTTTGGTACAATAACAGGTGAAAAACGATTGACTGATGAAATGAAATTTGTAGCGGATGATATATCAATGACCGGGTCATTGTTGTTATGAAAATCCCAGATAGCCACTTTGTTTTTTGCCAGGCTGCTGCAAACGGGATCATAATTAAATTCACCTGACACAGGTACAACAGCTGCAATTTCATCTGCATAGGTTCCTGCTACCAGGCAACTTGCAGAACCGCCATTGCTTAAACCAGAAAGATAGATGCGTGTACTATCCACCCGGTAAATTTTCTTTGCATAATCAATCACATCTTTTATATCCTGTGCTACAGGAAATTGTTTCAATTGCGGGGCAATAACAATGAAGGAATAATTAACACCATTAATCGAAAAATTGGGGGGAAATACTTTTTCATCCAATAACTGTGGAATCCCATCATGTAATAACACCGGCAAATCAAGCGCTCCATTACCATACTGGCCGCCGCCATGTATACAAACAATTAAAGGGTACAATTTATTGGTCCTGGGGTAATTAACAGGAACGGCACTATAGAAACCCCCTGTATTGGCATTCAGTGATAATATAGTAGCTTTTAAAACAGGCGAAACGGTTTCTGCTGCCAGGTTAATATCAGTAAGAACAGGAGGCTGAACAACTGGCTGAGCGTCTGTATTTTTTTTGCAGGCGCAGGAGAAGATAATTATTGCAAGGCTGGTAAACCAACAAATAATCGTTCTCATACATTCAGTAATTAGGCATGGTTAGATGTGAAGACTGTGTACCAGTTACGTGTTTTAATATTTGTTGGATTTAAAACAATAAAATATTATGGAAGTTTGCAAAAGGCATGTTGGCAGACAAGGATGCCTGACCAGCTTATGGCAACAAAGTAGTTAATAATCATTTGATTGCTGTGGGATAGCAGAAAGGCAAAGTGTTGACTGCTGAGAATCAATAATTAATACATTAGCCGGCTAAAAGGTATTCCGATCCCCAGCCCAATGGATGTTTTACTGGCAGTGCCTGCTTTATTTGTTATATCTAAAAAGAGCGCATAGCATTCAATGGTAACAGCCGGTGTTTTTTTACTATTGATTAAAACAATGGGGATGCCAGCTTTAAAATTCAAAAGATTATAATCACTGAAACTTTTTTCTGCTAAAAAGCTGATACCAACATGTGAACCAGACGAAAAATAAACCATCCTGGCTGTTA
>JBDSOC010000066.1:0-18703 GCA_039915085.1 Chitinophagaceae bacterium
AAATGCACAGTTGACTTTATCTTTCGGGGTAAATGATCTTGATGGCACCATCGATGATACAACAAAAATTTATTCGATGGCCGGCAGTGAAGAACAAACACCAGCTATGAGCACGGGGCAACTGGTAACATTGATTAAACAGGTAAAGCGCCAGCCGGTAGAAAGAGATACCTTGTACAATGAAATAAAAGATTACAGCAACGTGGAGGTAAAAGATATTGAAGTGGATCCGTCCTTGAATTGAACTTCCCTCACTAACACTCCGGCAAACTCAAGGGAATGTTTATTGCCAGTCCGCCATCGCTGGTTTCTTTGTATTTGCTGTTCATATCAAGCGCAGTATCCCACATGGTTTTAATAACTGCATCCAGTGAAACCTTGGCAAAATCAGGGCTGCTTTGCAATGCCAGCTGGGAAGCTGTAATGGCCTTTATGGCACCCATGGTATTTCGTTCTATACAGGGCACCTGTACCAGCCCGCCAATAGGGTCACAGGTTAAGCCAAGATGATGTTCCATGGCAATCTCAGCTGCCATTAAACACTGCCGCTGTGTGCCACCCATACATTCTGTTAGACCTGCAGCAGCCATTGCAGATGAAACGCCTATCTCGGCCTGGCAGCCACCCATTGCTGCAGAAATAGTAGAACCCTTTTTAAATATGCTGCCTGTTTCAGCAGCGGTAAGCATAAATTGTATTATTTTTTCTTCCTTCAGGCCATCACAAAAAATAATATAATACTGGAGTACGGCCGGTATTACCCCCGCTGCTCCATTGGTGGGTGCTGTTACTACCCTCCCAAAAGAAGCATTTTCTTCATTTACTGCCAGTGCAAAACAACTTACCCAGTCAAGCGTATATTTAAAATCACTTCCCCCCAGGCGTATGGCCTGTACCCATGAATTATAATCAGTATAATTTTTTTTCGGCAATAATCTTTTATTCAGGGCGGCGGCACGTCTTTTTACATGCAAACCTCCAGGCAGCATACCTTCCTGGTGACAGCCGCGGTACATGCATTCTTTCATTACACTCCAGATATCAAGCAAACCTTTTTTTGTTGCCGTGTCTGTTCGCCAGGCAGATTCATTTTCCATCACTACTTCACTTATTGATAAACCCTGCATACACCAGTGCAATAAATCATCTGCTGTATTTACTGGAAAAGGTAACTGGATAGCTCCTCCCGGCTGTTCCTCTTCATTTTCTTTTTTTACAAATCCGCCACCTATGGAATAGTAAGTCTCTGCCAGCTGCCTGTCATTTTTGGCGGTAGCTAAAAAAGTAAGTGCGTTGGGATGATAGGGCAAAGTTTCTGTAAATAGAAAACTAATATCTGCTGTTGGATCAAAATTGATTTCATGTTTTCCATTCAGCAAAAGTCTTTTTCTGCTGCTGATATCATTTATTTTGGCATGTATATTATTCACATCAAAACTTACCGGATCGTCACCGCTAAGGCCTAAGAGTATAGCGGTATCTGTGCCATGCCCCCTGCCGGTTTTAGCCAGCGAGCCGTACAATAAAACTTGTATAGCCGTAATATCAGCCAGCATATTATTCTTGTCCAGCGATTGAAGGAAACGTTCAGCAGCACGCCAGGGACCAAGGGTATGAGAACTGGATGGCCCGATGCCAATTTTGAAAATGTCAAATACCGAAATGGCTTCGTGTGGCAATTATTATAATTTGTTGTAAAGGTAGCGATTAGTTGACCGGTTGATCAGTCAATTGGTTGATCAATCAACTGGCCGATTGATTAAATACTTACCCGTTGGCAGGTAAATGTGGAATACAAAAATAAACAAACGATCCGGCATCAGCTATTACTGTACATCTACCAGCTGAATAGTAAAAATAAGTATGGAATTGGCCGGTATAATAACTGTACCACTATTATTTTTTACATCAACACTGCCATAACCCATGGAAGGTGGAACATATAAAATTATAGCGCCGCCTTTTTTCAGAAGGGGTATACCTTTTCTCCAGCCTTCAATCAATGTAGCGAGTGGAAAAAGAACGGGTGTATCTGAATGATCAAATACAAATCCATTGGGCAATGCGCCTGAATAAGTAACAGCTACATAAGAATCAGCTCCCGGGACAGCACCGGTTCCGGGATTTGTTACCTGGTAACGCATACCGCTGCAATGCGTTGCTGCAGTACTATTGGTGGTGTCCATAAATTTCTGATATGCCTGGATCTCAGTGGTGAGGACTTTTCCAGCACACGGATCATAAGCAATTGTGTCATTATTTTTATGACAGGCAGTTCCAATGCTAACAATTACAAACAGGGCGATAATAACTTTCTTCATTTTCAAATAAATTTTGCAAATATATCAGTATTGCTCAGACCATTCCTAAAAGTCTTTTGCTGCTTCTGCCGCTTCTTTTTCCTGTTTGGCTTTCAGCTCAAGATAAGTCTGTTCATTCATCTCCCACCTGTGTCGCTTTGAAAAAATGGCTATAAACACCAGTATAATCAGTGAGGCTACCAGCAGAACCGGGCCGGAATTATCATCGGAATGGCCCCTCGCCCACATATTTGCACGTTTGTACCAGCCTGAAAAAAAATTAAGAATAATAGGAATAACAAATAGAAGCCCAAGCGGCAAGCCTACCAATAACTGCCGGAATACCTTTTTTTCTTTGTCGCGGTTTTGCTTCCAGTATTCTATAAACTGCTTGTCACGTTCTGTAAGCATAATAATATTTGTGTAAAAATACAATTTGGGCCTGTAAGCGGCGTTCTACATTCTTTATTTGTTTGTAAGACAGTGATTTATTGTAATTTGGCATTAAAACCATACCAGTGAAAGTAGATAATCTTTTAGGTCCATATTTTTATCAGTATAAAAAGCTTTCCCTGCCGGGTATAGGTGTATTTACTTTAGATGATAAAGCTGTTTTACCAGATGATACAGCCAAAATAAAAATGGCCATTGAAGGTATTTCCTTTAGTGCAAAAACCGGTGCTCAACTGGATGATTCATTAATTCAGTACATAAAAGACCAAACGGGTAAAATGAAGGCCCTGGCGGAAGCGGATCTGTATTCCTATATTGCTACTGCTTTTCAGTACTTAAACATTGGCAAACCTTTTTATTTTGAAGGTATTGGCACTTTACAAAAAAATAAGGATGGCGGTTATACATTTGCAGCGGGTACTGTACTAACACAGAAGACCGATGAAATTCCGCATAAGCACATTGAAACAAAAAGAAAGTCAGCTTACAGCAATGATGATGCTGTGGGTGGCAGTAGTTTTAATGCCGGTAAGCTAATCGCCATACTGGCTGTAATGGTAACCCTGGCTTTAATTGGATGGGGCGGTTATTATCTCTACAATAAAAATACGGGTGATATTGAACCGGTTTCACAAAATGATACAAAACCCGTTATTACCCCTGATACATCAGCAACACAAACAATAGATACTACCGGGAAGAACCCGGATAATATGAGTAGCCTGAAACCAGACAGCGTTTCTGCTAAACCTGCCGAAAATAAAAACTTATCTTCTGCTGCTGCAAACGGTTTTAAATTTGTTTTTGAAACAACAAATAAAAAAGCGAGGGCCGCTAAACGTTATGAGCAGCTGAAAGGGATCAGTATTTTAAAAGAATACAACAATAAAGTTGCCGTGGAAACCGCAGATTCACTCACATTTAAAATATTTACAATTGTGCCCTGCACTCCGGCAGATACCGCACGTGTTAAAGAATTACTGAACGCATGGTACTATGGAAATACAGCAACAAAAGTAAAAATTGAGCAATGATATGAGGCCTTCTGCTGACTACTGGATAAATAAATTACAACTTACCAGGCATATAGAAGGCGGCTCTTATTTCAGAACATATTGCTCGGCTGTTACGATACTCCATCACCACCTGCCTCCCGTCTTTAAGGGTCCGCGCCCCGCAGCTACTGCTATTTATTTTTTACTGGATAAAGATCAGTTCTCTGCCATGCACAGGATTGCATCTGATGAGCTATGGCATTTTTATTATGGTGATCCGTTAATGGTGTATGAAATTGATGCGGCCGGCAACATTACCCAACACGTCCTGGGCAATAATCCTGAAAACAATGAAAATTTTCAATGCCTGGTAAAAGCAGGCAGCTGGTTTGGTTCTAAAGTAAAAGAAGGAGGCGATTACTCGCTGGTGGGTTGTACCGTATCACCTGGATTTGATTTTGCTGATTTCGAATTGGGAGAACGAAATGACTTGTTGAAAGCATACCCGCAACATGCATCAATTATACAAATGCTGACAAGGTAAATGCAGGTGGAAAGTCAGTACACTCCTTTTCCCTGTTAATCCGGCGCAAGCAAAAATCACTTTATAATTTTAGCTGTCTTTTTACCTCCACCACTTCTATATCAAACAGCAATACACTATTGGGTGGAATTTTAGGCGAACGGGTACGGATAGAATAAGCCAGGCCAGAAGGAATGATCAATCTTATCTTGCCGCCAACCCTGCACAAAGGCAATCCAGTTTGCCAGCCTTTTATTAAACGGTTCAACGGGAAAGATGCCGGCTTTTCTTTGGTTTCATCAAACACTTCACCATTCAACAATGACCCTTTGTAATAGGCCACAACGGTATCGCTCGCCATAACATTGGGGCCTGTTCCATCTTTCAATATTTTATAAAACAGTCCGTCTTTAGAGGCGGTAGTATCTGATTTTCCGGCTGCAATTATATCAAGAATAGCTTGCCTGTCAATTGCCGCCTGTGCTGTACTGTCTGCATTATTATAAAAATCTATTGCCGGGTTTTGTATTACAGCTTTCCGCGAAAATGTATCAGCATACTTTGCATCCGCTGTTTGAAAACCGCCGTTCCATAAATAAAACTTGTCACCCGCACTCCCTGCACCATAATCCAGCCTGTCTTTTGCTTTCCCTGTTGCATCATAAGAAAATGAGGCCTTGGTAATTTCACTCCATTGCCCATTCTCAGCCCTTACCCATTGGTTGCCATAAAATGCTTTGCGCTGTAACTGGCCATTTACACCCACAAAATTTTCCAGGAAAGAATACAGGTGGTTTAAATACTTCCCATCTTCAGGCGCTTTAAATGCGGCAATGAGTTTCCATTTTCCTGTTTCAGGCATAAAAAAATAACCTGTATAGATGGTAGTTTTAGGGGCACTGTCAGGCAATGCGGTTACTAAAAATTTATACGTTTCCCCGGCTTTCCAATTATATACCAGGTGACTATGACCGCCAGTGCCTTCATTGCCAAACCCCTCTGCAATTACACCTATCCCCTTGCCCATCAACTGCACTTTTTTTTCTTCAGGCACTTTATTTCTATCCATTTCTTCCTTGCCGGCATCCCATACAGAAAAAATTACCCTGCGTTCGGTGGAACTGTTTACCTGTATTCCAAAATAACCCCTCGCAAAACCACAGGCCATATAATAAGTGTGCTGCGGATCAGCACCCGCAGGCACTGTTAGTTCACTGTAAAATGACACCGCTTTGGTTGTATCCGGAATGGTATACCGTAAATGAACAGATGCTGCATTGCGCCTTGGCTTTGCATTAAATTGTACGCCTTCCGCAGCCTTACCACTTAATTCTATTGATTGTATATCACCTATGGTGGTACCTGCTTTTTTAAGTGCTGCAATATTAATAGAATAAAAACCAGGGCTTTTGATATCAACCGTGCCGGCAAATACTCTTTTGAATATATTGGCAGCCGGAACATTTACAACAAATTTTTTATTTACTACCGCGACCTGCAATTGGGCACCGGGTGAGCTATTTTTCATCAGAAGATATATGCTGAGTGACCCACTATTGGCAACATTGAAAAAATATTGTAATTGCTGTTTGGTATTTGTCCAGTTATGTACACCCGCTTTTTCACTGAATAATGCGTTTTCATCTTCTTCATTACCATCTTCTGCCGGCAACGCATAACCGGTAAATGCAGGTATCATAACCTGTGCAGGCGATTTTAAACAATAAATACAGGCGACAACAACCAGTAAAAGTGTTTTAAGTGGAGGCATGGTTGGTTTTAATTATTCGAAACTTACTGAATGCACGAATAACGGCAGTACAGCATAAAAATATTGTTATTGCAATACCGCTTTTATCATTGGCGCAAGCTGGAGCGCCCATACAGCATATTCTTTACCGGAAAAATGCAGCCCATCCGTTGCAACCAGTGAAAGATCCACCGCAGCTTTCCTTGACGCTTCAGTTATGTTGAGGTAATGTACTTTAAAATCTGCAGCAATCATTTTATTAGCTTCATTAAAATCATCAATTTCGGCTGCAATTTTTTGCCTGTCGCTGCCGCTTGCAAAAGGCGTTACCGAATAATCGGGTATCGATAATACAAAAACATGATCCGGTTTACCATCAGCCAGCTGAATAGAACGTTGTACAAGCGCAGTAAATTCCTGTTTGTACATTGAAAGACTTCTTCCCTGGTATTGATTGTTAACACCAATTAATAAACTAACTGCATCATAAGAAGTAGTAACCGGCCTGTCTTTGGTAGCATACACTAAATCACCGGTCGTCCAGCCATTGGTAGCAATAATTTCGGGGTATGCCATATTAATACCCTCTGCTTTCAGCAATGCAACTATTTGTACCGGGTACCGCTCTGTTTCACTTACAGATGTACCAATAGTATAAGAATCACCCAATGCCAGGTATTTTTTTGTTCCGGTATCTGGCATAGTGTTATTATATATTTGTGTGCCATTACCGGCAGTAGTCATTGTATTTTTCTTTGTGCAGGCTGACGTTAATATTACACCACCAAATAATAGCAATAAAGGAGACAGCAGGTGAAAAGATAGTATTTTTATTTTTTCCAGTTCCATGCTTTATATACGAATACACTCAAAAGACAGATGTCTTTATTATGACGCGGTTTTAAAAAATCAGGCTGCCGGTTTTTGATTTTCCATTTCCGCCTTTCGGTCTTGCCTCACCCTGAAATACCAGTAGACTGGAACGCCCAATGCGGTAATGGCCAATCCCAGCAATGAATTAATAACAGGCGCTTTGCCAGTATTATAATTGTTTACATCATTCCATATAGTGCTTACCACGTAAAATGCAGCAAATGCTATGAACAAACCTGCCAGCAAAGGGTAACCCCAGGCTTTGTAGGGCCTTGCTGTATGCGGCATTTTTTTCCGCAAAATAAAAATACCTACGGCGCCCATCAGGTAAGCAATCCATGAAATAAATGTAAACATATCTGCCAGCATATCAAAAGATCCACTGATTACAAGCAATGATGCCCATATTCCATGCAACAATAGTGCATTGCCTGGCGTACGGAAACGCGGATGTTCTTTGCCTGTCCATGATAAAAAAACTTTGTCAATACTCATGGCATAAGTAACCCTTGCAACGGACATAATATTTCCATTAATGGCACCGAATGTGCAAATGACAACCATAGCGGCAACAATAGCCGCGCTGGTGGTACCAAGCGCAATTGAAATGGCATCAGCAGCTACCAATGATGATGCCGCCACTTTTTCTACCGGTAACACATAGAGATAAGCCTGGTTAACCAGTATATACAAAACTATGCACGCAAATACGCCAATAAATAAACTTTTCGGAATTGTTTTTTGAGGATTACTGATTTCTCCTCCTACAAAAGTTATGTTTATCCACCCGTCATAAGCCATAAAGGCGCCGGTTAAAGCGCCAACAAGACCGCTTAATAAACCAATTCCTTCTTTTGGATGAATGGAATGTATAAAATTACCTGCAGACCCTTTGCCGGAAAAAAAAATGCCAAACACCAGCGCACCTACCACCATCATTTTTACTACGGTTGAAATAACCTGCAACGCAGTTCCTGCACGTACACTTATATAATTCAAAATTGTTAAGCCAACTACCAGTACCACTGCCAGTAATTTTACACCAATATTTTCCAGTGGATACAGGGTGCCCAGCAAAGGCAGGTGTACTGCGAAGGAATGCTCTGCCGCCGCATCAAGCCTTGGTAAATGCAAAAAATAATCTGCGTATTGAGAACATACAAATGAAATAGCCGCTACTGCTGCAGTATTAATAACTGCAAATGCCGCCCACCCGTATAAAAATGCAACGAATTTTCCATACATATGTTTGAAATAAACATACTGCCCTCCTGTTTCTGGTAACATCGCGCCAACCTCTGCATAAATAAGTGCGCCGATTAATGAAAAAAGTCCTGCTATGATCCAAACTGCGGTCAACCATAATGGTGAGCCTACCTGCGCCGCCATGGTAGCAGGTTTCATAAATACACCGGAACCAATAATACTGCCAATGATAATAGAAACAGCCGGCCACAGGCCAATGGTTTTCTTAAGTTGCGTGTGATCCATTAAATATATTATGCTGCTGCTGAAGATATGAAACAGTTTATACAATCAGTAATAGATTTTAACCGGATAACAAGGCTGCTTTTATTATCTTTATCGGGATGAATCATCTGTGGTCCCAGATTGTTATTAATACTGTTTACCGGAAAAAAAGTAAACAGGAACAATTATCCCCCTTTGAACTCGCAAAGGGAATAAGGGAATTGCGTCTGAATGTATGGAGGCAGGTAAAAGATATCACGCTTATAACTGCCGGCATTTTTTGCGCAGGGTTTGGACTCAAAAGTTTTTTACTTCCGGCTAAATTCATTGATGGTGGTGCTACAGGCATAGCCCTGATGATATCTGAACTCGCTTCTTTTCCGCTGGCTGTTGTGCTGGTGGTTATTAATATTCCTTTTGTATTACTGGGATTGATTGTAATTGACAGGGCGTTTGCTATTAAGGCAAGTCTTGCTATAATCGGGCTGGCGTTGTGTACTGCTTTTTTTCCTTTCCCGGATGTGACGCACGATAAATTGCTGGTGGCTGTATTTGGTGGTTTTTTCCTGGGAGCTGGTATTGGTTTATCTGTACGTGGTGGCGCTGTACTGGATGGTACAGAAGTGCTGGCCATTTTTTTAAGCAGGAAGTCGAGCCTTACCATTGGTGATATAATACTGGGATTCAATATTATTATTTTTTGCATAGCGGCCTACCTGCTGTCGGTAGAAACTGCGCTTTACTCAGTACTTACCTACCTGTCCGCATCCAAAACAGTAGATTTTATTATTGAGGGCATTGAAGAATATACCGGCGTTACCATTATATCAGTAAAAAACGATTTAATCCGTAAAATGATAACCGATGAAATGGGCAGGGGTGTTACAGTTTACCGGGGTAAAAGGGGTTATGGTAAAAGCGGCGAAACCTATGATATAGATATTGTATACACTGTTATAACAAGACTTGAAGTAAGCAGGTTAAATGCGGCCATCGAACGCATAGACCCCCACGCATTTGTGGTAAGAAATTCTGTAAAAGACACAAAAGGGGGTATGATAAAGAAAAGAAGATTACATTGACCCCAAAATCCCTGGATGGGAGATGCTTGTCCCGCCCAAAAGATCAGATAAAAGAAATTACAACATTTCATTACCTGGAAATTCATTAACCCGAAAAAAAAATACAATCTGTATGATTTTAATTTACGGAGTAGATCAACTGTATGAACAAATCATTTAACATAGTTCAACATCTCCGCTTTAGGGGGGTAAGGGGTATTTTACTAACTTCATACCTGTCATTTACTTTCTTCACCAAAATACACTAACGATGCAACAGCAATCAAGAAGAGACGCATTAAAAACAATTGCACTAAGCAGCGGCGCATTGCTCCTCTCGCCCAATATTTTATTAGCAGGCACACAAAAAAAAGATAAGCTGGGCATTGCATTGGTTGGACTTGGTTATTACAGCACAGATTTGCTGGCGCCTGCATTGCAGCAAACAAAAAATTGCTACCTGGCAGGGATAGTTACAGGTACGCCATCCAAAGCCGTTGCATGGAAAGCAAAATATAATATACCGGATAAAAATATTTACAATTACGATAATTTTGACAGCATTGCCAATAACCCGGATATAGATGTTGTTTACATTGTGTTACCGCCTTCCATGCATCGCGAATATGTAATCAGGGCTGCCAATGCAGGTAAAGATGTATGGTGTGAAAAGCCAATGGCTATCACAGAAAAAGAATGTAAAGACATGATTGATGCCTGCAATAAAAATAAAAAATCGCTGGCCATTGGATACCGGCTTCACCACGAACCCAATACACAGGAGTATACGAGAATAGTCAACAATCATTTATTGGGTAAGGTAAAGCAGGTTGATTGTGCCGCTGGTTACCGGGATGATCGCACCAACCACTGGAAACAAAAAAAAGAAATGGGTGGCGGTGTTTCTTATGATATGGGCGTTTATGCAATACAGGGTGCAAGACTGGGTGCTGGCATGGAACCGGTGGCTATTGTAACCGCAAAAACTTCTACCACAAGACCAGAAATATATAAAAACGGTCTTGATGAAACAGTAGAAGCAACCCTGGAATTTCCAGGAGGCGTTCTTGCTACAATTAAAAGTACTTTTGGTGAGAACGTTAATTTCATGAATATTAAATGTGATAAAGGAGATATTAAACTGCAACCATATTCTGCATACAATGATATAAAAGGAACCAGTCCGCTGGGAGATATTTATACAGCCTATGAAGTCCCCTGGCAGCAAGCCAGGCAGATGGACGATAATGCAATGGGCATTATGCAAAAGAAACCGATGCTGGTTCCCGGTGAAGAAGGTTTGCGCGATATCCGCATTGTAGAAGCGATTTATAAATGTGCAGCAACCGGCAAGCGTGTGGATCTGAAATAACCACCGCTATAAGTAAACTTATCGGAATATCAATCATTAACACAGTTAGCATCCGTATACTCACTGCGCACCAGATAGAACAGGCAAAGAAATTTGGCATGCACATTATTAAAATGAAAGATTTCAATTTATTAAAAAACTTTTTTCGCCGTTGTATATTTCTTAGACCCGCATGTATTTGAGCCGGCTTTGCGCCAGGTATATCGCATCATGAACCAGCTGCATCAGTACAAGGAAGCCAATAAAAATAATATAGTAAATAATGTTCCGGTATGGGATGCGGGCATTGTTGAATACAATCCTGCCCAAATGTTAATAATATGACACCCATGGTTGCGTGTAAATTCATGAAGGAATTAATCTGTAAAATGAACTTCTAAAAAATCAATTAATATTCTCCAGTCGTTATAACGGGCTCATATATTTACTATCCCGGTAATTCCCAAAATTTTTTTCAGATAATAATTTCTTTCAAATTTGTGATTTTTCTGAACTTTCCGCGAATAATAATGAAAGACTATTATTAAAAGTGCATATGGACAAACTGAGCAATAAAGAAAAATTTGTACAGCTCATCCAGGATAACAGGGGGATTATATTTAAGATTTGTCATTCCTATTGCCGCAATACCAGTGATCATGAGGACCTGGCACAGGAGATTATATACCAGCTTTGGCGCTCCTGGCATAATTATAAAACAACCTGTAAATTCTCTACGTGGATGTACCGCGTTGCCTTAAATACTGCTATTTCCTTTTACCGTAAAGAAAAAAAAGAAACACCGGTAACCCAGCTAACTGAACAACTTATCAATATAAAAGAACCGGAAATTCCGCCAGAAAAAGAACAACACATTCTATTGCTGCAACAGTTTATTTCTGAACTGAAAGAACTGGACAAGGCACTGATTTTACTTTACCTGGAAGAAAAAAGCCATAAAGAAATAGCGGAAATTATCGGTATTACCGAAACCAATGTGGCAACAAAAATTGGCAGGATAAAAATGTTTTTGAAACAAAGATTTTCACAAATAACTATGTAACATTATGGAAGAAACAAATTTCGTTCTTTTATGGAAAGAACATTATCAAAAAATTGATCAGTCGCTGGCGATCAATCAGCGGCTTCTGAAAGAAACCATCAGCAAAAAAGCCGAATCGTCCCTGCAATCGCTCATCCGTTTTAAAGCACGGGGAATTGTAATAGCAATTATTTATTTAATTTTATTGGGCACTGTATTATTTTTTGCAATTTCACATTATTTACCTGCAGCAAACTATTTTATAGGGTCGATGGGTATAATATTCCTGATTAATATAAAAGCGCTCTATGATTATATTAAGCACCTGGTTTGGGCAAATAATATTAATTACGATGGAAGCATAACTGAGATACAGCAAAAATTAAGCAAATTGCAATTATCCATTTTTAAGCATAGCCGCATTATGGTTTTACAATTTCCTTTTTGGACCACCTTTTTCCTGAGCAACAAATGGTTTCCGCATAGTGTATCATGGGGCTATATTATTTTTCAATTTCTTATGACGGCTTCATTTACCTGGCTGGCATACTGGCTTTATAAAAATCACACCCTGGCCAACGCCCATAAAAAATGGGTGAAGATACTGATTGGAGGATCAGGTGGCAATGCAGTAATGCGGGCTATGGATTTTTACAGGGAAATTGAAGAATTTAAATTTGGCGGATAAGAAGGAACTGATATTCATTTGACTTGCCTGGAAAAATGTCGTTGTTTTCATCTTTGCAATGCGGACAAAAGCATACAAATATACCCGCCGTCATAATTATATACCTGCAACATCCGCTTGCAAAAAATTAAGTGATGAAATGAAGTTTAAGACCATTTAAAATTACACATTGATAAAAAAGGAAAATTACATGGGTCGATGCGGGACAGGCAAACTATTAATCATTTCATAACAACTAGTACTTTATAATGAATCTGCAGCATGCCATTGCGCTTATTAATCACACTGATATTGCTGAAAAACCAAATGCCCGGTGGGTGGATTTAGGTTGCGGTTCAGGTCTTTTTACTTTTGCGTTGGCAAACCTTCTGCCAGAAGGCAGTAGTATTTATGCAGTAGATAAATCTCCTGTATCGTTAAAATTATTACCCAATCCCCATAATATAAATATCAAAACACAGCAAATGGATTTTCTTACAGATCCCCTGCCTGTGGGTGAGCCTGATGGCATACTATTGGCAAATTCGCTTCACTATGTAGCTGATAAAATAAATTTTATTAACACAATTGAAAAACAACTTTCTCCTAAAGGCAGTTTTCTTATAGTAGAATACGATACTGATAAACCCAATCCCTGGGTGCCCTACCCGCTGAGCAGTCAGTCATTACAATTATTATTTGCAAAAGCCGGTTATGGTTCTTTTACAAAACTACGACGGATACCATCCCTTTACAATACCGCTGGTATATACGCTGCCATTATAAAAAAATAATGTGCCGGGAAATGGGTGGTCTGCCGGTTAATTTTACCGCCACAGGTAACGTATTAGTGCAAACAGCCCCAGCGCAAGCATAATAAAGCCTGGTATCTTTTTCAACAACTCATTTCTATTTTGTATTACAGAAACAACTTTATTGGCCAGGTAAGCAACTGATACCAACAGTGTAAAAACGCCTGCAGAAACTCCGGCCAGATAGGTATGTAGCTGAAAATTGGTTGACAGGTCAATCCAATGCTGGCTTTTAAGATAAGCAGTAATACCAATCCAGAATGGCATAGCCAATGGATTAAGTATACCAAGTGTAAGTCCCCGTCGAAACCCGCTGTTATTAAAATGTTCTGTAAATTTTGAAGGGCCGGAAGCAGCCCTGATGGTGAGTATGCCAAGTGTAAACATAACAACAGCTGCAATTAGTTGAAAATTTTTCACTACAACAGGTGCAGATGTAATGAAGGATTCAAATTTTACGGCCAGCCACGCATATATATATTCCATGAAAGCAGCTGCTAATGCAAGCCGCCACGCAATATGAGGCTTTTTATCAAGCCCGAGTTGAACAGCACTCAGGTTAATGGTACCCGGAGTAAGTGACCCTGTAAAACTAAAAAAGAAAGAGAAGAGAAAATTCACGTGTATGTTTTACCCCGTTGCCGGTAATTATTTTACCTCTACTTTTTTTTCAGCAGCTTTCCATGCTTTTATACCACCTTCCAGGTTAATAACTTCTGCAAATCCATTTTCAGCAAGCCAGTCTGCTGCTTTACTGCTGCGTATTCCACTTAAACAATAGAGATATACAGGTTTTGTTTTATCCAATTTCTTTACTTCTTCAGCAAACTGCTTCCCGCTTTGCCAATCTGCATTTACTGCGCCTTTTATATATCCTTCTTTAAATTCCTGCGGTGTTCTTACATCTATCAACTGCACGCTTTTTGCCTGTATGGCTTTTTCAAACTCATTGACAGTTAACACAGATTTGTGTTGCGAAATACTGGCTTTTGAAAGCAGTAAAAACAATAATACTTTTATTATCTTTTTCATACAAATGCTATTTTAATGGCTTATTATTAAGAAGACAATGGTTTATCTCTTATAAATATGCAAATTGTATGTAAACCTACTGCTTTTTAATCAATCAGGTGGCTACCCCGGGGGGAAAATCAGGCCGTATGCACTAATTGCTGTCAGGATTATAATTGCCTTTATTTTTCATGATAGTAAATGTGTAATCCCGGCCGGTTTTCTTAATTGCCCTGTATACAACATCTGCCACATCTTGTAAAGTAATATTTCCACGGTAATTGTATTCGCCCTTTTTTATTTTATTTGCTGTAACAAATAAGTTCTTTGTCTTCAATACAGAAGGCTCTTTTTCTATTTCCCTGTTCAGGATTTCATAATCCTTTTCATCTGCACTGAGTAATTTTATTCTTGTTATAAACTTTGCCATACTGGTCGTTATTTGTCGTATTTTATTCTTAATGCTTACAGCAGAACAGGATAAAGGTTCTTCGAAAAGATCATTTTAGCATTTCATTTTTTGGCCGGACCGGCAATTGCATTGCTTTGTTTTTTGTAAGAAATATTGTTACTCCTTTTCAAAACAATATCATACTCCCTTGCAGTGGTAACGGATACCTCCTTTTTTCATAACCTGGCGAACTTACCAGCAAAATTTTTTCTGCCGGCAAGACTGAAAGGCTAAACGTTCCATCCGCCTGCGTACCCGTATTGTTTGCGCTGCCTTTAACCTGTATACTCACTCCCTCCAGCGGAAGTGATTCCTCAAAAGAAGTGATTCTACCATTAATGGTTATGGGTTTTGACTGAGCCATGCAAGTGATTGTACAGGTGAGCATAAATACCAGCATGGCATTTGCAAATACTTTTTTCATTTGTAATATATTTTGTGAGATGAAGAATGGCTGCTGGCAAAGACGGGCTGGCAGCAAACGAAAAGGAATGAAAGACAAGCTATCCTGGTTTACAGCACAGCTTAACAACAACAGCAGATTTCCGGGCTGCAGGTAGCAACAAAGGAGGAACCATGGCAGTTTGCCGCCGGGCTAAGCAATCTATATTTGGCCAGATGCAGTGTCATAAGGCAATCAGTATTTATAGTCTACTAAATTAGTAGACAAATATAAAACAGAAATACATAAGTTCTTCAAAAAAGGTTAAAATATTTACGGTTATACAACTGAAGCTGATTAATTTTGACAAAGTCAGTAAAACACTGATTATTGCATCCATATAAACATTCCCCATGCAAAAGATCTATTTAAGTGATTCAGGACCAAAAGTGTCACCGGCTATTTATGGTTTTTACAGGTGGGCAACAGAGGCCCCCAATACGCAGGCCTCCATGGAAAAGATTGTAAATCTCTGCCTGGAACTGGGGATAAACACTTTTGATCATGCAGATATTTATGGCTCATACCAGTGTGAAGAAATATTTGGCAACCTGATAAGTGCCAAATCTTTTAAACGCGAAGACATTGTATTATTTACCAAATGCGGACTGCGCCTGCCCGGCGCAGACCAGCCCGGAATCAGGGTTAAGCATTATGATACATCCCGGGAACATATTCTGAAAAGTGTAGACAACTCTTTACGCAAACTAAGAACTGATTACATAGATATTTTTTTACTTGACCACCTTGATCCGCTTTCCAGCCTCGAAGAAACTGCATTGACGCTTGCGCAACTAAAAGATTCAGGTAAAGTAAAAAATATAGGGGTAACCAATTTCTCTGTTTTTCAGCATCAGCTGCTGGCTTCGTATTTACGCGTTCCAATTGTAACCAATCATATTGAGCTTAACCTGCTGAACACTTCCGCTTTAGATAATGGCCAGGTTGATTATATCAAACAAAGATATATGCGACCACTGGCATCAGCTCCCCTTGCGGGCGGCAGGATAGCAACCGGTACAGATGAAGATGCTATCAGGGTACGCAGGAAGCTGGTAGAAATAGCAAAAAAATACGACGCAGATATTGAATCCATTGCAGTTGCATGGCTGGTAAAATTTGGTGCGCTTCCGCTTATTGGCACCACCAATGAACAGCGCATCAGGAATATAGTAAATGCATTTTCAATAGACCTTGACCGGCAGGATTGGTACGAACTCTATGCTGCCTCCAAAGGTGAACTGTAAATTAGGAATATGTGGTCTGACCCCCGGTACCGACCACATATTTTACCATATTTTTCTTTATCCTTCATCCTGTTATACAGGCTTCCTTTTTACGCACCGTCAGTTTACAAAAGGCTTGTTCAAGATCAGTTATTAAATCTTCTGCTTCTTCCAGTCCTATTGACAAACGGATTAAACTATCTGTAACGCCAGTTTCATGGCGCTTTTCAACTGGTATAGATTTGTGCGTCATACTTGCAGGATGGCACAATAAACTTTTAATACCACCCAGGCTTTCTGCCAGCTTAAACAAACCTGTAGCCGTTACAAATGCATGAGCGGCTTCTTCAGTATCATCTTTTAATGAGAAAGAAACAACGCCGCCAAAACCACTTGCCTGCTTTACTGCAACAGCATGGTTAGGATGATGTTTTAATCCGGGATAATATACTCTTTCAACAGCAGGATGTTGCAGCAGCCATTCTGCAATCAGCAACGCACTGTGGCAATGTTGCTTAATGCGCAATGGCAGTGTTTCTATACCGCGTATGAGCAGCCAGCTGTCAAACGGTGAAAGAATGGCGCCACAGGCATTCTGTAAAAATTTAATTTCCTCTCCCAATGCTTTTTCTTTTGTAATTACACATCCTGCAATCAGGTCACTGTGTCCACCGAGGTATTTTGTAGCAGAGTGAACAACAATATCAGCACCCAGTAAAAGCGGCTGTTGCAATATAGGCGTAGCAAAAGTATTGTCAACACAAAGCAGGCAGCCACTGGCTTTGGCTATTTTTGAAATGGCTGCAATATCAGCAACTTTTAATGTTGGATTTGTAGGCGTTTCAATCCATACCAGTTTGGTGCGGTGAGTAATAGCATCAAAAATGTTCTCAGCATTTGTTGCATCAACATAAGTAACTGTAATACCAAATTTTTCATATACACGGGCAAATAACCTGAAGGCGCCACCATATATATCATCTGCCGCAATAATTTCATCGCCGCTTTTCAACAATTTAACAACGGCATCAATAGCGGCAAGTCCACTGCTGAATGCTACACCCGTATGCCCATTTTCCAATTGGGCCAGCAGTTGTTCAAGCACTGTTCTTGTTGGATTGTTTGTCCGGGCATAATCATATCCTTTATTTACACCGGGCGCTTCCTGCACAAACGTTGAAGTTTGATATATAGGAACTGAAATAGCGCCTGTTAACGGGTCTGCAGGAATACTGTGGATTAGCTGTGTTGCTGTAATAGACATAATTTGTTGGTTTTTTAATGTTAAAAAATATACTTACCAACGAAAGAGCCGCAGCAACCATACAGGCTGGTTTTAAATAAAAAAACCTCCTGAATATAGTCAGAAGGTTTGAAATATAGTGAGTTATTCAAAACGCTGTCCGACTTATCTGTCCCTGTTTAATATTGACTATTAACAGAGATGGAATTGGCACCTTGCCTGGCAGCAGAGACGCAATAAAGTACGTTTCAACTACCAGGCAGGTTGTCAAGGCTTCTTTGGGCCATTACCCTCAGCCTTTCTTGATAAGTATTGTAAAGAACTAAAACAAAAGTAAAGGGTAATTACCAAAAAACAAACAAAAATTAAAAATTTTTCATAAAAGTCTATAAATTTGATAGACTTTATAAAATAAACTATCATTGCAATCTTATTATTTAGGCACACCAGCAAACTAATTAGTTAACTCTTAAAAAGTCTGAAATCCTTGCTGGCAGTTTTTATCTTCCATATTGTATTCTAAAAAATACTGGCTTTTTATATAATAGTTACGAAATCTTGCAAAATCATCTTTTCCAATTTACCTTTGGTACTTTTTTATGGAAAATAAGTACCGCAAAAAAGCCAGTCGAAATTCACCTCATCCGGCCTTTGGCCACCTTATCCAATAATGGAGAAGGAAAATGGAAACGTCTCTATTTGCCCGATTTCGAGATAGTTCCCTGATTAGGTTTCTGTACTACTGTAACTTCAGCTGCACCAATCCTACCTTTTAAGGGATGACTAATTAATCTGCAGCTATTAGCATATCTGTTTAATAAATGTTTCTCAGAGCAGTCAATCGTTAGAAAAAAAAAAGCAGTTTGTCTACACTGCTTTTACTGGTTATGGAAGCCATACGGTTCTATTTAAGATAAAATATTTTTTAGCGATGTTACATTCTGTATACCGGGCGCGGATAGCCGGGCTGAAAGGCTGACTGGATGTTACTGATTATCCTGCAAGCGGACGGTACTTCTATTTCTTTAACAGC
>JBDSOC010000073.1:0-25487 GCA_039915085.1 Chitinophagaceae bacterium
TCTATAGAATGTTGTATAAGCGTATTGTGTTTATAGTGAAGCAATTGCTTGGGCGTACCCAAACGGGATGATGAACCCGCTGCAAGAATGATGATATCGCATTGTTCCTTCATAAACTTATATGATATGCTGGCTTTACCTACTTATCCCTGACAAAGAAGCGCAGATTATTTGCCGGAAAAATTCATTTGTTCAATGGCCAAAGCAGATCTGTTATGAATAGGCGCTGTATGATCTTTCAGCGGTATAGCTTTTGCAACGGCAAATACTGTTTTTATTTCTGCAAGTATTGCTAAAGCAATTTCTTCAGCAGTTTCTGCTCCAATATCCAGCCCAACCGGGCTGTGGATTCTTGATAATTGTACAGGCGTAAACTCAATTCCTTTCTCACCTAACTCTTGCTTCATCCGCTCTAGTTTTTTTCTGGGGCCCAGCATTCCTGTGTACATGATTTCTTTATTTGCAAGTGCCCCTAACATAGCCCTGTCATAATTATAATTATGTGTCATTAACACAATGGCCGTTCTGTTATTTATATTTATTTGATCAATCACCTGTTCCGGCTTTGCCAGTAATACATTGCAGGAAGCCGGGAATCTTTCTTTTTTTGCATGGGAAGGGCGCCCATCTATTACAGTTGTTTCCCAACCCAATATTTCAGCCATAGTAACCAGCGGCAGAATATCATTTCCTGCGCCAATAATTATAAGTGAAACAGCCGGTGGAATAAATTCTGTAAAGGCCGTAAACTGAAATCTACCTGTAACATAATTATGAAATGATGATTGCTGGTTTTGCATCACTTTCTCGGCTCCTGCTATTAAAACTTCTTTCAGGTAAATACTATCCCCGGTTATAAGTCCGTCTTCTTCAAGTAATAAACAAGTTCCCGGTTGTGGATTTTTTTTATCTGACAGACAAAACAATGTAACCAACGATGCATTCTTCTTTTTGTCCGCAATTATTTTTAAAAGACTGATGGGATTATTGGTTTTTTCTGCATTTACAGGTTCTATTAAAACCTGTATGATACCATTGCAACCCAGTCCGAGCCCGATGATTGCATCGTCTTCATCATTTGTGTCATAGGTAACCAGCATGGATTCCTGCTGCATAATTACCAGCAGGGATTTGCGCAATGCATCACCTTCCAGGCAGCCACCGCTGATGGCACCGGTAAGTGCCCCGTCTTCTGTAATCAGCATACGTGCGCCGGGTCTGCGATAGGAAGAACCGTCTACATGTACCACGGTGGCCAGTGCAGTTTTCTTACCGGCTTTTATGGCAGCATCATATGATTTTATAATTTCTTGTATTTCTTTCATGCACCATTCTATTTTGAAGGCAGGTAAGCGCCTTTATCTATCCACAATTTGAAATTTTTTGCAAACGCTTCATGGCTCAAAGGTGGCAGGGTTCGCCCGTCACCGGGATCCCATCCACCCAATACCAATTTATCATTGGTAACATGATCAATTAACTGCGCCATGGTTTTATTACCATTGCGTTTTGGATCTTTTAATTGCGCTGCCAGTTCTTTGGGTGATTTACCCTCAAAAATCATTTTCATATTGGCTGGTGGCAGGTGCCAGTTAGGATTACCCGGCGGCATGTGAATACCAACTGAGTTTTGCGGCTGATGACAATTGGCGCATTTCAATGCATACACCCCTTTTCCATCTGCACCTCTTTTTACCCCCTGCGTGTGCAAATGGTTATCGTCTCCCTGTAGTGGTATATCGCCTGCAGGATGACAGTTCATACAACGCGGGCTCATTAATACTTTATAGGCAGCAAGAAAAGCTTTTTGCGAACCGATACTATCTTTTACCGGCGGAAAATTATTTACCGGCGTTTTTCTTAAAGGGTTTTCCGCAAAATTATAGGACACCGCAAAAGAAGAAAAAGCCACAAAAACTACAAGCAGTAAAATAACAATATGGGGGTTGATTACTTTTTTCATTCTTAAGCCTGTTTCAGATTGATGGATCCAAAAGGAAGTTTTCTTATGCGTTTACCGGTAGCTGCAAAAATAGCATTGGCAATAGCGGGTGCTGTTGGCGGAACGCATGGTTCACCGGCTCCGCCCATTTCATCCGTACTGGGAACTATATACACTTCTATTGCCGGCGCTTCATTTATGCGGGCTATTTTATAATCATGGAAATTACTCTGCTGTATCTTTCCTTTATCAATGGTAATCTCTCCATACAATGCCATGGTAATGCCGAAAATAATGCCGCTTTCCATTTGCGCTTTTACACCATCCGGGTTAACGGCAAGGCCGCAATCTATGGCGCAAACCACTTTATGAATTTTAACATGGCCACGCTCATCCAAAGAAATCTCAGCCACCTGGCAAACAAAACTTCTGAATGCCTCATGTACCGCCACCCCATGAAAATGGCCTTTAGGTAAAGGTTTGCTCCAACCGGCTTTTTCCACTGCCAGGTTCAAAGCACCCAGATGTCTTTTATGATCTTTCAGCAAATGCCTCCGGTATTCTACCGGATCTTTACCAGCCTGCCGCGCTAAATCATCAATAATAGTTTCCATAACATAACCTGTATGCGTATGACCAACAGAGCGGTACCACAATACAGGTACTGGTATAGCAGGGTTTTGTGCGCCAATATAAATATCCGGAATGCCAGTCATATAGGGTGAATCTTTAACACCTTCTACAGCGGCATCATCAATGGGTGCTTTTGAATCAAATGGTGTTCCGGCAGTAAGCGACTGCCCGATAATGGTCTGTTTCCAGGCGATGGGATAACCATCTTTATCTACGCCGATGCGCATACGATGAAGGAATGCCGGGCGGTAATACATGGCACGCATATCATCCTCCCTTGTCCAAACCATCTTTATTGCCTTCTTGCTGGCTTTGGCTATCTCTACCGCTTCCGAAACAAAATCTGAACTGGGCGTTGCACGTCTCCCAAAACCTCCACCCAGGTATGGTGTGATGATATCTACCTGCTCCGTTTTAAACCCAAGTATTTTAGCCGCAGCAGCCTGATCAACCCCCGGCATTTGCGTACCAGTCCATATTTCACATTTATCGCCTTCAATTTTTACCGTACAATTAATTGGCTCCATGGCTGCATGCGCCAGGTAAGGCAGCGAATATTCGGCTTCAACAATTTTAACGGCTTTGCCCATAGCCGTTTCCACATTCCCTTTTTCCAGCGCGGGCAGCCCTTTTTCGCCGGCCAGCTTTTTGTAATCAGCAAGTTGGGTCACGCTGCTGAGGTTTGTATTGGGACCGGGATCCCAAACGATTTTCAATGCATCGCGTCCTTTTTTAGCTGCCCAGAAATGATCCGCTATCACTGCTACACCAGTTGGTATTTGTACTACATCACGTACACCCGCAACCGCTTTTGCACCGGTGGCATCAAATGAAATTACCTTGCCACCGATCACAGGCGAATGGGCTACCAAAGCAGTCAGCAAACCAGGAAAATGCACGTCCATCCCGTATTTGGCAGTACCATTTACTTTGTCGGGCGCATCGAGCCTTTTTACGCCTTTGCCAATGTATTTCCATTGTTCTGGTTTTCTTAACTCCACGTTGCCGGGTGCCGGTAAAGCTGCTGCAGCCATTGCCAATTCACCATAGCTTATTTTCTGGTTGCCCGCTATCACCATCCCGTTTTCTGTACGGCAGTCTGCTGGTTGCACACCAAATTTTTCGGCAGCAGCCTGCACCAGTAAAACCCTGGCGGTAGCGCCCGCTTGCCGGTACCGGTCAAATTCCGACCAGGTAGAACTTGAACCACCTGTAATCTGCAAGCCATATGCAGTATGTACATAGGACTTGCCGGCAGGACTGTGTTCAATCGTAATATTTTTCCAATCGGCATCCAGTTCTTCTGCTATCAGCATGCTCAGTGTTGTCCAAACACCCTGGCCCATTTCAACATGAGAAAGTGTAATATTAATGCTATCGTCTACCCCTACACGCAAAAAGGCATTGGGGGTAAAATAAAGATTTGGGACGGCCGCGTGTAGTTTTTTTAATTGCTTCGCACTTACAGGCAACATAAATGAAATAACCAGCCCGCCGCTAAGTAAGGCACCTGATTTAAGAAACTGCCTGCGATCTATATTGGTTGATGTACTCATTTGGCTTTTTCTTGTTTTTGAAGTTTTGCAGCAAGGTGAATGGCTTTGCGGATACGGGGATAAGTACCGCAGCGGCAAATATTTCCGCTCATGGCATCGTCAATATCGCTATCTGTCGGATTGGGATTCCCGCGCAGCAAAACCGCTGCAGACATTAACTGCCCCGACTGACAATAGCCGCATTGCGGAACATCTTCTTCCAGCCATGCCCTTTGTAAAACATGGGTCGAATCAGCTGATAATCCTTCTATGGTAGTGATTTGTTGTCCTTCAGCTCTTGATACCAGTGTAACACAGGATCTTACCGCTTCCCCATTCAGGTGAACGGTACAGGCGCCGCACTGGGCCATGCCACAACCAAATTTTGTTCCTGTAAGACCTATTACATCACGCAATACCCATAACAGGGGCATATCAGCCGGCACATCTGCTTCATATTCCTTTTTGTTTATAATAAACTTAGCCATAGATGGATTATGTTTTAGCGTAAAAAATCGTGGGGTCTGGAATAAAAAAAAGCGTACCTGAAAGTTACGCTTTTTGAATTTAGTTGCAGGGGAAACCGATCGGCTTTTACCTGAAATCATGCAATTATTGTGAAAAATATTGGCGGCAGGGAAATCAGACATTGAAAAATCAGACATCATAAAACTCCCTCTTATCCTTCAAATCTTTTGAAAATGGAACTGGCAACATGCCCCCCAAAACCAAAGGTATTATTGAGCACGCAGTTTACAGGCTTATTAATAGATTTACCCAGGATGATATTCAATCCCCCTGGAATTTTCTCATCAAGCGCTGCTGTATTAATAGTAGCAGGTATAATATTATCTTTTATTGCCAATACACTAATTACACTTTCAATAGCACCAGCTGCACCCAGCAAATGACCCGTCATTGATTTAGTGGCGCTGATGGCAACCGGCAACTGGCCAAATGCTCTTTTAATACCATGCAGCTCACTGATATCGCCCAGCGGTGTTGACGTAGCATGCACATTAATGTAGTCTACTTTATCAGGTGTTAGTTTTGCGTCGGCCAATGCTTTTGTTATACCCAGGTACGCGCCTAACCCATCCGGTGGTGTGCCAGTGAGGTGATAAGCATCTCCGGCCATGCCGCCCCCTGCCATTTCCGCATAAATATTTGCACCCCGTTTTTTTGCATGTTCGTACTCTTCCAGGATTAATGCGCCGGCGCCTTCACCCATAACAAAACCATCCCTGTCCTTATCGAAAGGACGGGAAGCTTTGGCATAATTATCATTGTTTTTAGACAATGCCTGGGCCGAATTAAAACCACCTACAGATGAGGGAGTAATAGCTGCTTCGGAACCTCCGGCAACCATAATTGTTGCCTTACCCAAACGTATGGTATCAAATGCATTGATGATAGCTGTATTGGAAGAAGCACATGCTGATACCGTGCAATAATTAGGACCATATAATTTATTACGGATGGAAATTACCCCGGCCGCAATATCCACAATCATTTTTGGTATGAAGTATGGATTGAACCTGGGAGTGCCATCACCAGTATGATATTCTCTCAACTGTTCCTCAAAAGTTCCTATACCACCGTTGCCGGATGCCCATATAACGCCGATATCATAACGCTCATGTTCCTGCATTGCGGCAAAATCAAGCCCGGCATCTTTTATAGCCTCATCCGTAGCGGCAATGGCATACTGCGTAAAAAGATCATATTTCTTAATTTCCTTTTTGTCGATATAAGCTTCCGCATTAAAGCCTCTTACTTCACAGGCAAAATGTGTTTTAAACTTTGTGTGATCAAACTTTGTGATAATTCCGGCGCCACTTTTTCCATCCACGATATTTTTCCAGAATTCGCTGACTGAATTACCCAGTGGCGTTAAAGCGCCCAGCCCGGTTACAACTACTCTTTTCATATTGATTATTCTTCCTTTACCTTGTTTATACTTATTTGTACAGAATGAGGATGCAATTTATGTAATGAAGGGTATATAACAGTCAATATCCTTTCCATTACCAAATTGGATGGTAAATAATCAAACAATTCATAGGTTTATTTGTATGCCGGAAGCGCCTGCTTAAAGTTTATTTACATTTTCATACCCATTAGTCCAGGGTAAATTCTGATGTATACTTCAGCGGCCAAAGGATTTTTCCCATAGAGACTGTTCAGGCTGGCGGGAGCGTGGTACAAACTCAGCTGGCTGCCAATGGCCAGGCGTGTTTGATGAGTTTGCAGCAAATCATAGTTTAAACCCAGGGTAAAAGCATTAATGGGAAATACAGCATCATGACCGTAGACTATTTCATCGAGGTTTAGTTCTTCTACCGATTTTTGTACCCATTCATATCTTGCATGCAGCGCCAGTTTTTTAATTCTCCAGGATGCTTCTGCCAAAGCTGCATGTTCTCCATCATGACCAGCTGTTTTATTCATTCCCCATAAAAATGTTGCATTGAATGTGCTTCTGTCCTGCAATGTTTTGCTGTAGATAGCGGATGCGGTAGTGCGGTGTACGTCTTCGCCAACATGTAACAGTTCCGGACTTTTTATAAAACCATGAGACACCTGCAGGGCCCAACACGGTGATGGGTTATAAGATAAGCGGGTGCTCCATGAATCAAAACGGGGTTTATCGAAATTGAACCGCCTGTCATCAGGTTCACGGCCTGTAAACGACGATCCTTCCAGTTTAAAATTGTTATAACGAATACCAATAGTGGCTACCCCGAACGTAATATGCGTGGCGTCCGCCCAATGATGAGACAATGGCGCATCCGGATTATCAAGCGCAGATGGCCGGTGCATGAATGCGACCGGGCCCAAAGCAGGTTCTCCCGGGTAACCGAGGTATGCAAACACATCGGTCTTTTTTGATAAAGCCTGGGTATACCCAACTGATAGTTCAGAAAAAAGATCATGGGGATGCTGGCGGTCCACAATCGGGTTGCCCTTATATGCTTCACCGCTCTGGAATAAAAGCGGGTAGCCATTGCCGCCAGTCAGTGCATCCAGCGAAATCATACTGCCAAAGTGAAACAAACCGTTTTTACCCACCTGGCGCTGCCCCATAAACATGAGCCAGTCCGGCGCATCAAATTTCTCATTTCCCCTCACACCTTTATTACCAATGTCTTGCTTGTTATACCGCAAAAACAGATTGCCATGCAGCATGTACATCCATTTTTTTGAATGGGTCATATAGCCATACATGGGCGATGCATCCGGCAACCAACCGGTACCGGAACCATTCCTGTTCATAGACAGATTTTTGGAAAACGAATGACTCATGCTATGATCGTCCATATCCATTGACATTGAGCCGGTCATATTCATCGGATGCATGGAAGTATCCTTCATGCCATGGTGCTCATGCTGGGCAAAAACGGGAAGACAAAAAATAAAACTTACAATTGC
The DNA here is from genome assembly GCA_039915085.1 of Chitinophagaceae bacterium. Lineage (GTDB taxonomy): Bacteria > Bacteroidota > Bacteroidia > Chitinophagales > Chitinophagaceae > JACMLD01. The sequence goes on from JBDSOC010000073.1 coordinate 7,543, forward strand.
GGCTGTATAAAACTTTTGCATGGTGCTGATTTTTTAGACATTTTTTTACCTCACTGCTGCATCGCCTTTGAACAGTTTGTTAAAGTAATTAGATCATGGCAAGCATTATTACACTCATTCCAACCATCAGGCCATCTTCAATAATAGTAATGGCACTCATGGGCAGTTTGAATACAGGGCCAAGGCAGGCGCATGGTATTTTTCGTTTCGCAAGAACCGATTGTACAACACCCACCATGCTTATTCCCATAATTACCAGTGTACAAAGGCTGGTGAGCATTTGTTCGGGAAATAATAAATAAGCGATACCGAGGGCCAGTTCGGCAAAAGGGTAAACATATCCCCAGGCATTCCATTTTTTTGCGACTATATCATACATGGCATAGCTTTCTGCAAACGCTTTCAGATCCAGTAATTTGAAAAAGGAAAAAACCAGGAAAAAACCGGCCATAAAATGTGTCATCCATACCATCCAGCTGAATGAAGTATGAAATGCCTGTACCAGTAAAGTAATACCGGTTATGTATGCAAATATCAGTAACACCGGCTTGTATGTGGCAATCCATGAAACAGAAACTGTATGCTTCATGCCGCCATCTGCTTCCGTTATTGTATAATTTCCCGCTTTGTGAACGGCCGCCTGCAACTCGTTTACGGCAACGTGTTTTTGCATGCTAATGGTAGCCTGTGGTGCTTCCAGTTGTACATCGGCTTCTTCAATGTTTGCAAGAGAAAGTAACTGGCTTTTCACTTTTGCCACGCAGTTTTTGCAGGTCATGCCGGAAATGGTATAAGTATGCGTCATTGTAATAAAATTTATATTACAAAACTACATACGCAGTGCAGTGCCATTATTACACAATCCGGGATTTGATTTACATGATTTTGTGAGAACCACGGGGACACGGTAAGCACAGAGATGCACAGGGAATAGAAATACGGCCTTTAATTTTGACGACTACACATCATCCAGTGGCTTGCGCGGAAGGTTGCGGCTCTTTTTAAAATAAGAAGGTGTCAGGCCGGTTACTTTTTTAAACTGGGCCGACAAATGGGCCACGCTGCTATATCCTAACTGAAACGCAATTTCATTCAGGTTCAGTTCATCGTACGCCAGCAACTCCTTTATTTTTTCAATACGCTGGTTGATGGCATATTTCTCTATGGTAATACCCTCTACTTCCGAAAACAACCGGCTCAGCAGGGAATAGTCTTTGTGCAGCCTGGTTGAAAGAATTTCGGAAAGATTGTGCCTGCCCTCCGCGTCGTTATGATGAATGAGTTCAATAATAATGGTTTTGATCTTCCCGATTATTTTCGACTTATTATCATCCAGCAGCAAAAATCCTGCTTCAGCAAGTTTCGTCTGCAGCAATGCGTTTTGTTTTGCTGAAACCGGTTGCTGTACTGATACTTCTCCCAATGATACAGACTGGTAGCTCACGGAAGCATCGTCCAGTATCTTTTTAACGGCTGCAATACAACGGTTGCAAACCATGTTCTTTATAAAAATGGTATTTTCTGCCTGTCCTTTTTTCATGATGAACAAAGGTATAAGTCCTGGTTATAGAAAAGCATTACTTACGCACTCAAAAAATTTTATCCGTATGTATACATTGCCGTGTATATCCGCTTCACTAATTTTATCCAGATTAAACAGTCACTATGCAAAAAAAATTATTTAAAGAAATTATTATATGCCTCCTGGTTATGCATGTACAAAAAATTGCAGGGTTTTGCGCTTGATCAGCTTAACTGGATACTGGGGCTGAATCCGTATGAGGCCTTTATGCTGCAGGGTAGCGGACATAATAATCCTGCTTATGGTTTTTTTGGCACTTTTGAATATACAAATGCACCCGGTGGTATAGTCAATGGAATTACTTCAGGTTTAGATAATGAAAACGATATAGACTTTAATGTATCATACGCCAAAACGGCAAAGATTACGACTGGCGGTGGGCAGAACAATGGCTGCCACACGCATCCTGTTATTTACTGGCTATTGCGTTAAATGAATAATCAACTGATCTTTTGTTTTTACACTTCCCTGTAAAAAGAAATACCATTTATTTTGCTACGATGAATTTTATGGTTTGCTCCCTGTTGCCACCAGCCAGCATTCTGCAATAATATATACCGCCTGCCATCCTGGAAGAAAGTGGTACATTAATAAGATTATCGCCCTTGTTGTAAATGGTATTGTCAGTTACTTTGGTAATTAACTGTCCCATGCCATCCATTATTTTTATTGAAACCCTTTCCCGCTGGTTCAGGTGCAACTTAATGGTAAGCCTGTCCCTGACCGGGTTAGGATATAAAGAAAATGAAAAATAAGCAGCAGGGTTATTCCTTATAGAATCAGGAATAAGTGCGGTAATAACCAAGGGTGATAAAATAATAGAAGGCGAGCCGGTAAGTGCTATACTCTGAGACGAAACCAGGGGAGAAGTATGTGTCTCTGAATAATCCCAGCTACGCTGGTATACCTGTACCGGCATATTAATGGCAGCAGGAAAAGCATAGGTAGCACTGGCTTCCTCAGAATTATCTATGGTGGTAGCAGCCCATAAAACATAAATATAATCGCCAATGCTATTTTTAAATGCGCCACCACGTACAGTAGCCGGAAGATTAAGTGATTTAGTCTGTACGGTGTCTGCACTGAAACCGTTCAGCAAATCTGAAATCGTTTTGTACCCAATTCCTGAACTATTTGGTTGCTGGTTATAAGGCTGCACACCTGCCAGGGGTTGATAAAGACCCACCACATCAAATGGGCTGGTGGCAGAAGCATAATCTTTGCTGTCACCAATTGTAAACAAATACCATTGCCTGATACTATTCAGCTGGCTGGCCACTGCACCTTTTATATCATAGTTTTTTTGCGCTTCGTCACTGCCAATATAATCGCCAAATGCTTTGCGTGGCACTTGGTTTTCTGTATTGATAAATACTTTTCGCGGGTAAGTGGTTCCGTTATATCCCCGTGCTTCCAGTACAGCGTTTAACTGATTTTTTCTAAGGATGTATGCATCCACGGCTGCATCAGAATGTCGTGTAAATTTCCACATATTGTCTTCGAAATAGCGTAAATCATAAATGGGGTAGTAATGAAAACTATTGCAATCAAAATAAGCGCCTCCTTTAGCAGGGTAATCGGCAGTTACTGCGCCACCTGCCGGGTTATCCGTGTTCCTCAGCATGGCATCAAGAAAAGCCGGATAACCGGTACCACCCATTCCTACATAGGCCGTGGGATCAACTGATTTAATAACCTCGTACGCAATACGCATCATGCGTATATAATTAAATATGGGGGCCTTTAACCTTGTTAATTCACAGGGAGCCGGATTATTATCCCACCAGTTACCCGGCTCACCGGGCTGTTTCCAACCATTGATGCCACCATCATAATCGGGCTCGTTTACCACTTCCCAAAATTTTACCCAGGGCTTATAAATCGTAACGGTTTTGTAAACGTATAAGGCAAAGTAATTATCATCGTTCACAGGTGTACCGTTTGCACCCCCATCCCAAATATCAGTATAGAGGTTGCCCCATATCAAAGACTGGTCTGTACAGCCTGGATAAGTAGTATTGTCGCGGTGCGCATCAGAGGGAAATTCAAGGAATACCGTATTATCTTTTATTCCCAATGAATTATAATGAATGAAATCATTAACGCTGACATTATAGCCCCATAAATCAAGAAAATCTTTTTCAGGCAGGGGAAGATGCAGGCTTTTTATCCCAATTCCTTTTACACCCAGGGCGGAGTTGCCAGCAGCTATATCTGAAATTGTCTGGTTTGTCCAGGGCGGGTAATACCCCATATTGGAACCATATAAGAAGTTACCTGTGTAAGGAGGCACGGCGCTGAAATCATTGGCAGTAAAATTAACCTGGGCTTCAGATTTTGCAACAAATAAAAACAATAAAACAATGATCGGGTAAAGTTTCCGCATATGCAAAGGATTAAGATAAACTTCAAAAAAATCAATAAAAATATTCAGGAGGGAAGCGGAAAATGTGGTAGAAACAAATTGCAATTTCTTTGCCAGAAGCAGCATTGTTAATAAGAAAATTAAGCGCATAGTTTTAGAAAACCTGCTTAAATGCGGCTTTTAAAAAAGGCATGGTGGGAAGTGTGGCTATAATGCCAATATCGCGGGTTAAAGAAGTTTCATTGTCTAAAAAAGAAAAAATATCCTGTGGACTATTCTTTTCAAATAACCGGGTAAAAACCTGGCTTCCTTCAGCATATTTATCTGCCAGTACGCGGAGTAAAACAGCATCATAAAAATTAAATCTTTTTCCAGCGGCCCCGGGTTTTGAATCGGGCCCAAAGGTGTTATCCTGTAATTGCTTTACAATGGCTGCGCTTTGTTTTTGTATAAACTGAAAAGTATAGCCTGAAGAAGCCTTGGTTTGTCCACCTGCCGTGCCAATATGGTACATGCCATTTGTATACCAGGGAAATTTTGCGTCCGTCATTGGTATAACGCCAAACTCCTCTGCTGTTACTGTATAATCTGTTTTGTGCAAAAACGCTTGCAGGTATTTTGCAAGTCCTTCATTGTAGAGATGATCTGATAATACTTTATCAGAAAACAATGTGTATTCTACCAATGCTTTATTGGCAGACAGAGGCAATACATAAACAAAGCAAGTTCCGTTTGTTTGTGCCACCCTGAAATCCATCAGTATAGCTTCTTCCGGGTTGAATAAAGGTTTTGGTGTTTCAACCATCCAGCCTTTAAAATGCTGCAACAGGTAAACGGGTTTTTGTTGCCTGAGTGATTCTTCCTTCCATAATGAATTAAATACAATAGCGCCGTGAAAACTATATGGCTGATCATCTATTATCAGTTGAACAATATTGCCAGAAAAGGAGGCATTAGTAATAGTGCCCTGCAATATCTCTATGCTGGCTTCATTTCCAATACGATCCAAACAGTGATTATAAAAATCAATGCCCCTTATCATCTTATAATGGTAAGGGGCAATACTAAATTGTTTTGAAAATCTATCAGCATGAAACCAAAGATGATCCCATTGTTTACAAACGATGGGTTCAAAAAAACCCGGTGCATCTTCCCAAAAACACCAGGTGCGATCATTCAATTGCTTACGTGATTTATCAATCAACAGGATGCGTTTACCCATTGTGAGTCCTGCGGCTATCATGCGTGTGAGCAGGCTCAGGCCGGCACAACCTGCGCCAATAAATATATAATCGTATTGCTTCATGGAAAGTAAAGGAGCAGGAAATAAAACTAAGCCTTACATTATTCGCTTTTTAATTTCGGGGACATTATTTCACGATCGCGTTTTACTTTTTCCCAATATTTTTTTGCCACATACAGCATGCCGAAAGATTCACCCTCTTCTTTTTCAAGGTGTTTATGGTGCATTTTATGTGCCCAGCGTACCGTTTTTATATACCTGCTTTTAGAACGGCTGAACCATTTTAAACGCTGGTGTATGATAACATCATGTACAAAAAAATAAGCCACCCCATAAGCCATTACACCAAAGCCAATTGCCTGTAACCAGTATATGGCATACATAGTACCTAACAATATGCTAAAAAAACTGGGAATAGCGAAGATGATAAAGAAAGTATCATTGCGTTCAAAAAAACCAGGTCCTTTTTTGTGATGATCTTCGTGGAGATACCATAAAAACCCATGCATTACATATTTATGGGTAGCCCAGGAAACAGCTTCCATAAAAAAGAACACACCCGCCACAATACCTATATATGTTAACCAGTGCATGTAAAAAAATTAAGCTACTTTTTTAATGACAGGTTGGTCTGCTATCCATTTTTCAATCATTGGAAAAGCAATCGCGAACCATGTAGTATATTTTCCCGGATGTGTTTGCAAAGATTCTTTTATTGCATCCAGGCTTTTATAACAATAATCATTCACTTCATCTTTATTGGGAATAATTAAGCCATCATAAACACCTGCAAACACATGGTCAAATTCATATTCTGTAAGTCCGTTATCAAACACTGAACGGTACGTAAATTCAAAAACCTTTTTGAGTTCAGCAGGAAAACCCATTTCATATTGTAACCTTGTTTCAGCAGCCGATAAGGTATCTTCGCCTGGTTTTGGATGGCTGCAACATGCGTTTGTCCATAAACCTGCACTGTGGTATTTTTTTAGTGAACGTTGCTGTAACAGCATTTCGCCCCTGCTGTTAAAAATGAATATGCTGAAAGCACGGTGCAGCAATGCTTTACGGTGTGCTTCCATTTTTTCCATGGTGCCCACCGGTTCGTCCTGTTCGTTTACCAGTATGATATCGTGTATAACCAAAATTTTATTTTAAACAAAGGTACAAAACCTGCCCCGTCTTACAGGAGTTTACCGGGATATTAGATAAGTTTCAGCCTGTTTTTTACACCGGCCCTGATAATAATGAAAACCTTGCTGTAATTGGGGATGCGGATGCGCTGATCCAGTATCCTGGCGGGCTGTACTTTCCTGATTTTTTTAAATAAGGACAAATAATATTTATATGCTACGTATACACCAAACCTGGCCTTAACCGGCAGGCGGAGAATGCCATTATACGCCTCATTAAAATCGTACTGTATATCTTCTTCAATTTTTTTCTTTTGGCTGCCTGTAAAATTTGTAAAGTCACAACCCGGAAAATACGTTCTGTTCAGGCCGTTATAATCTGATTTTACATCCCGTAAAAAATTGACTTTTTGAAAAGCAGCACCTAAAGAACGTGCAGGTATTTTTAATCTTTCATATTTCTCCGTATTGCCTTCACAAAAAACATATAAACACATTAACCCTACCGTTTCTGCGGACCCATAAATGTATTCTAAATACCCGTCACAGTTATATGATGTATTACTTAAATCCATTTCCATGCTTTTGAAAAAAGCATCTATCAGCTGAGGATCTATGCCATATTCATTTACGGTTCTTTGAAAACTGTTCAATATTGGATTAAGGCTAATACCACGGCTGATAGCTTCATAAGTTTCCTGTTTAAACTGTGCCAGTAAAGCTGCCTTATCATACTCATGAAAAGTATCTACTATTTCATCAGCAAATCTCACAAACCCGTAGATATTACATACAGGTTGCCGCAAATCTTTATGCAATAATCCGATGGCCGAAAAAAATGAAGTACTGTATTGCTCCGTTGTATCACGGCTGCAGCGTTCACTCACTTTATGAAATAAGTGCATCATAACAATGACCCCGTTTTGGTTTATCTCAACTATGAAAATATTTAATTACTTCGCCTGCTACTATTTCTCCACTGATAAGAGAAGGAGGAACACCCGGCCCGGGTACTGTTAACTGCCCTGTATAAAAAAGGTTTTTTACCTTTTTACTCCGGCATGATGGTTTTAATACAGCAGTCTGGAATAAGGTATTTGCAAGACCATACGCGTTTCCTTTAAAAGAATTGTACTCGCTTACAAAATCACTTACGGAAAAAGATTTTTTACAGATTACATGATCTTTTATCGGTTCACCCAAATGTTTTTCCATTCTGCTGATAATAATATCAAAATATTTATCCCGCAGAGATTCTGTGTCACCTTCCAGGCCGGCCGCTACAGGAACCAGTAAAAAAAGATTCTCACAACCTTCCGGAGCCGTAGTGTTATCTGTAACCGAAACGGCGCTTACGTAAAACATTGGTGCTTCCGGCCATTTTTTGGAAGTATATATCTCTTCCGCATGTTTTTCAAAAGGAGTATCAAAAAATAAAGAGTGATGTTGTATATTTTTCAGTCTTTTATCAAGCCCAACATAATACAAAAGGCAGGACGGTGCCAGCACCCGTGTATTCCAGTAAGCTTTATCATAAGATTGGTATTGAGGCGGTAACCAGTTTGTTTCTGCATAATGATAATCCGCCCCAACAATTACTGCATCTGCATACCATTCATTTTTACCGGTAATTACTTTGCGGGCCATTTCGTCTTCAATAGTTATGCTTTGCACATTTTCTTCAAAATTAAATTTTACGCCAAGTTCAACAGCAGTATTATACATTGCGGTAACAATACTGTACATGCCGCCGTTTGGATACCAGGTTCCCCCGACCATATCAGCATAGTTCATTAGACTATAAAGTGCAGGCATGTCTTTTGGCAAAGCCCCCAAGAATAACACGGGGAACTCAAGCAACTGCCGCAGCTTTGCGTTTTTAAAATATTTATGCACATGTTTTTCTACTGATGTAAATACATCCAGCTTAAAAACACCCTTAATAAAATCAATGTCTAAAAATTCTGTATAGGATCTTCCTGGCTTGAAAACCAGTTTTTCCATCCCGGTTTTATATTTATAAGCTGCTTCAGAAAGAAATTTCTCCAGCTGTAGTGCCGCTCCGGGTTCTATTTCCTCAAATAGTCGCTTAAGCGCTTCTTTACCGGCAGGTATATCATTAAAACCATCTTTCCAGTAAATTCTATAAGAAGGATCTAACCTGGTTAATTGATAAAGTTCTTCGAGTTTCTTTCCGAACTGGGAAAAATATCTTTCAAAAACTTCGGGCATCCAGTACCAACTGGGTCCCATGTCAAACGTAAAACCATTTTCTTTTAATTGCCTTGCCCTTCCTCCGGGTGATGTATGCTTTTCTAATACAATTACCTCACAGCCGGCTTTGGCCATAAACGATGCAGCCGAAAGACCTGCAAAACCACTGCCCGTAACAATTACTTTCTTTGCCAATCTTTTCAGCAATAATTAAAACCGTTGTACCTGTGCTTTTAATAGTTTGCGGGCAAAATGTATACGACTTTTTATTGTACCCAGGGGTTCTTCCAGCATGTCCGCAATCTCATGGTATTTATATCCATCGAAATATAAAAGGAAAGGATTACGAAAAATCTCAGGCAGATGATGAATTGCCTGCTGTATATCTTTTAGTTTTAATATGCTTTCCGCTGCATTGGCTGTTGTAACCTGTGCCTGATTTAATAAAAAATCATTGGGGGTACTGTCAAAAATGGTATTTTGTTTTGCTTTTCTGCGGTAGTTATTAATAAAGATGTTGCGCATGATTGTATATAACCATGCTTTAATGTTTGTGCCTACATTATACTTGTCTTTATTGGCAAGCGCCCTGTAAAGTGTTTCCTGATATAAATCCTGTGCTGCATCAGAATCTCTTGTAAGTGTAACTGCGAAAGGTTTTAAGAATTCCGAATTGTTAACCAGCATTTGATTAAATTCTAAATATGCCATAACAATTTATGTTTAAGTATTTATTATACAAAATTAAACACTATTTTGGGAAATAACCAAATTTCGGAGAGCAAGAAACTGTTAATAATTGACTTTTTGGAAACTTCTGGTTGTGTTTAATAATAAGATCAGTATGGTTGATACAAATAATATACCGCAGTAAAAAACGGAATAATTGTCACCTGTATCAGCATATTGTCTCTTATAACATGTTTGACATATTATATGACCGAGATATAATCGATTACTTCCTGCAGGGAAGTCTTAAAACTGATTTTTGGGGGAAGTTGCTTTTTATATGTGGATGTGAGCTTGCCCGAAATGACCAGGGGGAAGTTTTCGAGCCTGGCATGGGCCTGGGTGAGGAATTTTTCGAAATTAAAATTGCCGGCAGCAGAAGTGAGGTGGGTATACAGGTAGTCGGGCTTTTTGAATTTACTTACAAATTCAAGGTCGCTTACGGGCACATCAGCACCCAGGTACAGCGTTTTAATACCACGGGATTTGAGAAGATAACAGATATAAAGTAAGCCTAATTCGTGGTGTTCGCCTTCAGGCAGAAAAAGAAGTACGAGTTTATTGGTATTGATATGGGTAAAAGCTGTTTCAATACCAGTTATCAGCTTTTGGCGGATGATATTGGTTACCAGGTGCTCCTGGGCCGGATTAATATGGTTGGTAACCCACAAAATTCCAATACGCTCAAGGAAAGGGAAAATGATTTGCGTAATGGCTTTATCAAATCCCCGGGCGGTAATGTAATTATCCAGGACTTCTTCAAAGGCATCTATATTCATGTCCACCATGAACTGAATCATTTCATTTACAGTGCGTTCCTGCTGCGCCTGCAAATTAGAGAGAGAAATAATTTTATCCTGGATCTCAGTAGCGCTCATTTTGTTAATATGGGAAATCTTATACCCATATTTATTAAGCAGTGATATATTAAGGATTTTTTTCAATTCTTCATTGGTATAGTATCGGATATTTGTTTGGGTACGTTGAGGTTTAATAAATTCATACCGCTGCTCCCATATGCGTATAGTATGGGCCTTGATGCCGGATAAGTTTTCCAGATCTTTAATTGTGAAAGCATTCATACTCTAAAAACACCTGTGCCCCGGAAATGTTTGCCGGATTGTTGTTATTTTGAGTACTGCGGCAGCGCTACAGGTTAGAATTTGTGTAAAGAAAAGTTAAAGAGAGAGAGATGGGTTAAGCAGCTTGCCACTATCAAGCAAGCGGAGAATGGTGGGCATGATATTTTTGCTTTGGCGCAGGGCCTGGAGATGCCGAAGGTGATGTAAGTCGGTGCCTGCAAAATCTATATAGTTTTTTGAAACAAGATAATCCGCCAGTTCACTGGAAATTTTACCATAATAACCTGTGGGTGAAAGCAGGTTTAACTGGAATAAACACCCCATGCTTTTCAGTTCGTCAAACAATGATTTTTTGGCTATTAAATATTCATAGCGCTCCGGGTGAGCAAGTACAGGCTGATACCCTTTTATCTGCATGGCAAATAATTTTTCTTTCAGGTCTATGGGGGGTGATACAAAAGAAAATTCTATTAATATCATCTTACCGTGGATGGCCAGCAATGGCTCATCTCCGGCAATTAACCTGTCAAAATGATCATCTATAAAATATTCTGCTGCAGCACGCATATTGGCATGCTGGCCCTTCTCCTGTAATGACTGCAATGCTGTATTAATGATAGAAGGCGTATTCTTATAAATATCCCACATGATATGCGGGGTGGTAATGAAGTCCCTGTAACCTGCATCTTCCAGGCCTTTTTTAAGCTGAGCCGACATTTCCGTATCTGGCGATCCGTCATCTATGCCCGGCAACAGGTGTGAATGCATGTCAGTATTAAGTCCACTACAATCAACCGGTATGGAAGGATATTTTTTTTTGAAGATGGAAAACATATAAAATAAAATTTCCAGTTACTACCCCCAGCAGCAATTGCTATAAAATCTTGCTGCAAATAAACCTGCTGTGTAACCTGGATGAACGTAAAAATTTAATGATTAAATTCTACTGCAAGTACCCGTTCCGGCAAATCAGAAAAAAACTTATTTACCAGTTTACTTGCCGGGAAAATCACCGTCCACACAGTTAAAAATAAAATCTTGCTATCAACCCAAAAATTTTTATGCTTGTTGTACCAAATTTCCAGGTTGCCTTTATATGGAGCAATATACAATTCATAAAACTCATGTGGTGGAATTGCAGCAGCTGATATTAATGCTTCTTCGTCTCTGAAAACAACAGATCCAATACCGGTTATGCCGGGAATGCTACTGTATACCTTATATCGCAATTCCTCAGGATAAGCAGTAAATGTTTTATCTACCAGCGGGCGTGGGCCAACAAGACTCATATCTCCTCTCAGCACATTAAGTAATTGCGGCAGCTCATTTATTTTTGATTTTCTTAAAAACTTACCAAGAGGGAGTAACCTGGGATCATTGCGGAGTGTAATAGATCCTGTACCCATGTTTGGACTATTTTTTAACATGGTGGCAAACTTAATGATATTAAAATATGTATTCTTATAACCGATACGCTTCTGGTAATAAAATACATATCCTTCGCCAGTCAACCGGAGTGAAATAGCTATTGGCACCAACAGCGGTGCAAGTATAATTAATGCCGCCAGGGAAAAAACAATATCAAAAAAACGTTTGATGAATGGATACATGTATTACATTTTTTGATCAAGGTTGAGCCCGGTTTCTATATGTTTGAAATCAGGCAGCAGTTTATTGAGCAATGTTACAATGTCTTCTTTGGCTACACCTGAAGCAAACATTGTTTCTATTTCGGTTATAATTTTGTTTAGCTCATCTTTTTCCCTGCGTGGCGCATTGAGAATAATACCTAATGCCGTAAATTTATCCAGTAATAATTCTTCCTGATCCGTATAAAATTCTTCGTACAATTTTTCTCCCGAAGTTTCACTCTGGAAAAAATACACCGGATATCTGCCAGCAACGGGATTGGCCGCTTTATTCCGGGCCTCAGTTTCATCTGCGCAAACATCCGGTTCAAAACCCAACTGTTTAAGAAAAGCGGGTACAATGGCAGCAAAATTTACCATGTCTTTATGCTCATGCAGTTTGGGGAAAAAGATTTCACCGGATTTACCCAACACACATGCAAGTAAACAGATTTCACCAGATTCCTGTGGTGAGACAAAAAATCTTTTTACATCAGACGGGCATGAAAGCGGTTGTTGCTTCATCACCCTGTCTATAAAGCCTGCCAATAAACTTCCATTTGAAAAAGCAACATTAGCAAAGCGGGCGGTAGTGATATTCAAATCTTTCGAGTAGGCAAGAATTACTTCTTCCATTAATTTCTTACTGGCGCCCATAATGTTTACCGGGTTGGCGGCTTTGTCTGTTGATACACAAAAAAAATGCTGCGGCGGGTAAAGAAGCAACAGATCAAGTAATTTTTTTGCTTTCAGTACATTGTTTTCAATCATGGCTTCAATTGAAAACGCATCTTTCTCACTTCTTACATGCTTGTGTGCCGCAAAGTTGGCAACAATGTCAAAAGGAGCTTCCTGTTTAAATATTTTAGTAAATACGGCATCGCCGAAATTAACGGGGTAAGATTTAAAATCTTTTGGCAGACTGATATCATTCCTGCTGCGGCAATCCCGTACCAGTTCCGTTAAACCGTTTTCATTAATATCTGCTACTACCAGTTTTTTTGGATGATATTTAAGTAAAGCCTTTATAAAAGATGACCCGATCGTTCCTGCGCCTCCAATTACCAATACAGATTTATCATGTATCTCTTTATAAATAGCATCATGATAATTAAGTAAATCACTTGCAAGCAGGCTTTCCTTTCTTCCGGTTATGGTTTCCCCTATAAATTGTTCAATATTAAAAATAATATTTGCGCCCATATAATGCTTTAATATTTATAAACTCCAGTATGTAAGTTGTGATATTTTATTGCGGTATATTCCTTTCAGATCCGCAAATAATGCATTGGGCCGGGTAATGCTCAAAAGATATTCTTCTGTAAAGTTTTTATATTCATCGTGTGCAACTGCGAGAATGATTGCATCATAATTACTGCCAATCCGTGGCATTATTTCAACGCCGTATTCATGCATTACCGCTGCTGCGTCTGCATGAAGATCAACAAAATCAACTTTTACAGAATAGTCAAGTATATCTTTAACCATGTCTGCAACTTTTGAATTGCGTATATCACTTACATTTTCTTTAAAGGTGGCACCAAGTACAAGTATTTTGGCATTGGCCGTATTACCAGAATTTTTAATAATATGCTGTACTACTTTCTTGGATACATACCGTGGCATATCATCATTTACAAAGCGGCCTGCTGCAATTACTTTGGAATTATACCCCAGTTGCTGTGCTTTATACGTTAAATAGTAAGGATCAACTCCTATACAATGCCCCCCAACCAACCCGGGTGTGTATTTAACAAAATTCCATTTTGTTCCCGCGGCTTCAATAACATCATACGTATTAATATTGAGTTTGTCAAAGATCATTGACAATTCATTCATCAAAGAAATGTTTAAATCGCGCTGCGTATTTTCTATGATTTTTCCGGCTTCAGCCACTTTAATACTGGGAGCTCTGTGCACACCTGCCTTTACTACCAGTTCGTAAGTTGAAGCTATTTCATTTAATGAAACAGCATCGCAGCCAGAAACAATTTTTACCGTGTTGGTCAGTGTATGAACTTTATCACCCGGATTTATTCTTTCCGGTGAATACCCTATTTTAAAATCTTCATAAAGCCTGAGGCCTGAAATTTTCTCCAGTATGGGCAAACAATCTTCTTCTGTACAACCGGGGTACACAGTTGATTCATACACTACATAATCTCCCTTTTTTAATATCTTACCTATAAATTCAGAAGCACGCTGAACGGGTATTAAATCGGGTACTTTGTGATCATCCACAGGCGTTGGGACTGCCACAACAAAAAACTTTGCCTCTTTAAGATCACCAGGATTGCTTGTAAAAATTATATCTTTATTTTCGAATGTCTCTGCTGAAATTTCTTTGCTTGGATCTATTCCTTTGCGCATTAATTCGATACGATTCTCATTTATATCAAACCCTATTACAGACAGGCTATTGGCAAACTCCAGTGCTATAGGCAAGCCAACATAGCCCAAACCTATAACAGCCAGCTTTGCTTTTTTATCAACTAAATCCTGGTAAATGGTCATTATACTTATTTTATCATTTTACTTTAAAGGTAATCCCGGTTTAAACCATTTCACCATTTGTTCTACGCCATAAGCAGTAGAATATGGAGGGGTAAAATCAAGCTGCCGGTTGGTAGATGAATTATCAACCACGAAAGATCCGAAAAGGCGCATATACAATAAAGGCCTTAACTTTTTAATAATATTTCTAAGAAATCCGGGCACTGTCACAAGGCCCTTGTTGTTGTCAAGATATGTCCTCATCAGCAACAATAATTTCTCAGTAGAAACCGGTAAAACATCGCCGGCAATAAAAACACCTGCAGTTTCTTTAAAAACAATTGTATTGATCAATTCGATCAGGTTATCAATAAATACCATGCTCCTGGCATTATTAATTTTTCCAAATGGCAAAGGAAAATTTTTATCCGCCAATTGAAGCAAGCGAATCATATTTCCTTTAACTCCGGGGCCGTATACAAGTGGTGGCCGTATAATAGCTATTTTAAAACTATCTGATTGCAGCGATTGCAGGTATTGCTCTGCTTTTAATTTACTTGCACCATAGGCATCAACAGGTAAACAGGGTGAATGCTCACTGAGTATTTCATTGATATCATCTCCATAAACTTTGGTGGAGCTGATGTATATAAATTGTTTTATTCCCTGTAGCAGCGCTTTGTCTGCCAGTTGCTTTGTCAGTTCATAATTAACATCAAAATAAACTTTATCATCTATCGGTTCCATCTGATGCGCTTTACCAGCGAGATGTAAAACAACATCCACATCCAGTAAATTAATCGCGTTCACCGGTGTATCCCGTAAGTTTATTGGCCGCAGATGAAACTTTTCAATGTTGTACGCCATCAGGCGTTTACCAACAAATCCGGTACTGCCCGTTACTGCAATTGTTTTCATTTTTTTCTTCCTGGTGCAATGGCAGGTTTAATGTATTCAAAAACTTTATTGATGTATTTTAATGATAGCAGCGCCATATTGGTGTTTACCCCATTTTCTTTGCAGGCTTTTATAATTTCTTTATTGAGCGTATACCTGCTCAGTATGTTTTTATTGCTTACACCGCCGGTACGCATATATACAAGTGTTTCCGGTATGTACTTATGACTGATCCCATTTTTGAAAATAAAACGCATCAACAGTTCGTAGTCTGCCGCAATTTTATAATCAAGTTTATACAATCCCATGGTATCATAACAACTTTTACGCGTATAAAACGATGGATGCGCGGGCATATATCCATAACCAAAGCGGCGGGGTGTAAATTTTTGGGAAGAATATAACCGAACTATTTTCTCAAGTTTGCCGGGCCGTACAAAAGCAATATCTCCGTACACCGCAGCAACATTATTTTCTTTAAATGTCCTGGCAATAAGTGATACAATGTGGTTGCCCGGAAAAAAATCATCTGAATTAAGAATACCTATAACATCACCGGTGGCCATTTGTATGCCTTTATTGATGGCATCGTATAATCCATTGTCTTTTTCGGAGACCCATTTGGCAACGTGTGGGTATGACTGAATAATAGAAACTGTTTCATCCTTTGAGCCTCCGTCAACCAGTACGTGTTCAATATCTGCATAGTCCTGGTTGTTGACGCTTTCCAATGTATGAGCAAGGGTAGCAGCACTATTATAGGTTACTGTAATTATTGAAATCTTCATCCGTCAATTAATTATTGCCTTTCAATCACACAATTCTCCAGCACCAGCATATCCATCTGCGTTCTTAAAAAACAATCAAGCGCCTCAGCAGGAGAATTTACAATCGGTTCATTTTCGTTGAAAGATGTATTGAGCAAAATGGGTACGCCCGTCTTTTTTCTGAATGCGTCTATGAGGGCATAATACATAGGGGAAACATCTTTATCAACTGTTTGTAACCTGCCGGTTCCATCCACATGTGTTACAGCAGGTATCTCTGCACGCTTTTCCGGTTTAATGAGAAATACTTTTTCCATGAAAGGCACTTCATCTTTTTTCGTAAAATAATCACCTGAATACTCTTTTAGAATAGACGGCGCAAATGGCCGGAAACTTTCCCTGCGTTTAATTTTTGAATTGAGCAAATCTTTTGCTTTGGGGTTACGCGGATCCGCAATAATTGATCTTGCACCCAAAGCCCTGGGTCCAAATTCGGCCCTGCCATTGAACCATCCTACTACACCGGGCGTTATTAATTTATTGGTTACTACATCATATAATTCTTCATTTTCCAGGCGGCGGTATACAATGTTTCTGGATTTCAAAAATTGCTCAATTTCCTCATTTGAAAAACGACTACCTGTGTATGCTGAATAAATAGCTTTTGCACGGGGCTGGTTCAGCTCATGATTGTATTGGTACAGTGCAGAACCCATTGATATGCCTGCATCATGACCGGCTGATGGAATGTATACCGCTTCGAACCCTGTTGCTTCTGCTACTTTACCATTGGCCACAGAGTTCTGTGCCACGCCACCGGCAATACAGATATTTTTCATTCCTGTTCTTTCTTTCAGGTGTTTTAAAATATAAAAAATAAGTTCTTCGGTTACGCGCTGAACAGAGGCAGCAAGATCTTTATGATATTGCGACAATTCTTCACCTGCAGCTCTCGGGATTCCAAATTCTTCAGTAAATTTTTCTGAATATAAATTGCCTACTGAAGGAATATTATTTTCATATTTAAAACCCGCCTTGGTTGGCTGTACAAAATATTCATCATTCCATGTATACAAACCATTGGGCAAAAAACGCAATAATTTTTTTACCTTATCCGTATATTTTGCTTCGCCATAAGGTGCCAGGCCCATTACTTTGTACTCATCACCATAATGTGGAAAACCAAGGTATTGGGTGAAGGCCGTATAAAACAATCCGCAGGATACCGGGAAATCAACACTGTCCAGCACTTCTATTTTATTTCCTCTTCCAACGGCCACCATGGTCGTTGTAAAATCACCGGACCCGTCAATTGAAAGAATGGCAGATTCTTCAAATGGAGATGCAAAAAATGCTGACGCTAAATGGCTGCGGTGGTGTTCAATATTTTTTATTTTATTTTTTAAAGAAGTATAGGGGACTGTTGAATCAATTTTTTTAAACTCATTTTCCAGGCTGGTTACTTCCTTGCTGTTATTATATCTTTTAAATGCGCCAAAAACAAGCGACGGATTTTTACGGAGATAATTTAGCTTATTTAAAAACTTTGCTTTCGGATCCCGTCCAATGGTTATATAATCTAGTTCCTGCAAACTGATACCAGCTTCACGCAAACAAAATTGAATGGCCAGTGCCGGAAACCCAGCCCAGTGTTTAATACGGGTAAACCGTTCTTCTTCCGTAGCAGCTATCATTTTTCCGTCTTTGAAAATCGCTGCGGATGAATCGGCATGATAAGCGTTGATTCCTAAAATATACATTTCAGTTAAAAAGTTTTATATACTGTTGTTTAATTCCTGCATTTTCAATAAA
>JBDSOC010000110.1:0-12681 GCA_039915085.1 Chitinophagaceae bacterium
TAACAGATGGCAGCTGTATGACTTCGGGCGGTTGCCAGAATCCCTCGCTTACTTATATGGCATTAACTGCCAGGGCATGTGATTTTGCTGTAAATGAACTGAAGAAAAATAATCTCTGAAAGTTTAATAATTGAATGTTTAAAGTGCTTAACCGAAAGTATTAACCAGTAACGGCAACTACACAGGAAGCTTTAGACTTTAGGCCTTGGACTTAAACTTTCAAACCTGCTTTTATCATCCTGTCCCTTCCCTGTAAATCTTTTCTCAATTCAATATTTGTAAATCCATTTTCTTTCAACATTTGCATTGAGGCGCCGGCCATCTCTTCATGTATTTCCAGGTAAATCATCCCATCTTTGTTAAGATGCGTTTTTGAAAAAGCCACAATAGCTTTATAAAATATCAATGGATCAGCATTGTCTACAAACAATGCCAGTGATGGCTCGTACTGCAGCACATTGGCAGACATAGTAATTTTATCCTTTTCCGGTACATAAGGCGGATTGCTGATAATAATATCAAACAAAGGCAATTTGTTTCGATCCTTTTCGGATAAAAAATCCAACTGGTGAAACTTTACATTTAATTTTTGCGCAGCATTATTTCTTTCCGCAACTTTTAAAGCAGCTTTGCTGATATCGCAACTATGCACTTCATACTCCGGCATGTTCTTTTTTATTGCCAATGAAATGCACCCACTACCTGTTCCTACATCAAGTATTTTTTTCCCCTGGGGTGATGACTTGTTTGCATCTTTTATCAACCAGTCAACCAACTCTTCAGTCTCGGGCCTGGGAATCAGTACATTTTCATCTGTATACAGGAGCATTCCATAAAACCATGCTTCATGCAATACATATTGCAGGGGGTGATGATCAAGCAGCAATTTAGTATACGCTTCTAATATTTTTTCCTGTTCCTGTGTCAGTGGAACAGTTTTATTTACAACACGATCAATCTTTTTCCATCCAGTTATATTTTCCATTACCAGCTCGCTTATATTATCTGCTTCCCGCTCATCATAAATATGAAAAAGCTGGAAACGTAACTGCATACTGGCTTCGTGAATGGTCATACTAACAAACATACGAAATACAGGCTAAGAAGTTATGAGCTGCGGGCTTAGCTCGGGCCTGATTGAAAGTTTACAAAAAAATTGCGGGCTTCAGAATACATTTTATATACAATTTTCCTGCTCACAGCTAATAGTTCAGAGCTCGTAGCTTTCTTGTATTTTTGCGCACTTGCAAACGCACGAAACATATATACACCGCTGTATAGAACTGGCAACACTGGGAGCTGGTTCTGTAGCACCTAATCCCATGGTTGGCGCTGTGCTGGTGTACAACAACAGAATTATAGGCGAAGGCTATCACATGCAATACGGGCAGGCACATGCAGAAGTAAATTGTATAAATGACGTTGCTGACGCAGACAAAGAGCTGATACCAAAATCTACGCTCTATGTTTCTTTAGAACCCTGCGCACATTTTGGTAAAACACCGCCCTGTACCGATCTGATAATTGCAAAAAAGATACCCATTGTAATTATCGGTTGCCGCGATCCTTTTAAAGAAGTGAATGGCAAAGGAGTTGAAAAATTGCTGGCAGCAGGTATAGAAGTGATACTACCTGTACTGGAACAAGCGTGCAAAGTGCTGAATAAAAGATTTTTTACTTTTCATAACCAACACAGGCCTTACATAATTTTAAAATGGGCACAAACAGGCAATGGAATTATTGGTAATAAAGACCATTCCAGGCTTTTGATAAGCAATGAATTCAGCAACCGTTTGGTGCACAAATGGCGCAGCGAAGAAGCGGCTATACTGGCAGGAACCAACACTGCCTTGTTTGATAACCCTTCTCTCACCACCCGTTTATGGAAAGGCAATAACCCGGTACGGCTGATCGTGGATATGGATCTGCGTCTACCTTCCTCTTTACAATTATTTGATGGTTCTGTGCGCACTATTGTATTTAACAGCCTGAAACATGAAGAAGATAACAATCTTTTATACTACCAGTTAACGAAAGAAGTCAGCATCGTTCACCAGGTTTGCAATGCATTGTACCAATTACATATTCAGTCTGTACTGGTAGAAGGCGGCGCGCAATTACTGCAATCGTTTATTAATGAAAATATGTATGATGAAGCCATCGTGATAACCAACACAGATTTGCAAACAGTCAATGGCATACCTGCGCCGCTTAGCAGCAATATGCAGTTGCAGGATACCATACAATTGCAATCAGATACCATTCGTTTTTATAAACCTGTATTGTAAATAATTTATTATGTTGTTCCTGATTGGCAGTATCATACTCACTTCTTATCTTACGCTTTCCTTTAAAGTAACAGAGCGGCTGCACATCAATACACTCCAGGCCATTGTTTTTAATTACCTCACCTGTGTTATTACCGGCTCACTGTTTAACAGGCATTTCCCCATTAATGCAGAAGCCGTACAGCAACCCTGGTTTCCATGGGCATTGCTCATGGGTGCCGTGTTTATCATCATATTTAATATTCTTGGTTTTACCACCCAGCTATTGGGTGTATCTGTTGCTTCTGTGGCCAATAAATTGTCCCTTGTTATCCCTTTTATATTTTCCGTCCTGCTATATAAAGATCCAGTGACTTCATTAAAGTTGCTGGGTATATTACTTGCTTTAATAGCTGTGTACCTTACAGTAAAACGTGACAATAAGCAAGCCGGTAAAAAAACGAGCAAATGGTTATTTGGTTTACCCATACTGCTTTTTGCCGGCAGCGGTTTGCTTGATACAATGATAAAATATACCGAACAGCGTTTCTTAAACAGCAGTAACTACAATGATTTTTTGATTACCGCTTTTGCCAGTGCAGCAGCAATTGGATTGATTACACTTTCTATCCTGGTGGTTACCGGCAGGCAAAAATTTGAATACAAAGCTGTGCTGGCCGGTGCCGCCATTGGTTTGCCTAATTATTTCTCTATCTGGTGCCTGGTGATTGTTTTAAAACAATACAATGGCAACAGTTCAGCGATTATTCCAATCAATAATATGGGCATTGTTTTATTTAGCGCATTGGCCGCATGGCTATTATTCAAAGAAAGGTTATCATTGATCAATTGGCTGGGTATTGTGTTAGCTATATGTGCGATTGCTTTGATTGCATTTGGATAGCATACAATATTTTTTAAACACAGATGAGACAGATTGAAGCCTGAATCATGTTCAGCCGGGCGTTTTCAATCCTGTGTTATCATGTACCGGTTTCATCAATAAATCATCTCCAGGAAATTCCTGTTGACAGAAAAATTCAAATGACAGAAAAAGAATTTTATTATACAATAGAAAAAACAGCTGTTGCGGAGTTCAAAGATCGGGGAAGCCGGTTTATTGCTTTTGGTTTCCCAATTACAGCAAAGGAAGATTTTAAAATACACCTGTCCACCGTTAAAAGTGAACATCCCAAAGCGACACATTATTGTTTTGCTTACCGCATTGGACTGGACGGAAATAATTTCAGATCTGGCGATGATGGCGAACCATCCGGAACTGCAGGGAAATACATACTTGGGCAAATAGACAGCAAAGAATTAACCAACACACTTATTATAGTGGTCCGTTACTTTGGTGGCTCCTTACTGGGTGTACCTGGTTTAATTAATGCATATAAAACTACAGCTTCCCTGGTATTACAGGTAACACCTGTTGTTCAAAAGAAAGTAGAAGTAAATTACCACCTGCAGTTTGACTATACCATGATGAATGATATTATGCTGATTGTAAAACAATATAACTGTACAATCCTCAGCCAGGAGATGCAATTGTTTTGCACCATGGATATTGGCATACCTGTGAACCGTATAGATTCTATACTAAACCGGTTAAAAGATATAAGGAATGTGGAAGTAGAAAAGACAGTGTAATTTTTAATGCTATCACGCTGCCCGCATTCTGTGCACGTTTACTATTACGATGGGATAGCTGCGCTGATGGCAAAATTGCAGCGGCATGGTTATTGGGGCTTCATTTTGCACAATTAATTTTACATTAATATAAGAAGTATATGGAAAAGTCAAACGAAGCAACGCCACAGCGCCCCGAGGGAGATCGCCTGGTAGATGCACCTCTTGTTACTATAGATCTGGTATCTTTTATGAAACAAATTAAGGATGAGCCATCCTGGAAAGACAGTGACCGTAATGCTATCACTGTTTTTAAAACAGATGCTTTGCGTATCGTACTGATTGCTTTACATGCAGGCGCTGAAATGATCAAACATACAGCAAACGGAATAATCAGCGTTCAGGTGCTGGAAGGGCAAATGAAATTTAATACAGATGAGCAATCAGTTGAATTAAGTAAAGGCCAATTGATAACCTTGCATCAGCGTATTCCGCACAGCGTAGTAGCTATAAAAGAATCTGTTTTTCTGTTAACCCTGGTTACTACCGCCCCGGTAAAAACACAATAAGCAGGTAAGCCTGGTTAACAACGGTATGCTCATTGCGAAGATGGTGGATGGATACCGGGTCATCTTATTAATAGAACACACAGCCCGGAATACGTCGCATTCCACATGCCGGTAATAGCTTGCATCATATTCACCGGTTAGTAAATACAAATACAGCCTAATGTTATTGAAAACAATTTTATCAGGAAGAATGGACCCAATAAATTAGTCGCCATCATTTTATTGAAGAAATTATTCAGGCTTACGGTGTATTTGGTAATACATCAAAGAAAAATGCAATGAAAATTATTATCACGCCTGATGTGAATATGTAAAAAGTTGCAATGATTCTAACAACGGAACGGGTATTTATTTGCCCATTTTTGAAAGTGCAGAACCTTTATGTGCAGCAATATGATCGCTTTTATCGCTTTTAATTTCATATTGCGGGTCATCTTTACTTGCATGATGCGTATAACCCTTAAAAACAAAATCAGAAGTATGTATTTTTATAATCTTCCCGGATACATGACCAGCTTCTGAATTCCATTTCACATGATCTCCTTTTTTATATGAATTTGCCATTTTATTTCTCCAGCAAAAATTGAACCCGAATAAAGCGGGTCCCATTTATAAACCTCCTGAAGTAAGTGCCCATTAAATATACCTGGTTAACCAAACCGGGCTTTCTTTCTTGTTACCTTTGGTTGACAGCATAACGCTTACCTGTATATTGATTTACAACTTTCAACAAAATAAATAAAATGGAAACAATAGAACAATCGGGCATCAATACTGTGAGGGTATTAGCAGCAGATGCAGTACAGAGAGCCAATTCAGGACACCCCGGTACACCAATGGGGATAGCTCCGATTGGCCATGTGCTCTGGGCAAATACAATGAATTACAATCCACAGGATCCATTGTGGCCAAATCGTGATCGTTTTATATTATCAGCAGGCCATGCCTGTATGTTACAATACAGTTTTTTATATTTAACGGGCTATGATATCAGCATGGATGATATAAAAAATTTCAGGCAACTGCACAGCAAAACTGCCGGTCATCCTGAATACGGTTTATTGGCTGGTATTGAAGTTACTACCGGCCCTTTGGGACAAGGATTTGCAAACGGTGTAGGCATGGGTATTGCACAATTATACCTCGCTTCGCGGTATAACCAACCGGGGTTTAATATATTCGATTATAAAATTTATACCATTTGCAGCGATGGCGATTTAATGGAAGGCGTAAGTGCCGAAGCGGCTTCTATAGCCGGACACCTGAAACTGGGCAATCTCATTTATTTATATGATGATAATAAAATAACGATTGAGGGAGACACTTCCCTTGCTTTTAATGAAGATGTAACTGAACGCTTTCAGGCCTATGGATGGCATGTGCAATCAGTAACTGATGGAAACGATACAGCGGCAATAGCAGCTGCTATTGAAAATGCAAAAAAAGAAACCCAACGGCCTTCATTAATAAAAGTACGCACGCATATTGGTTTTGGCAGTCCCAATAAAGCGGACACAGCTGCTGCACATGGTTCTCCGTTAGGAAAAGAAGAAGTAAAACTGGTAAAAGAAAATTTTGGATTTGATGTTGATAAAAGCTTTTTTGTTCCTGAAGATGTGTTAAATTATTACCGGGAAAAAGGAAAAGCGGGCGTTAAGAAAGAACAGGCCTGGAAAGATTTGTATGAAAAATATAAAGTAACCTATGCTGATCTTTCTGCAGAATATGAATTATTCAACAGTGGTAAACTACCAGAAGGATGGAAGGATGATCTACCTGTATTCAAACCAGATGCAAAAGGGATTGCTACCAGAAAAGCATCGGGCAAAATGCTGAATGCCATCGCTGCAAAATTACCTTTGCTGATTGGTGGATCCGCGGATTTGGCACCCTCTACTGATACGAATCTAAATGCCTTTTCCTCTTTCACCGATACAAACCATGGTGGAAGAAATTTTCATTTTGGCATTCGTGAGCATGCTATGGGAGCAATTTTGAACGGAATGGCACTTACAAAAGGTATTATTCCTTTTTGTGCTACATTCCTTATTTTTTCCGATTATATGCGTCCGCCTATCCGTCTGGCTGCTATTATGAAAATACGTCCCGTTTTTATTTATACACATGATAGCATTGGTTTAGGCGAAGATGGAACCACACACCAGCCCATAGAACAATTAATTGCTTTAAGGGCGATTCCAAATATAGTAGTCATACGCCCGGCCGATGCCAATGAAACAGTAGCAGCATGGTGTGTAGCTCTTGAGCATACAGATGGCCCGGTAGTATTAGTATTAACCCGGCAGGAAATACCTGTTATTGACCAGGATAAATATGCAAAAGCCGGTAACCTTGAATATGGTGCTTATATTTTGTCTGATTGTGAAAGTGAACCGCAAATTATTTTAATGGGCACAGGAAGTGAAGTGCATCTTTTACTGGAAGCCCAGGAAAAATTAAAAACCGAATCTATTCGCGCACGTGTAGTAAGTTTTCCGAGTTGGGAATTATTTGATAAACAAAGCGAAGTATACAAGCTGAAGGTGTTTCCAAAAAATATACGAAAACGTTTGGCGGTAGAAGCCGGGTCCCCCATTGGCTGGAGCAAATATGTAACGGATGAAGGAGATATCATTGGCATTACAAGGTTCGGAGAATCTGCTCCTGGAGATGAAGTAATGAAAGAATATGGTTTTAGTACAGATAATGTTGTTGCAAGGGCAAAAGCATTACTTGCATAAAAAAATGTTTATGTTTAAGCAATCTGTTTAATCTCAATATTGATGATCAAGCATCTGAATGAAGCAGAAAAAGCTGTACACTACCCTGAAGACAGGCGTATGTTTGTAGCAGTTAAGCCTTATATACTGGTAATCTTTGCTGTGCTTATCATTGGATCAATTGGTGCTGCCTGGCTGCAATACCTGCTGGTTGGATTACCTGTTGATCCTTCTTTGTCTGCAAGGCCCATAAGGTCTGTTGATCCTGCAGGTTTTCCAATATGGCTGAATCTTAGTCATTGGGTTAATTTCTTTTTTTTAGTACTGATCATAAGAAGCGGGCTTTCCATTTTAGTGGATCATCCCCGCCTGTATTGGAATAATGGCTGCACACCTGGATCAGAATGGATACGTTTTACTCCTGTAAAAATACCAGAGGACAAAGTTTGGACTGCCAAAGAAGATGCCCGCTATATAAGCCCGGTAGCAGGTTTGCCTGGTTACCGCCACACTATCGGCATTGCAAGGGTATGGCATTTTGTTACCGTTCCTTTTTTTCTTTTAAACGGTGCTGTTTTTATAGCCCTGCTTTTTTATACAAATCAATGGAAGCGCCTGGTTCCGGTATCATGGAAAATTTTTCCTGATGCATGGAATGTTTTTGTTCATTACGTCACTTTCAATATACCAGTTGAACCAAATGGATTTTATCAGTATAATGCGTTACAGCAATTTTCTTATTTTGCTGTAGTTTTTATTTTGGCCCCGCTTGCGATGCTTACCGGTATGGCTATGTCGCCGGCTATTGAAAACAGGTTCCACTGGTATCCTGCATTATTTGGTAACCGTCAAAGTGCCCGTTCCATTCACTTTTTAGTGATGGTAGCGTATATCGTTTTTATCATCATACATGTAGGTTTGGTGGCAACAACAGGATTGGTCAGGAATATGAACCATATTGTTATGGGCACCGACGATGCTATCAGCCATACCGGGCTTTATACCGGAACAGGTATTATTTTAGCAACCGTGGCTTTTTGTTTTTTTGCACATTGGCTCTCATGGAATAAACAACGGTTGCTTCAATCGGTTGAAGCAATTGTAAACGGAACACTCTGGCGCATTACTGTAAACCGGTTTAAGCCAAAAGCATATTATCAGCAAAAAGATATTTCTCCTTATTTCTGGCCCAATGGAAAAATGCCGGAATCGGCAGTGTGGAAAAAAATGGCAGACAATAATTTTAAAGATTATAAACTTACAATAGATGGGTTGGTAGAAAACCCTGTTACGTTATCATTGGAAGAAATTAAAAATATGGGGGTAGAACAAAATATTACTATGCACCATTGTATACAGGGCTGGTCGGGCATTGCAGAATGGGGCGGGATTTCTTTGAGCGCGATTGTGGAATTGGTTAAACCAAAGCCTTCCGCAACCACGGTGGTTTTTTACTCTTTTGGTGAAGGCTTGTATGGCGGTGTTTATTACGATACGCATACGCTCGACAATTGTCTCAAACCCCAGTCTATACTCGCCTGGGAAATGAACTATGAGCCGCTTTCGCTGGTACATGGCGCACCACTCAGGCTCCGCATTGAAAACCAGTTGGGTTACAAAATGGTTAAGTGGATTAGCTCAATCAAATTTGCAGATACACATACAAATCTGGGAAAGGGTTATGGTGGAAAAAATGAAGACGACGAATATTTTGATTTACTGGCTGCTACCTAAATGAATATGCAATGATTATTAATGAAAGGATTGATGTGCAGATGCTGAGTAGAATAAATAATCACTTAAAAAAGATTTACCATAGTGGGAAATATGTAAATCGTATAACCTTTCGGGAATTGTATTATTAATTAACAGGATTACCCGGTTAGGCCGCAAAGGGACGTTGAGGGCGGACCCGGAAAAAAGAAAAATTCAAAACCATAAAGATGTTGATTTTATATGGGTTTCGCGCTTTATAAATCGTTGAATGCAGTTTATTAAACGGCCCGGCATTAGCCTACTGAAAAATGCGTTTATTTATTGTGAAAAAAAATCCCCGGGATACAGCCTTCAATCTTACGTCCTTGAAAGCTAAGCGCAATAAAGCCATTACAGCGACGGCATAATTATTGAGACAGGGGCATTACCATTGTACCACTCCTATACTCCCCAACACTGTCACTTCCTTTAAAAATTAGCTTATGACCAAAATTTACCCGTCAGCAAAAACTATTTACAGCAGTTCATTAGTACTGCTCTTTATTTTTTCTTTTTTTCCGCAAGGTAAAGCACAGCCTGTGGTTGGTTTTAATTCCGTAATCAATACCGGCAATTTACCGGTTGGGAACCCCCTGGTAAATCCTATTGATATTGTAAATGCAGGTGACGGAACTGACCGTCTTTTTGTTGTGGAGCAGGGTGGTATTATTAAAGCATTTGATAAGGATGGTGCCTATCTGGGAAATTTCTTAACGGTTACCGGTATCAGCAGTGGCGGAGAAAGAGGTTTATTGAGCATGGCTTTTCATCCCGATTATAAAAACAACGGGTTGTTCTACGTCTACTACACCAATGCAGCTTTCGCTATTGAAGTCGCAAGATATCATACGCCCTCCGGTACACCCAACGATGCTGATCCTACCTCTAAAAAAGTTCTGCTTAGCATCGATCATTCTGCCAACAATAATCATAATGGCGGCAAATTAAATTTTGGGGCTGACGGCTATCTTTATTTTGCAACAGGCGATGGTGGGGGTGGTGGTGATGTTCCCAACAATGCACAGCATGGCGATATTTTACTTGGAAAAATGATAAGGATAAATGTAACAACAGATGATACAGCCCCTTACTATACCATTCCACCAGACAATCCATTTCTTGTTCCGGGTGATAATATACTGGATGAAATTTATTCATTTGGCCTGAGAAATCCTTTTCGCTGGAGTTTCGACAGGCTGAACCATAATATGTGGCTAGCCGATGTAGGACAGGATCTATGGGAGGAGGTGAATTTCAGACCAAACGGACAAACAAACGGCCTCAACTACGGGTGGCATTGTATTGAAGGAACACATTCATTCAACGGTTGCGCAATTACTACAGGTGTTTATGCACCGCCTATTTTTGATTATCCCCACAATAATGCTACAGGTGGTTTTGCTATTATTGGTGGGTATGTTTACCGTGGCGCAGCCAACCCTGCCATGTATGGGTATTATATTTTTGCGGATGAGGTTTCTCATAACGTCTGGCTGTATCCGCCGGGCAGACCTCCTTCAGACACCATTCAATTCAAGAATGCACTTACTGGGATCAGTGCTTTTGGAGAAGCAGAAAATGGTGAACTATACGTTACTACTTTAGATGGACAAGTCTTTAATGTAACAGCATCAGGTACTTCAACATTGCCAGTTACGCTTCTGGATTTTAAAGGGGCTGCTAAAACGGGTTATAATGATCTTAACTGGCAAACGACCAATGAGGTTCAATTGCGCCAGTTTGAAATTGAGTACAGCAGTGACGGACTTCATTTTGAACAAGCTGGCATAGTGGCGGCAGCGAACAGTGGCGCCTATCATTTTACACATACTATCACAAGCGGAAAAAAATTGTATTACCGTTTAAAAATGGTAGATATAGATGGGAAATTTGAGTATTCAAAAACCATTATCATTTCATCAGTAAATTCAGCCGCCAAAAATTTTGTTACACCATCGGTTGTCAGCAATGGAATGATGACAGTAGCCCTGGCTGATTCTTACACCGGTTTACAAATAATGAATATGGATGGCAAAATAGTATATAATGAATCAGTCAGTAACAGAACGGGTAAAATCAATGTATACATTCCTTCTGTACGTTCAGGGCAATACCTGGTCAGGCTGTTTGGAAATGGAAAACAATTGACGCAAAAAATATTGGTTCAGTAACCAGTGTAATTGCTGAGCGGGAGTTCCTGTAAGGCATACAAATACAAAAAGAGATGATGATTTCGCTGTAGTGAAATCATTATCTCTTTCGTGTTTCTTCCCAGCAATGTCTCTCCCATAGGAATTAAAAAAGCCAGGGAATAAAGGAGGACGTTGCGTAATTATAGATCAAGGCCATCTAATGATAACTTTTTGCATCTCTATAATGATCTGTACCCGTAAATCGCTTTTATAATATTAATTGTGTTACATAATACGCAACGTCCCTGAAAGAAATGTTGCTGGAAACTTCATTTAAAAATGAGCCCTTTGTTGCGCAACATCTCCTTTCAGGAGACATTGCTGAGAAATTAAAGGAGGACGTTGCGTAATGGCGGATCAAAATCATCTAATGATAACTTTTCTTCCCAGCAATGTCTCTCCCACAGGAATTAAAAAAGCCAGGGAATAAAGGAGGACGTTGCGTAATTATAGATCAAGGCCATCTAATGATAACTTTTTGCATCTCTATAATTATCTGTACCCGTAAATCGCTTTTATATTAATTGTGTCCTATAATACGCAACGTCCCTGAAATGAAATTTTGCGGGGAACTTCATTTAAAAACAGCGCTTTGTCGCGCAACATTCCTTTCAGGAGACATTGCTGAGAAATTAAAGGAGGACGTTGCGTAATGGTAAAAAAGGAAACACTTTCATCCCAGCGAAATCATTTTTCTTTTCTTCTGATCACTTATGTAACGCTTTTGTGAATTTATCCAATATCTTTTCTTTTGAAATATTTAACTCCTTATAGGTTGAGCTACTTCTTTCAGCATTACTACTTTGCCAATTTATTTTTGTATCCGATGTTTGTATCTGTTCAATTTTTTGCTGAATGTCAGCCTGCAAATTGATTATTCCAGACGCTTGTAAGAACACCACGGCCTCCATTGAATTAATGGCGACAATTTGATTGGGAGAATACAGCAGCGTAAAAAGCATATTGGTGTTATGGTTTTCAGCCAGTACTAAAATTTCTTTTTCAACATCATCCGTATAATAAGTATCGTCAGCATACCATGTCATTTCATTGATGCGCAAACTATCAACGGAAAATAATTTGTAATCCCGGGCAGTATAGCTTTTTAATTTGGCAGAGAAAGTAGTATCAGATTGGGCTGCCTCGCATTTTGCACAAAAAACCATGGGAAAATCAATAAGTGGCAGGCAGAAAATATCCAGGTAATTAACATCCTGTGTATTGGGTAGTTCATAACGCGGACTGATACAGCTCATGTGGGTTTCTGTTGCAAGAAAAATTTTTTTGAACACAATTTCATTTTGAAATACTGAAAATCCGATAGAAGATTTTAAATTTCCTGCCAGGGAGATTTGTATTTCGTATTTTTTTAATCCTCCCAAATCAGTTGTTGTAAGTTTCCATTTTCCTTTATAAAGTTGGTTCAATTTTTTTGTAATCTCATCCGCTGATACATCCATGTTATAAAATTCATTAAGAAACGCAATCAGTTTTTTATCTGCCCTGATTTTATTTTCGGTGGTTTGCATTGACGATTCAAAAGCCT
>JBDSOC010000124.1:0-43011 GCA_039915085.1 Chitinophagaceae bacterium
AGGCCCGAATCTGAAATTTAAATAAAAAACGTTCGCATAAAAATACCTAAACGCCCTGCATTGCCAGGGCGTTTTTTTAATAGCTGTTGGCAGCTTAATTTGCTTGCTGTAAATTTGCTGCCCTGAAAGGCTGGTAACGTACAATAGAAAATAAAAACAACTATTATGGGCCGCATTTTTGAAGTTCGCAAAGCTACTATGTTTGCCCGCTGGGACAGGATGGCCAAGCAGTTTACCCGTATTGGTAAAGAAATTATTATTGCCGTAAAGGCTGGCGGGCCGGACCCCTCTATGAACCCGGCCTTGCGCCGCTGTTTCCAGAATGCCCGCAGTGTAGGCATGCCCAAAGACCGTGTTGAGGCCGCTATAAAGCGCGCGCAGGGTAAGGAAATGACCAACTATGACGAAATCTTATATGAAGGCTACGGGCCGCACGGGGTAGCCATACTGGTAGAAACCGCCACGGATAACCATGTAAGAACGGTGGCCAATGTAAAGTCGATTTTTAATAAGGGCGGCGGCACCATGGGCAATAGCGGTAGCGTGAGTTTCCAGTTTAAGAAAATGGGTGTTTTTAAATTAAAAACCGAGGGCGTAAACGCGGATGATTTGGAGCTTGAACTGATAGACGCAGGCCTGGATGAATTGGGAGAAGGAACTGGTGAGAACGGCGAAACTGTACTA
Organism: Chitinophagaceae bacterium; assembly: GCA_039915085.1. Taxonomy (GTDB): domain Bacteria; phylum Bacteroidota; class Bacteroidia; order Chitinophagales; family Chitinophagaceae; genus JACMLD01. The sequence continues at coordinate 685 of JBDSOC010000124.1, forward strand.
ATACTTCGGTGCGCATTTACTGATTTTGGGAGCTTGCAAAAAGCGCTCGAAGAAAAAAGCATCACACCCATCAGTTCTGAACTTGAATGGATTCCGGGCGTTACGGTGGAGTTAAACGAAGCGGATGCGGAAGACTTGCTTAAACTGGTTGATAAAATTGAGCAGGACGAAGATGTACAAAAGGTATTTCACAACCTAAAATAAACTTAGCGACTGTTACATTGTTATAAAACCAGCTGCATCCGGCTGGTTTATTTTTTTTATGAACAAAGCATCCGATAAAAATATTGTATTGTTCGACGGCGTCTGCAACCTCTGCAGCACCAGTGTGCATTTCATCCTGCGAAAAGATAAAAAAAATCAATTTCTTTTTGGATCGTTGCAGGGTACCACTGGCCAGGCCATTCTGGCAAAATACCAGTTACCCGCAACCACATTCAACTCGTTTATACTGGTGGAAGGAGAGACCCTGTATACCCGATCCACTGCTGCCTTGCGGATGCTCAAACACCTCGGTGGCGGCTGGTCAGTATTTTATGTGTTTATACTGGTGCCTGTTTTTATCCGTGATGCAGTCTATAAGTGGATCGCAAAAAACCGGTATAAATGGTTTGGTAAAAAAGAGGCCTGCTGGTTGCCAACGCCGGCAACCAAAGCAAAGTTTTTGGATTGATGCTGTGTGTAGTGCGTGAAGCATGCTTTAACAGGTGCTATTCACTACTGGCACGCAGGTGTCACTCTGCCATCATCTCCAAAATAACCGCTACTATATCTTCCGCATTGGGTTTGCTGAAATAATCGCCATCACTGGCATATGCCGGGCGGTGATCTTTACCCGTGATAGTCCTGGGCGCGGTATCCAACCAGCGGTAACCACCTTGTTCTTCCATTACTTTATTAAACATGTACGCCGCTCCCCCACCCGGTACATCTTCGTCTATGAAAACGATGCGGTTTGTTTTTTTGAGTGATTCAATAATGGAATGTTTTATATCGAACGGAAGCAGGGTTTGCACGTCGATTATTTCACAGCTAATCTGGAATGATTCCAATGTTTCTACCGACTCTGCAATAATCCGGAGCATCGATCCGTAAGAGACAATGGTAATATCGGTGCCTTCACGGATGATTTCAGGTATACCGAGCGCTATCCTGAATTCTCCCAGGTTGGAAGGGAGTTTCTCTTTCAGCCGGTAACCATTGAGGCTTTCGATAACCAGCCCCGGGTCATTGCCCTGCAAAAGCGTATTGTACATACCGGCCGCCTGTACCATATTACGCGGCACACAAACATGCATACCACGGAGTGAATTGATGATCATGCCCATCGGTGATCCGCTGTGCCAGATGCCCTCCAGCCGGTGGCCACGCGTGCGCACAATCAATGGGGCAATCTGTCTTCCGGCAGTCCTGTAATGCATGGTGGCCACATCGTCGGTTAACGGCTGCAACCCGTACACCAGGTAATCCAGGTATTGGATTTCTGCAATTGGACGCAGTCCGCGGAGCGCCAGCCCGATTCCCCTTCCCATAATACTGAGTTCACGTATACCGGCATCGGATATGCGCTGATCCCCATGTTTCGCCTGCAGGCCGGCAAACCCCTGGTTTACATCTCCTATCAAACCAAGATCTTCTCCAAACGCAAGTACTTTCGGATTGCTGGTAAACAGCTGATCAAAATATTTATTTAATATTTCGTAACCGTTTATCGCCGGCGCATCATAATTATAAACTGCCGGTACACCCGCTACACGCAATGCACTTTTTGGTCCTTCAGTATAAAGGTGGGTATTGTATAGATTTTTATTTTCTTCTTTAAGATCCTGGTAATAGTCTTTTATCCAGAACGCAGCATCATCTTTTCCTGCCAGCAGAATGGCGTGGTAGAGTGTTTTCATTACATCACGCCGGTTGGGTTCGCGGTTGGCAAGTAATTCTTTCACAGATTTTTTCAGCGTTTCGGCGCGCTGTGGCAATGCGGTGGCAATCGTATTAATAAGATCAGCCGCATGCTTCACCTGCTTGCGGATGGGTGCCTGGTAAGCGTCCCATGCCTTGTTCCGCGCACTGCGCACTGATTCTTTTACGGATGTTTCGATGTTGTCCAGTTCTTCTTCGGCGGCCAGTTCATTTTCAATCAGCCACTGTTTCATTTTTTTTATTGCATCCCATTCACGCTCCCATTCAAGCCGCTCAGGAGTCTTATACCGCTCGTGGCTTCCGGAAGTAGAATGTCCCTGCGGCTGGGTAACCTCTTCCACGTGAAAGAGTGCAGGGATATGTGTTTCGCGGGTTTTACTGATGCCTGCCTCAAATACTTCGCACATGCCCGCATAATCCCATGCTTTTACCCGGTAAATATCTATCCCATTGGTGCCTTCTTTTTTCTGAAATCCTTTTAATGCTTCCGAGATGGATCCTTTGGTAGTCTGCAATATTTTAGGCACAGAAATGCCAAATCCATCGTCCCAGACAAAAATGGCCAGTGGCACCTGCAATACACCCACCGCGTTAATCACCTCAAGAAAATGCCCCTCACTGGTAGAAGCATCCCCGATTGTGCAAAAACAAACCTCATTGCCATTATTTGAAAGTTGCGAAAATTGTTTTAATTCTTTGATGTTGCGGAATGCCTTGGATGCGTATGCCAGGCCCAGCGCTTTGGGCATCTGGGCAGCGGTAGGCGCCATTCCTGCAGCCAGGTTTTTGCGGTTCACCAAATCGGTAAACTCACCCTCCTTGTCCACTATTTCGGTAGCAAAATGAGAATTCATCTGCCGGCCGGCACTATGGGGATCGTGGGTGGTATCCGGGTCGGCATACAATTGCGCAAAAAACTCCTGTACTGTAGCGGCACCCGTAGCAAAAGCAAAGGTTTGATCGCGGTAGTAGCCGGTGTAAAAATCACCCGGTTTGAAAAATTTAGCCATGGCTACCTGCGGCACTTCTTTTCCGTCTCCGAAAATGCCAAATTTTGCCTTGCCGGTGAGTACTTCCTTGCGGCCAGTAAGGCTGGCTTCACGGCTTTCGCAGGCCATGCGGAAGTCTTTTAATACTTCTTCACGAAAGTGGTCGAAAGAAAGCTCTTCGCCAGCGGAAATTTCGTTAGTAGTCGTGTATTCCATGCAACAAACCTACGGGTTTTTTTAAAGTGGTTAACCACATTAAATTAACAAAAAAAGAGGTGAAAGACGCCGCGTAGCGGTCGTAAGTTGCTGAGCTGTAATCGTACAGCTAAACCTTATCGCATCCTCATTTGTTAATAAAACTTGAATGATTAAATTATACTATGAGAGATACGGGACAATATGTAAATTTGGACAGCGTTTTATCAATATTAAACTGAAATTTCATTATGAAAACATTGTTGACCCTTTTTGCAACGGCTATCATGGTAAACCTGGCGATAGCACAAGGTACCCAGGTTACGGCCAAAACTGGTCCTGAATTGCTGGTTTTAAAAGAAACGTCTTATGATTTTAGCAAAATACAGCAAGGCCGACCAGTAACGCACGAATTTGTAGTGGTAAATCCTGCCAGCACCGATACGCTTAAAATCGAGGACGTACGGGCCAGTTGCGGTTGTACCACACCCGTTTGGAAACATGAGCCGGTGGCCCCCAACAGCAGCACTAAAATTACCGTAGGATATAATGCGTACAATGAGGGACCGTTTGAAAAGACGGTAACCATTACTTACAACGGTGGCCAGACCAAAATGCTCACAATAAAAGGAAATGTTTACAAAGCGCCCACTACAGCAGCCCCGGAAAACCAGGGTGTAGATCTATTAAAAAAATCAAACTAATAACAATGAAAAAACTATTTATTTCATTTGCCGTAGTAATGATTACGGCCACAGGTTTTGCCCAGACAGTTACAAAAACAGCTCCGGCAGCTGCCACCGCGGCCGTGGTAAAGGGAGAAGATCTCATTAAGTTTAAAGAAACGGTACACGACTTTGGGAAGATAAAACAGGGCGTACCCGTTACCTACGATTTTGTTTTTACAAACGTGAGCCCAAAAACAGTTGTAATTGAATCTGCCACTGCCAGTTGTGGTTGTACCACGCCGGTAAAGCCCGAGCAGCCCATCAGCAAAGGCAAATCAGACAAAATCAAAGCTGGCTTTAATGCTGCTTCGCCAAGTCCTTTTGATAAGACCATTTTTGTAAAAGTAGCCGGTGCTGCAATGCCCATGGAGATAAAGATCAAGGGTGAGGTGCTGAGTGCCGATGCATTTGCGAAATACGAATCGGACAAAGGAAAAAAATCAGGTAAATAAAAAACTTTAGTATACCAGCCGTCTCATTTTATGGGACGGCTTTTTTATTGGTCAACCGTCAACAGCATGGAACCTCTGCTGATGGTATTTACGCTGTGCGCTATTCATCTAAGAGACCAACTGGTGTATTATAGCGCAGGTCTGTGGGCGTGTACAATCAGCTGCGCAGCTTTGTCAGAAAAAGATACGCTCCTTTTGCAGCTTTTGTATGAACACAAAAAAAGGCTGTCCTTTTCAGAACAGCCTCACTTTTATAAAGAGTTAACCCTGGTTATACTTTGAAATGAGCAAACGCTTTGTTGGCTTCAGCCATACGGTGCGTATCTTCTTTCTTTTTGAATGCACCACCTTCACCTTTAGCTGCTGCAACAATTTCGTTGGCCAATTTATCAGCCATGCTTCGACCATTTCTTTCGCGGCTAAAACGGATTAACCATTTCATACTCAAAGAAATTTTTCTGTCGGAGCGTACTTCAGCAGGAATCTGGAAGGTTGCACCACCAATTCTGCGGCTGCGCACTTCTACTGACGGCGTAACATTTGACAAAGCTCTTTTCCAAATGTCATAACCTTCTTCACTGGTTTGCTTGCTCACCTTGTCTATTGCGTCGTAAAAAATAGTAAAGGCATCACTTTTCTTACCCTGCCACATAATGTTATTTACAAAACGGGTTACGTTTTTGTCATTATACTTAGCATCGGGCGCCAGTGGTAATTTTTTGGCTTGTGCTTTCCTCATTGTATTGAAAATTTATAAACTGCGTGGGTAGCAGCAAAATATTAGATTACTTAATTATTTTTTACCGCCCTTGTCTTTCTTGGTACCATATTTAGAACGGCTCTTTTTACGGTCTTTTACACCGGCTGTATCAAGGCTGCCACGAACGATATGATAACGCACACCTGGCAAATCTTTTACCCTTCCGCCACGTATCAAAACAATAGAGTGTTCCTGCAGGTTATGGCCTTCTCCCGGGATGTAGGCAATTACCTCAACTTTATTAGTCAACCTTACCTTGGCAACTTTACGAAGCGCAGAATTCGGTTTTTTTGGTGTAGTTGTATATACACGGGTACATACTCCACGGCGTTGCGGACATGCATCCAATGCACGGGACTTGCTCTTAGCCCTGATTATTTGTCTTCCTTTACGTACTAACTGTTGAATTGTAGGCATTGGTACCTTTTTTATTTGGGACGGCAAAGGTAAGGCTTGACGTGGGAAAAGTCAAAATTAAAAAGCGAAAATTAAAAAAATATAAGACCGGGAAAATCAAAGATTAAAAGTCAAAAGTCAAAAAAGCGTAAAAACCCGTACTGAGGCTTAAAAAAGTAAGCGCATGACAGAAAATTCCGCCACGCGCCGTTTTTATTTTCGAATTTTTCTCTAAATTTTATACATCCATCCGTACGTATCAGCCTCTTTCCCTTCCTTGATGGCTGTCATGCGGCGTTTTATTTCCGGGCTTACCTTCCAGCTGGCCACGTCAAAACTCATTACAAAATCTCTGTACCTGAGTTCTTTTATCAGGGAAACAGTCGCTGCGGTACCTGTTCCAAACACTTCATGCAACAGACCAACTTTATAAGCTTCGGTAATTTCATTAATATCCAGCTTTCGTTCTTCAACAACATACCCCATATCTTTCAGCAGTACAATAGTACTGTTCCGGGTTACACCATCCAGGATTGTACCCTGCTCAAGATCCGGTGTAATGGCTTTATTGCCAATTATAAAAAAAACGTTCATCGTACCAATTTCCTGCACATATTTGTGCTCTGCAGCATCGGTCCACAACACCTGGTCATACCCTTTCTTTTTTGCTTCTGCAGTAGGCAGCATAACCGCGCCATAGTTACCGGCATTCTTTGCAAAACCAACGCCACCCGCTACGGCCCTCACATATTTTTCTTCAACATAAATACGCATAGGCGCTGCATAATATGGACCAGTAGGACTAAGCAGTATAATAAATTTATAAGTCTCTGAAGGTTTTACACCAATTACTTCATCAGAAGCAAACATAAAGGGCCTGATGTACAGCGCATGGTCTTCTTTGGCAGGAATCCAGCTTTTGTCAAGTTCAATCAGTTTGCATAAACCATCTATAAAAATCTCCTGTGGTACAGGCGGCATCTGCATACGGTCTGCGGAAATATTAAATCTTCTGAAATTATCCAGCGGGCGAAAAATAGCAACATTTCCCTTATCGTCTTTATACGCCTTGATTCCCTCGAAGATTGCCTGCCCGTAATGCAATGCAGCACAGGAAGGACTAATCAGCAATGGCTGGTAAGGTTTTATTTCTACATTTTTCCATTCGCCGTTCTCGTAATCGGCCTCCAGCATGTGATCAGTAAAATATTTTCCAAAGGGGATGTTATCAAAGGGAATATCATTGAGTTTACTCCTTTCCGCTTTTGTAACCTGAATATCCATAGTGCCAGTCATATTGCCTGAGATTTGGTACAAAGAAACAAAGTTTTGCCCTGTACACAAAAAAAACTAACAGGTGTTCAGGGATTTTAACGGCAACTATATACCAAGTTGGGACAAGAATATATGTGGAAAAGGATACTCACAGTTCATTATAAGCAATCTTATATTGTCTCTAAGAGCATTTCATAAATAACCCCACCGCTTAAATGAAAATCTAACTAAACCGGCACGTATGTTGGTAAAAATTATACACCCCACACCCTTAGAAACCAGGATAAATGCCGATATGAAAAAAATCTTAATTGTAGATGATGAGAAAGACATCTTGTTTGTGCTTAAAACATACCTTACACAAAAAGGTTTCGATGTAGTAACCACCCTTTCATGTGACGAAGGGTTAAATATTTTCTATTCAGTTAAGCCAGACCTTGTGTTGTTAGATGTCAATGTTGGGTCAGAGGATGGAAGAGAGATGTGCAGGACAATTAAAGACCAGGCAGAATACCAACACCTCCCTGTTATCTTAATATCTGCCAATCCATATGCGCTAAAGTCATATGAAAATCACGGCGCAACTGCAGTTATTCACAAACCTTTTGACCTTGAAAATTTATTTTTATTAGTCAGTTCTAAAATAAAATAATCCTTCTTCTTTAGGCTTACGCTTCTTAGGTTTCACTTTTTTATCATCATAAAAAAGGTATTATACTTACTTTTCTATTGTTCGGCCTTTACTGCTCTCTTCCGCTTAGTATTCAAAAGATTTCTAAAAAAATTTGTTCTTTGAGACATAAACTATCGGTTTACACGGATAAACTTATTTTCTCATATTTGTCCCCGCACATATATAGCTGCCCTTTAACAAATTGATTCTATCTTGCTGCCCCGTACTGGCACAACTTTGTGCAGTTATTTTAAATTTTATTTTATGGATGTAAACCATATGCAGCTGCCTTCTTTATTACTGGTGGATTTTTATAAAAATCATTTGGTTGAGACCCCTGCTATAAAACCTGCAATACCTGTATTACCGGAAAATACTGTTACAAAAAAAAGCATTCAATATCTCGGCAAAAATCAAAAAGGAATATGCCTGTTGGTCAACTATACTAAAGATGTTTACCTGCCCGATGACCAGTTAAATTTTCTTACAGCCATTTTACAGGCGTGCAGGCTCAACCTGGGCGACGTGGCCATTATAAACCATTCACGTGAAAAAATAACTTTTGATGAACTCAGGAAACAACTTACCTGTAATTATTTGCTGGTCTTTGGAGTTGAGCTGCTGAAGATTGGTCTTGATGAAATACCTTTTTTCAGTACGCAAAAAATAAATGACTGTTATATTATTTATTCGCCTGCGGCCGAACAGCTTAATAACGACAACCCGGAAAGTAAATTACTGAAAAGCAAACTCTGGGGTTGTTTAAAGCAAATGTTTAATGTGTGACGATTCGCATACAAATTTGGGTGCTCAATAAAATACAACATCGCAAAAAAAAATCGACGCGATATTAAATGCCGGAACTATAACTTTTACATTATTTTGTTTTTATGAAACTAATCTTTGCCACCAATAACCAGCATAAAGTAGAAGAAATGCAGGCTGCTGTTGGCCAGGCGTTTGAGCTGGTAAGTTTAAAAGGTGCTGGTATTGATATTGATATTCCTGAACCGCATAATACGCTGGAGGCAAATGCATCGGAAAAGTCATGGACTATTTATAAATTATACGGCAACAGCTGTTTTAGTGAAGATACCGGCCTGGAAGCTGATGCATTGAATGGTGAGCCTGGCGTAAAAAGCGCCAGGTATGCCGGTGAAGACAAAACATTCAAAAAAAATATAGATAAACTATTATTAAAATTGTCGGGTTTTGCAGACAGGAAAGCAAGGTTCAGAACTATAATCTCTCTTATTATTGAAGAGAAAGAGTATTTATTCGAAGGCATTTGCGAAGGATCCATAGCAAAACTACCAATGGGAAGTGAAGGCTTTGGATATGATTCGGTGTTTTTACCAGCCGGCTCATTAAAAACATTTGCAGAAATGCCATTGAAAGAAAAGGAGTTATACAGCCATCGTAAAAAAGCGGCCGATAAACTGGTTAAATTTTTGCAAGAACTGGCCCCGCATATCTAAATATTTCATACGATAAAAAATCGGAAAAATTGAATGAACTAAGCAACCATAACCTTACTGAGAACGACTTAATAAATGGATGTCTTTCCGGTGACAGGCGGATACAGGAATTATTGTATCAACGTTTCGCCCCAAAAATGTATGCCGTCTGCCTGCGTTATGCAAATAATACTGATGACGCCCAGGATTTGTTACAAGAAGGCTTTATTAAAATTTACAGAAATTTAGAGAAATTCAGGAAAGAGGGTTCGTTTGAGGGGTGGGTAAGAAGAATTTTTGTAAACACTGCCATTGAACATTACCGGAGAAAAGTCAACCTTAATACTATCAGTGAGAAAGAGGAGCGGTCGATTGAAGATGGCGCCTGGAATGTACTTGACCATTTAGCGGAAAGAGATATTATCCATTTGGTACAAGAACTGTCACCGGGCTATCGTTCAGTATTCAACATGTATGTTATTGAAGGCTATTCGCACAAAGAGATTGGGGGCATATTAGATATCAGTGAAGGAACAAGTAAATCACAATTAGCGAGAGCAAAAGCTATATTACAGAAAAGAGTCCAGGAATTCCTGGATAGTAAACGTAAATCCATAACCCGTCCATAATGTCTGAGCAGACTAGACATAAAATGATCGATTTTGAAGCAACGCCCCCGCCTGCTGCATGGATGGCTATAGCAGCAAGACTTGATGACGATAAGCAACATGCTGCAGTTGCAACCAAAATAAACAATTTTGAAGCTGCACCTCCGCACGCTGCCTGGGAGTTTATAGTTGCAAGACTTGATGACGATAAGCAATATGAGGGCGTGTCAACAAAAATGAACAATTTTGATACGCCGCCTCCACGGCAAATATGGAATAATATTGCAGCAACCCTTAAAGAATCAAAAGAAGTAATTACTCCGGTAACAAATATTCGGAGATTAGTTTACCGGATTGCTGCCGCTGCTATTTTAATTGGCTTATTTATTGGCGGCTGGATGATTATCAATAAAAATGCGGTAAAAATTGAGGTTGCAAAAACTAACATTACCAGCACTCCCTTTCCACCTGCAATTAAAGAAGAAAATAAAGTTACCGCAACTGATAATTTCAATAATCATAAAGAAGTTGCTGCGGCACAGCATCAATCTGTGCAAAACAATATAAAAACACGCTACCCTTTATCTTCTTTTTCTGACAATAAAGACCATGTATTAAAATATGCAATAGTAAGCGGTTTACCTGCATACCAGGAAAATCCTATTGTTATTTCATCTTCACCAATTCTTGATAAAGATGGGGCCGTAATCCGCGATATGGATGTTTTAACTACCAGTAATTATCTCAACATTACCGGCCCCAACGGGCAATCCACCAGGATATCATCAAAATTTGCAAATGTTATCCGTTATCTTAACGGCAGCCATGAGGACACTGAAGAATACCTGGACAGGGTTATTAAAGAAAGTGATACATGGAAAAGACGCTTCCAGGAATGGCGCAACAAAATCAGCCAGTCGCCCTTTATACCATCTTCTGTTAATTTCCTTGATATCATTGAGTTTAAAGATCTCATACTGGAAAAATAACGGGTGCATTTAAAATTGTCGCTCTGAGTTTCGGCCGGTGGAGACACCGGCCGAGGCTGAGCCGTGGTTGGTGTCCCCCACCAACCACTTCTAGCTGCGACAATTTTAAATGCACCCAAAATAACTACCTGCTGCAATCTGCGGTGAAACAAATTATCTTTAGGTGATACAATTTTATATGGCCAGAGTAAAGATTGAATTACCTGCTTCCTTTCAGTTTAGTACACATATAACGATACGCATTACAGATCTCAATTATGGCGGCCATGTTGGCAATGATACAGTGTTGTCTATTATTCATGAGGCAAGGATGCAGTTTTTACAGCACTATGGATATACAGAAATGAATTTTGGGGGGCCAGGAATGATTATGAGCGATGTGGGCATTGAATTTAAAAACGAACTGTTTTATGGCGATAAAGTGAAGATATCAGTTGCTATTGCGGAAATTTCAAAAGTATCATTTGCGCTTTATTATAAGCTCGAGAAAGAAAAAAATGACCTGCTTCAATTAGCAGCTACAGCCAGAACAGGAATGGTCTGTTATAATTATGAAACAAAAAAGATAACTCCGTTCCCCGGCGAAATCAAATTAAAATTTATGGATTAATCGCATTCCAGATTTTCCAGCTTTCTTCTGCCTGGATTAACAGCATATCCTCCCCATTTTTAATAACAGCGCCCTGCTCTTCACCCTTTTGTAAAAAAAGTGTTTTTGCAGGATTATAAACAAGATCAAAAAGATAATGATTACTGCCCAGCGCCTCGTAAGGAATGGGTGGTAATTCATGCACATTTGGGTACATTCCCAAAGGCGTTGTATTGATGATAAGTGTGTAGTTTGCCAGCAAGTCCGGCGTTACATCCGCATAAGAAAGATTTCCCGGCAAAGGGTTTCTTGAAACGTACCGGTAATGGATACCCTGTTTTTTTAAAACATATTCTACTGCTTTGGCGGCACCGCCAGTTCCTAATATAAGTGCCTGCTGATGCCGGGGGCTAAGGCCTGCCTTTAATGAAATCTCAAAACCAGTTACATCTGTGTTGTAACCTACCAGCCGGCCATTTTCTATCCTGATACAATTGCAGGCCTTTATTTCACTTACCACGGGCGACGCTGCGGATAAAAAAGAAATCACCTGTTCTTTATAAGGTATAGTAACGTTTAGTCCTTCCAGCAAAGGATTATTTTTGATTAGCCCCGGCAGTTTAGTTATTGAAGCCATTGAATGATTGTCATACCTGCAACCGGTCAATCCTTCTGTCTCAAATTTTTCTGTAAAATATTTTTTAGAGAATGAGTGTGATAAAGGATATCCTATAAGACCAAATTGCCTCATTTTAATGCGGCTTTATCCAGGAAAAGATCAAAAGTATCTCCACGCAGGCCAATACGCATAGTTTCTAATGGTATTACTTCTGAAGGTGCTATATTACCCAGGTTTACATTAGCGCCTATTAACTCTATAAAATACAATTGCTGCCCTTTCTGCGGCGCTTCCCATATTATTTTTTCTGCTGGAATCTGGGTCAGAATTTCCTGTACAAGTCCTTCTCTTACTTCTCCGCTACCCCGGTATATACCTACATTACCAGCCTCACGGGCCTCCGCTATTACGTATGCAGATCCGGCTTCAAGTTCGGCACGCATTAATTCAATCCATTTATATGGAGGAATAATATGTTCAGCGTCTTTACTTCCCACCTCGCTCAAAACAGTTCCATGTTTAGTCAGTTTTTCTATGTATCCGCATTTTTCAGCATGGGGTATGGTAATAGAACCATCGCTCACTTCCATAAACTGAACACCGAACTCTTTGCACACATTTATATAATCATCAAACTGATTACGAATTAAAAAAGCTTCGAAAAGAGTGCCCCCAAAGTAAATAGGTAAACCAAATGAACTGTATACCGCCAATTTTTCTTTCAGATTGGGCGTTACAAAAGAGGTACCAAATCCCAATTTAATAATATCAACATGCGGGTGAGCAACACTTAAAAAATTTTTTGCTTCCTCAATGCTTAGTCCCTTGTCCATTACCATAGTAAGACCGTTTGCCCGGGGCTTACCTGTTCTTTCCGGAATCTGCGAAAGATTAAAATTCATTATTTATAATAATTAAATTGTAAAAAGCCTGTCTGCAGCAATGCCGCGCAAAAATAAGAAAGTAAGGTAAACATACATCGCCCCCGTAAAGTTAAATGAAGACGAAAATCAATTCTTTTTTTTGCGCCTGAACCTGGCCAGAAGATCAACTACCTGTTGGTTCTGAAGAATGGATGGATTAAGTTCTACAAATTTTTTTACAAGTTTGGGAGATTTGTGCAGGGCTCTTTCCAATTGCAATAATCCTTCCTTTGATTTACCGGATGCAAAACAAATAGCGCTGTAATAATAAAGAAACAAGGGTTTGTTTTCTGTATGTTTTAATGCAGCCTGAACCTGCTCAGTGGCTTCATCATAAAATTCAGCTATATATAAACAGCATATCAGTGCCTGCCAGCCGGCAATATTTTTCGGCCGGGCCCTTACCACAACAGAAAAACATTGAATCGCCTCTTTGATTTCGCCCAGGTTCATTTTGCATTCTCCCATTGCAAGATTATAATCGGGATAATTACGATGAATCTGCATAGCCATATCCAGTTGCTTAACTGCCTGCGTCCATTGCTGCTCGTTGATATACGTACGCGCAATCTTATAAAACAGCTTGCTATTGCCCTGGTTTAAATGGGTAGCTTTCCTGTAATAGAACCTCGCCTGAGCATAATTTTTAAGCCTGTCGTAACAATAGCCAATCGCTTCATAAATAACCTCTTCGGGCCTGGATAGTTCCAGTACTTTCTCCAGCACTTCAATGGCATCTTTATACTTACGCAGGCGGATATATGCATCCCCCATATTCCTGTAAGCATAATCAAATTTTTCATCTATTACCAAAGCATACTTATAAGCGTCAATTGCTTTCTCATATAATTTTATACCCTGGTAAGCAGCAGCCAGGTTAAACCAGGCAAGCTCGCTATATGGATATTCTTCTATTATTTCTTTGTGTAATTTGATGCTTTCTTCATTTCTGCCGGTAAAATCTGTCCAGAAACAGATTTTATATAAAGCTTCTTCATTAACCGGCTCCTGCTCTAATATTAATTTCAGGCAATCAAATATTTTATCAAATTCTTCATAATCATCATACACATCTGCTAATTCAAAAAGTAAATCTATCCGCTCCTCACCATCAAAATGAAGCAGGGCATTTTCCAGAATGATAACTGCTTTTTCCTGCTGATCCAGCGCCAGGTAGGCATCTGTTTTCAATATATAGAGGTTTATATCACTGCTATCAAGCACTTCAGCTTTATCAAGAATAGCCAATGCATCCGCATAACGCCTGGTAGCGATCAGCAAGTCAGCTTTTTTTAAATGAAGAGAAGATGAATAGGGATATTGGCTGGTAGCCAGTTCAACAGCTTCAAGGGCCAGAACCATATCCTCAGCCTCATCATAATAATCAATAATTTTTTCAAATGAATCTTCATCAAGAAAACTGTGGGCTCTGCCAGATTTGAGATTCTGGTACTGGCGCAATAACTCTCTTATTTCCTCTTTATCTTGCCGGGATGGATTTTCACTCATGTATTATGGGTTATTGAAAGTTAAGCTTTTATACAGGTATGACCAAACATTTTAATGTCTTTTTAATAAGGTTAAGAGTTTTGTAAAATATTTGATGAATGGATAGTTAATTAGCAATTATTTTTATTACTTTTGTTATAATGTTAAAAAAGCCATCAATGACCATGTCTGCTGCAAAAAAAGCATTAACCAGTTTTATCCTGGTTGGCTTTGGTGCATTGGCCCTTGCGAGTATGGGTGGCGGTGGAAATAAAACAAAAGACAAATCGGTAAGACCAGAATTTACTCCCATCAGAACTACAAATGGATTTACATTAAAAGCAGGTCCTTCTTATCACGGTAGTATTATTTTTGGACAGGAAAAAAATAAAAATCTTGTTTCCTATAATTCTATTGTAACCTATCAGAAAGGTAACACCACTTATATTCTTCCTTGTAAATACAAATTACAAACATCTGCTGCTTCACAATCGGGCTCAAGCCTTCAAATGTTTAATTTAAAGATTAAAATTCATAAGTAATTAATCTTTTATTTACCTCCTATTCCCAATTTCCGGCTTTCTTCATAAGTTAATTCCCGGTAACCGCTTTTAGGTATATCAAATTTTGAGGCTGGTACAGGATTCAAATTAATTTTTGAAACGGTATATTTAATTTTTAAAGCCCCCTGTGTTAATTCATATTCCAATGGCAACCCTCCCAGGTTTTTAAACTGAACATCATATTCCGAATTCTCAGGAATAATATCTTTTGTGTAGTAAACAGTAAAAACACTACCATCCTTCATTGTAGCGACGGCTTTTATGCATTTATATCCTGCAATAGTCTTTGTTTCACTGGTATTGTTAAACGATATCCCTTCATACTTTTTGTTTTTGTCTTTCCAGTTATCAGCCGACATATGTATCAGCAGCTTCTGGCCACTTATTTCCTGTAACACTACGGCTGTACCCGCTTTAGCATCATGGATAGATGTAAATGAAGCAAGCGCACTGGTCATCTCAGAACGGCTCATGGTTCCCTTAATATACACAGTAGTGGTTGCACCATCAAATGCATCTGCCAGCTTCGGCTGTTTATCGCCCGTGCTTATGGCAGCATCATATACAAGCGTCATCTCGCTTACTTTTTTTTGTGCATTGATTGCAGCGCAACTAAACAGGTCAACCAGGGCTAATAAAAACGCGTATTTAATTATTTTAAACATTCTTCTATCTTATATTAAAAAGACGTGACAATTTGTTCATCAGTTGTCTAAAATAAGAAAGACCTGCCAGATTATATATATTACCGGCAGGTCTTCAGGTATTAAGTTTAACAATTGATTTGATCCTGCTATTTTCCTTTTGGTTTAGTTTTTATATCCTGAACCTTTTTTTGGGTTGCCTGCATTTGTTCCAGCTTTTCCTGCCATTTTGATTTGGTTTTTGGCTTTTTCTTATTTTCTTCCAGTTTCAACAGTATTTTACTATGATCAATGATGTAATTCTGGATCACCCACTGCAGGATAAGTGTAATCAGGTTGGAAACGGTATAATACCAGGTAAGTGCTGCTGGCAGACTATTAAATATAAATAACAATACAAACGGAAAAATATAGGGCATGTATTTGAGGGCCGGATTGCTTTGATCCGGGGTCATATTCATATTATAAATAGAAATAAGAAAACTGGTAGCTACTGCTGTTATAGTAAATAAACTGATGTGATCCCCAAAAGCAGGAATAGTAAAAGGAAGTTTAGCAATTACATCAAAAGTAGATAAATCTTTTGCCCAAAGAAAATTTTCGCCACGCAAAGCAATGCTCGAATTAAAAAGGCTGTACAATGCAAAGAATATGGGAATTTGCAATAGTGCCGGGATACAACCGCCTAAAGGGTTTACACCCACTTCCCTGAACAGTTTCATTTGCTCCATACCAAACTGTTGCTGGTCAGGAAATTTTTTCTTCAGTATATCCAGTTCTGGCCTTAATGCTTTCATTTTAGCTCCACTCAGGTAACTGGTATATACCAATGGTGAAGTAACCAGGCGTATAAAAATAGTAAGCAATGCAATCACCAGCCCATAACTATTAATAAAGTTTTTGAAAAAATTAAAAACCGGCATGATTATAAACTGGTTGATAGGACGCACAAAAGCATACATCCCCTGGCCAAGATTAATAATCTTATCCATATCTGTTACACCTACATTCCGCAAAATTTTGTAATCATTTGGTCCATAATATACCTGTAAAGGCACAGTTACATTATTGCCGGCCAATTTGGTATTAAAACTGGCGCTGGCCTGGGTTATTAAACTGGTAGTATCTTCTGTGCTGTGCGTCCATTGTATCTGGCCGCCTTCAAATTTATTTTTCGCAATAAGTGTGGTATTAAAAAACTGCTGTTTTACGCTCACCCATTGTACAGGTTTATCAAATTTCTTTTCGGTCTTATTCAATAATGTATTGTAATCATACCCGCCATCTTCAAGATAAATAATCTGAGACTGCTGGCGTTCATACTTGGTATATTTTTCATGCTGAACTGCCTGTAATTTCCATTGTACATTAAAAGCATTTTGTGTTAATAGTTTATCTGCGCCTGTTAACTGTACGTTCCAGTCTACCAGGTAACTATTGGGCTTTATAATATATTGATGCATTATTGTTTCGCCGGGCGCGAGGGCAGCCTGGAAACTAACCACCTGGCTTCCATCAGGTTTTTTTTCAATGGTTCCTTCACTGAAAAACAAGTCAGATGTCTGCGCTGATTTCTTATCCGTATTTTCTGTGTTTACCCTGTAAGAAAGGTCATCAGTAGCACTGTTCTCCAATTCTACGAGGCTGCTGTCAACAGATCTGTAATTTTTTAAACGTACAGATTTAGCCTGGCCACCTTTATTGGTAAAAACTATTTTCAATACTTCATTTTCAACAGTAATGGTTTTTTCATCCCCGTTGAAAATTTTTCCTGAAGCGGTTGTATCATGTACCGCATTTATTTTAATGCTGTCTTTGTGTGTTGTTATTACTTGTCTTTGTGTGTTGACGATCGCGACTGAATCATCATATTTCTTTTTCTGCACCTCCAGTTCCCTGCTGTTTTTGGTAGAGATAAACATATAAGCGAACAATAATATCGCCAGCAACACAAAACCAATCACCGTATTTCTGTCCATGCTTTGCATGAGTAATTATTTTTTTTGAGGCTGCAAAGATAGGAGGTTTGCAGGAGTAACCATTGAATGGATGGCGCTGAAAGGATGGAAGGTGAAACAAGTTGCCTGTTCAGCATGCGAGACCCTGTTACGGGCAGTCAAAGCACAGCTAAACCATTATCCTGCTGATAAATACAAACTCCGGAATATCTACCGGATCAATAACAAATATTGGTTAAATCATCTCTTTCTGTAATAAAGGCACTTTAACGGACTCTTTTTTTTCAGCAAATTCTTTGGAAGCTTTTATAAAATGGACAAACACGGGATGCGGATTTTCCACCGTGCTTTTCAGTTCTGGATGGTATTGAACACCTACAAAAAAAGGATGATTGGTTAACTCAACAATTTCCACCAGGTTGCTTTCAGGATTCCTCCCACTGGCAATCATACCTTCTGTTTCAAATTGATCAAGGTAGGCGTTGTTAAACTCCCAGCGGTGCCGGTGGCGTTCGCTGATACTGGTAGAATCATAAATACGGTGTGCCAGCGTGTCTTCAACAATACTACATGGATAAGCACCCAGGCGCATGGTGCCGCCTTTAGCAGTAATTTTTTTCTGGGCATCCATCAGGTCTATTACGGGATTGGTTGTATCCGGATTCATTTCAGTAGAATGTGCGTCTTTTATACCCAATACATTTCTTGCAAACTCAATAACAGCCATTTGCATACCCAGGCAAATACCAAAAAAGGGCAAGCCTTTTTCCCTGGCATATTTTACTGCAATAATCTTTCCTTCTATTCCACGAAGCCCGAACCCCGGTGCCACCAGTAAACCATCGAGATTTCCCAGTTTTTCGGCCACATTTTCATCCGTAATAAACTCACTATGTACGTTTACTACCTGCACCTTGCATTCGTTTATTGCGCCTGCATGAACAAATGCTTCCAGTATAGATTTGTATGCATCCTGCAGTTCAATGTATTTTCCTATTAATCCAATTGTTACTTTACTTTTCGGGTATTTTAATTTATCCAGGAATTCTTTCCATTTGGTTAATTCAGGTTCTTTATACCCTGTAATATTCATTTTACGTAAACAAATCAAATCCAGCTTCTCCCGCATCATTGCGAGGGGTACTTCATAAATAGTAGATGCATCTGCTGCTTCAATAACGGCTTCAGGTTTTACATTACAAAATAAGGCAATCTTTCTGCGTATTTCAGGAGACAAAGATTCTTCTGTCCGGCAGGCAATAATATCGGGGTGAACACCTTCCTGGCTAAGCATCCTTACACTATGCTGTGTTGGTTTTGTTTTTAATTCTTTAGCTGCTTTTAGATAAGGGATGAGTGTAAGATGCACTACCACGGTATCTTCTTCAGGTAATTCCCATTGCAACTGCCGCACCGCTTCAATAAAAGGAAGGCTTTCTATATCGCCTACGGTTCCACCTATCTCTGTAATAACTACATCAAATTTTACATCCTGACCCAATAACAACATTCTCCTTTTTATTTCGTCCGTAATATGAGGAACGACCTGCACTGTTCTTCCGAGATAAGCACCTTCCCTTTCTTTATTAATTACAGTTTGATAGATTTTTCCTGTTGTAACATTATTAGCCTGTGAAGTTGGAATATTTAGAAAACGTTCATAGTGTCCAAGATCCAGATCGGTTTCTGCACCGTCATCTGTTACATAACATTCTCCATGTTCATATGGGTTTAGGGTACCCGGGTCTACATTGATATAAGGGTCAAATTTTTGAATAGTGACACGCAGGCCTCTTGCCTGTAGCAATTTTGCCAGCGATGCTGCAATAATGCCCTTACCTAATGAAGATGTTACACCACCGGTAACAAAAATAAATTTGGCCATAAAATGGTTAGTTATATTCAGTAAATTAATTGCAATTAATGAGACGATTAATACAAGACATAGCTAATCTGATAAACAACAGTACAATAGCTATTGTATAGTATTCCAATAAACAAAAAGCGTAATCGAATTGCATCCGTCCCGACTTATGACCTTAGTAGAACTTTATGAAAAAGCTCAGTGGGGTCGTGCAAAGATACAACGATTAATGAATCATATTTAATCATGTATAAGCTGTGGAAAACTAAAAAAAGGGAGTATTGGGTGCAACGCATAAAAGACAATAGGCACCAGATAAATCTGAATGCCTATTGCTTCCTTTTAGTGTGTGTAATTTATTTTATGCTTAACAGCTGGTAGCGTTTAGCCACCGGAACTGCGCTCTTTGATTTTGTGATATTTGTATTCAGATCATGCCCCTGGGACTGGCTCATTTTAACGGCATGCAGTATAACAATCGCGGCGATTTCAAAAGTCAGGACAAACAAACTAATATTTCGTTTCATACAGAGATAATTGGTATTTTTCACTAGTTTTTTTAGGGGTTTGGACTAAAGGTCATAAAACGCAAAATAAAGGCTTTTATTTCACCGGTTCAAATAAGATTGCTTAAAACGCTAAAAAAAACAAGCTGTTTTTTTATCAGTTCCAGGCTTTTCGCTTTAGCAATTAAAATGCTATGTATATGCTTTTCAATGTCTTATACTTTACCGCCCTGGTAAATACGTACCTGCATAATAAAGGGTTGGGTTGGCTGATAAACGAAACCTAGTCTTTAGCAATTTTACTATAACTGGTCATAATACCTTTAATAAGTGACGAGCTAAATCCCTGGTGTTCCATCTCATTCAGCCCGGCTATTGTACAACCTTTTGGGGTGGTAACCTTATCTATTTCCTGCTCAGGATGTGTGCCCTTTTTAAGAAGTAAATCCGCAGCGCCCTTCACTGTTTGGGCAGCTATCAGGTTGGCAGTGGCGGCGTCAAAACCTATTTCAATTCCGCCCTGTATATTAGCTCTTATATAGCGCATTGCGTAGGCGGTTCCGCAAGCCCCTAAAACAGTAGCTGCATCCATTAATTTTTCTTCAATAGCAGCTACCTTGCCCAATTGCGTGAACAATTCCATAATATATTCCATATCATCTTTTTCAACATCACGATAGCTGATGCAGGTCATACTTTCCTGGATAGCAATAGCCGTATTAGGCATGGCCCTTACTACCGGAATCTTTTTGTCAATTATTTTTAATATGCTGTCTGTACTAACGCCGGTTATTACAGAAATAATAATATGTTTTTCTGCATTGAGTGTTGCTTTAAGTTTAGAAAGTATATCATCCACCTGGAATGGCTTTACAGCCAGTATTACAATATCTGCAAAACGAATGGCTTCCTCATTATTATCGCTTACCAAAACCCCTTTTCTTTCAAGATGATGCAGCGTGGATACATTTCTTTTTGTAATAATAATATGCTTGGGTAAAATAAACCCACTTTGTATTAAACCTTCAGCTATAGCAGTACCCAGGTTGCCGCCACCAATTATGGCAATCTTTTTATTCATAATAAATATTTTTTGAAACTCCGTAAAAATACAATTAATAGCGGGGATATGTATTTTGCCAAAAATGAAGTTTTCTGTAATGCTTTTATTTATGAAGCATTATTACCTGGCGTTTACTTATGCGTTAGTAATTCTTTCCCCCTGCAAGATAATTTCTTACATAGTCATCTACACCCTTTTCCAGTGAATAAAATGGAAGGCGATAACCAGCGGCATGTAACTTTTGCATTGCCGCTTCAGTAAAATACTGGTATTTATCGCGGATATCTTCCGGCATATCTATAAAGCTGATACTGGCTGGTTTATCAAGTCCGGCAAATGTTGCTTTTACCAAATCCTCAAAAGTTCTTGCTTTACCTGTACCAAGATTATATATGCCCGATGAAGGTTTGTTTTTCTTTAACCAATAACAAACATTCAGCACATCTTTTACATAAATAAAATCGCGCAATTGCTGACCATCCTTAAAATCAGGCCTGTGAGACTTAAACAGTTTTACCAGCCCGTCTTTTTTTATTTGGTTGAACGAATGCCAGATAACACTCGCCATGCGGCCTTTATGATATTCATTGGGACCGTATACATTGAAAAATTTTAATCCTGCCCAAAAAGGCGGGCTGGCTATTTGCTGCAGGGCCCATTTATCAAATTCATTTTTTGATACGCCATAAGGATTTAGTGGCTGCAGTTTATAAGGAAGCTCATGATCATCTGAATAGCCAAATTCACCACTGCCATATGTAGCCGCAGAAGAAGCATATACCAGTGGAATGGTATTCTCAGTACAATAATGCCAGATCTTTTGAGAATATTCTACATTCAGGTGCTGATGAACCGAATAATCGAATTCTGTAGTATCTGTTCTTGCGCCAATGTGATACACAAAATCAACAGCTGGCCTGTTATTATTCAACCATTCAAAAAAAGATTCCCTTTCTGTTTTTATGCTGAACTTTTTACCTTCAAGGTTGGGTGTTTTGTCCAGCCTTGAAAAATCGTCAACAAGAATAAGATTGTCATATCCTTTTTCATTTAAAAAGCCCACGAGGCAGCTACCAATAAAACCAGCCGCACCTGTAACTACTATTGCAGAACTATTTTGCATTTTTTTTCAGATAAACAATATTATTGCCGGTTGTATAACGGAACCAGGCATTCAATACATTTCTTAAAGTGATACCAGCGCATCGTCAGCTTTTACAGCAGAAAGTATATTACCAATAGCATTATCATAGGAGTCTTTCCAGGTCTCAATGCTTCCCCAATTCATTCCATCTACTTCAACTGATCCATTTGTTACAAAGCCCAGTTCTTCGTAGATATGGTCGCCAATTATTTTTTTGAACGAAGGAACAGCGGCTTTGCTAACGGTAACCACTACACGACTCTGGCTTTCCCCGAACCAGTATCCGTCTTTGCGGATATTGAAATCTGCGGCCACTACATCCATACCCAAATCCCGGTTAAAGCATGACTCTATGAGCGTGATAAATAACCCCCCTTCGCTCACATCGTGAGCAGATTTAATAATTTTGTTTTGTATCAGCTCTGCTACTTTCTGTTGCAATATAAACTCTTTGTCTAAATCAAATTCAGGTGCGGGGCTATACTCAACACCATGAATTTTATGCAGGTACTCAGATGAATTGATGTCATTGCTACCGGTTCCAATTAAAAATATAATATCACCTTCCTCTTTAAAATCGAGCGTCATCTTTTCATTTACATTGTCCAGCAAACCTACCATACCAATAGTGGGCGTAGGATATACGGCGCCATCGGGTCCCTGGTTATAAAAACTTACATTACCACCTGTAACAGGGGTATCAAATTTTATACATGCTTCACCCATGCCTTTCAGTGCATTTACAAATTGATAATACACTTCCGGATCATAGGGATTGCCAAAATTTAAACAATTGGTAATACCCAGTGGTTGCCCGCCGCTGCACACTATATTTCTTGCCGCTTCAGCCACCGCAATCATGCCGCCTTTATAGGGATCAGCAAATACGTAGCGGCTATTACAATCTGTGGTGAGCGCCAATCCTTTGTTTGTTGGTTTGGCTACAACTATCGCCGCATCACTGGGCGCATTGGTAGAAGCGTTGCCCGCACCTACCATACTGTCATACTGCACATAAATATATTTTTTTGATGCAATATTGGGTATAGCAACTATTTGTTCAGCTACGGCTTTTAGATCACCAGGTACTTCAATGGTGGCAGGGTTAAAGGCTTTTATTTTTTGCAAATAAGCTGGTTCTTTAACATCGCGCGTATACTGAGGAGCGCCACCGCCCAATACCAGTTCATAAGCAGGTAAAGAAGCTTCCAGCGTTCCATTCATGTAAAAATTCAATATCCCGTCAGCTGTTACCTCACCGATTTCCGAACAGGGCAAATCCCATTTTTCAAATACATTTATAACGGCTGCTTCTTTTCCCTTTTCTACCACCATCAGCATCCTTTCCTGGCTTTCACTTAATAATAATTCCCAGGCTTTCATATTTTTTTGACGGGTAGGTACCTTATCCAAATCTATCCGCATACCAGATTCACCCTTTGCACTCATTTCCGAAGTGGAGCAAATAATTCCTGCAGCACCCATATCCTGCATACCTACTACAGCCCCGGTTTTTATCACTTCAAGACAGGCTTCCAGTAATTTTTTTTCCTGGAAAGGATCTCCAACTTGTACAGCTGGCAATTCCTCTGCGCTTTCGGCTGTTATATCGGCGGAGGCAAATGAGGCTCCCCCAATTCCGTCTTTACCTGTTGCGCTGCCAACAAAAAAAACCGGGTTGCCCGGGCCTTTTGCAGTGGCGGAGATGGTTTCACCATTCTTTAAAATACCCACACTCATGGCATTTACAAGCGGGTTAGTATGATAACAGGGCTCAAAATAAATTTCTCCTCCAACGGTTGGCACGCCAAAACAGTTGCCATAGTGCCCGATGCCGTGTACAATACCTTTCAGTAAATGTTGGGTTTTTGCTTCTTCAATACTTCCAAACCTCAACGAATTTAATGCGGCAACAGGCCTGGCACCCATGGTAAAAATATCACGGTGAATACCCCCCACCCCGGTGGCAGCTCCCTGGAAAGGTTCAATGGCTGAAGGGTGATTATGTGACTCTATTTTAAATACCACGCCGTAGCCATCTCCAATATCCATTAAACCCGCATTTTCTTCTCCTGCTTTAACCAACATTTTCTTTCCATCACGTGGAAGGGTTTTCAGCCATTTGATTGAATTTTTATAACTGCAATGCTCACTCCACATTGCAGAGAAACAACACAATTCGGTAAAATTGGGGGTTCTTCCCAATTTTTGCTTAATAAGTTCAAACTCTTCTGCTGTAAGGCGTAGTTGCGCGGCTGTTGAAGCGGTTATTTCCATGATAATTATTAAAAACGCAAAAGTACAAACACCGGATTAATTGTATGTATTATTTTATCACCCATAAATACAGTTATAAACATCAATACCGCATAATTATGTAGGTTTGCAGATTTTATATTATTTTCCGGAAATTATATTATGCCCTCAAAACAGCGTATCGCTTTTGTTGCCAATACCAGCTGGAGTATTTATAAATTCAGGTTGTACCTTTTACAAACGCTTATAGAAAAAGGGTTTGATGTATATGTATTGGCGCCACGCGATAAATACACCGCTCATTTTGAATACATAGAAGGAATATCCTTTGTGGAGTTAAAAAAATTAAGAAGCAAGAGTATTTCCTTACTGGATGATCTGCAATTGTACCGCGAGTTACTCCATCACTATAAACAGCTTCGCCCTCACCTGATTTTTCATTATACCATCAAAGCAAATATTTATGGGTCGATTGCCGCATCCCGCATCAACTGTTCTGCTGTAAGTGTTATTACCGGACTCGGATATATGTTTACAGGGAAAAGTATTTTTAAATTCGCAGCATCCAGATTGTATGGTTACGCATTGAAAAAAACAAAAGAAGTTTGGTTTCTTAACCGCGATGATCAGCAAATTTTTATTAATGATAAACTGGTAGCAGCAGAAAAAACCTTTTTATTGCCTGGTGAAGGAGTAGATACAAACAAATTTTATCCTGCTCCCTACCAGGAAACAAAGAACCCGGTTTCATTTTTGCTTATAGCCAGAATTATTGAGCATAAGGGCATCTATGAATTTGTACAGGCCGCAGAAATGCTGCTGGCAAAAAACATACATGCAAAATTCAGTTTACTTGGTTTTTTTGACGATAAAAGTGCCGTAGCTATTTCAAAAGAGCAGTTGACAGTGTGGGAAAAGAATGGAAGTGTTTCCTATCTTGGCGAAACGGATTATGTAATTCCTTACATAGAAAAAAACGATTGTATTGTATTACCTTCTTACCGTGAAGGCATGCCGCTTAGCCTGCTGGAAGGAGGAAGCATGTGCAAAGCACTTATTGCAAGCGATGTGGCAGGATGCAGGGAAATTGTAAAAGATGGCATAAATGGTTTTCTGTGTGAGCAGAAAGACGCTGTCAGTCTTGCTGCAAAAATGGAGCAATACTATAATCTTCCTGCTGCTGCAAAAAAAGCAATGGGCATAGCAGCAAGGGAAACAGTAATGCAATATTTTACAAATGAAATTATTTCAAACATTTATTTAAGCAAACTGGACAGTCTTATTGTATAAAAAACTTCAGCCGCTTATATGCCAATACGATGACGCATCTTATCCTCTTTATAGTCTATTTTTTGCTTTTGTGCGCAGTAATCACCCGCCTTCATTTTTTTAGCGGACAGATCAAACCTATATACCTGGTACTGCTGTTTGGCTTGCATGTAGCAGCAGGCTGTGCTCATAATTGGATCGCTTACCAGTTTTATCCCAGGCATGGTGATATATGGTATTTTTTTGAAGAGGGCGTCAGGATGAAACAACAGTTATTAATGAGTCCAAAAGCTTTTTTTACCAACATCTTTTCACCTGGTAATGGTTTTAATATTGTACATGAAGGCAGGCCGCCGTTAGAAGTGCAGTACAAAATGCTGGAGTTAATAAACGTTTTTTTAAATTTACTTTCCTTTAACAATGTATACATTAATACATTGCTTTTCTCCTTTCCTGTTTTTGCAGGATCAATGGCATTGTTTAAAGTTTTTTACGCTGTCTACAATAAACCACTGCCGGCATTTTGCGCTTTCCTGTTCCCCTCCGTACTATTCTGGACTTCTGTAGTATTTAAAGATGGCCTTTTTTATATGGCAATTGGTTATTGCTGTTATTATATATATACAGGAAAACAGATCTTTCAAAAGACAATATTATTGCTGCTGTTACTCGCCATTATGATCTTATCCAGAGCAAATGCTTTAATAACTCTGGCACCAGCTATATTCTTTTTACTACTTACAGAGAAAAAATTTTGGGGAAAGAGAAGGGCATTGGGTTTTACCATTGCAGCAATAGCAATTACGGCAATCATTTTTAATGCGATATTACCTGGGGGAATTTTAGCCCCTATTTGCGAAAGACAAAAGGATTTTCAGTCGCTTTCAGGTGGTTCAAGGATATATTTACCATCTCTTGTACCAACAGCAACCAGTTTTTTAAATGCTTTTCCGGTAGCAATGCTCAATGGGTTTTTCCAACCTTTACCAGGTGCAGGCGGAAAATCTATATATATGGCTTTTTCATTTGAGCTATTATTAACCTGGGCAATCATATTATATGCCTGCTGTTTGCTTATCAGAAAAAAAACATTGCACGCTTCTAATTTTGATATCTTTTGCCTGCTGTTTGCATTACCCGGTTTGATCCTTATTGGATATATGGTACCTTTTGCAGGCGCTATTATAAGATACAGGAGTATCTATTTACCCTTTTTACTCGTTCCATTCATTAATATCCTGTGCAGTTATCCGGTTAGGCCAATGCAATTAATTAATGAGTGGCTTTATAGAAATGCTATAGCGGCATAAAGAAAAAAAGATACCGGGCGGCTTATCCTATTACTGCATCATTGCATATATAGGTGGGAACTATACCGGTGGAGCGTATCCGCATCTCTGCATCATCCGGCAATGTGTTTCCGCTAAGCACCAGTACAGTATCAAGACCAAATTTATTGCCCCCGATGATATCTGTGTGAAGCGTATCACCTACCATAAGAATGTCCTTCTTTGTTATATCAAGCCGCCAGCGGATAAGATCATAGGCAAACATAAAAAGCTGGGAATCGGGCTTACCGAATCTTATGAAACGTTTGCCTACAATACTTTCTATCATGGATGCTATTCCACCAATCGCTATAGCCACTTCATTATTGCCTGATAGCGGATAAGTATTATCGGTATTGGCAACGATGGCGGGAATGGTACGCTTGCGGAGTATATTAATGGTTTTATTTAAATCATCGAACCAATTAAACCCTTCGTCGTCCAGCAATACAACTGCATTTACCTGGTCGATATTTGTATAGTTGATAGCGCTTACAGGTAATGTATGCAGTCCGGAACTATCTATATAATGCGCTGAGTTATTGGTACCGAGATAGGCTACTATACCATTGTTTACTTTAAGATCGAGGTATTCTTTGGCCAGCATACCCGATGATATGATACGATCCGGCGTAATGGCATGAAGGCCCAGTTTATGATAAGATTCGGCCAGTTGCTGCGGACTGCGGGAAGCATCGTTGGTAACGATATAATATTCTTTTTTTTGTTGTTCTATATAAGCAAACGTTTTTTCTATACCTGGCACAAGACCGTGATAATTTTTGAGCACACCGAATGCATCAAAAAAAATTATTTTATACTGGTCGAGAATGGTCTTAAAATCCGATACCTGGATCATTTATTTGTAGTTTGAGTACCGCTGCCTATGCTTCTTTTATTTTCAGTGCCCGGATAAGTTTTTCCGCATCAAAATCTTTATCAACTGATGGAAGGTAAATATCAAATGCTTCTGCCTGCAGTTTCGTTGCATATTGTTCACTGAAAAAATAACTGCCATTCTTAATTACGTAATTTAAAATAAAAAACCGGTAAGCTTCTTTCAAAAATCTTAACTCATTTGCCGTAAGCGGGTTTACTTTATGGTATTCCTGCAGGAACATGATAAAGCGATCTTCCATCATGGTATTAATAAGATAGCTGAAAGCAGTTTTATCACCGGCATCAGAAACTACACGGCTAAAAAAATAAAAATCAAGCATCCGGTAACTCATCCGGAACCAATCGTAATCCCAGCGGGAATATAATTCCAGTTTATTCGTTACTGAGAAATTACCAATGTTCCAGTCAATAAAAACAGGTATAATCTCAAATGAACCAACATTGCATTTAAGCCGGTTTTTTATAAATAAATCGCAATGGTGCCGCAGGTAATCTGCCTGTTCTGCTGTAAATTTTTTCTTGTCTTTTTCCAGCATTTCAAGCAGTGCATTTATATCGGTACGAAGCGTTTTAATTGATTTTGGGAGAACATTTCTTAACCTGGAACATGACTTATGAAATTTACCGGTTTGCTGACCAAATTTCCTGATATGGTTATCATCCAGCCGCGGCGGCATACGCTGCATTACCCTGACAGGATTATAGAATACTACCCAGATATCTGTTTTACCACTTTTATAACGGTACATATAAACGCGGTTATTGAGCAACAATGATTTGGCCAGAAAATTTTCGTAGGGGTATAAAAGGTTATTGGAAAGTGTATGTATTATGCGGTGATCTTCTTTAAAATATTCATACTTACCAAAAAAAGAAAGTTTGGCAATAATGATGTCTTCATCTTCAAACGTAATACGGAACACATAATTGGTAGAAACCATCGGACTGATGTCTACTATTTTATGTATTATCTTGGTAGCATCATATTCCTCCCATGCTTTCCTGATAACATTTGAATAATCCATAAAAAAAATTAAATGGGTAAAATTGCAAGTCAGCAAAAGTAACGCAGCGATGGTTTTTTTGTTAATTATCTTTCTGAACAAAAGGCTGAATATTTACCTGCTGTTGTACCGTTAATAACTTGCAGGTATTAGATAATCTTTAACCGTTAACAATTTTTAAAAAAAACAATTTTTTCTTTTCATATCAAAAAAGAAAGAAATTTAAAAGCTGTCTGGTTATTATACAAGGAGTTATAAAAATAATATAAACATAGATAAATTTTATTAATATGTTAATAACCATCATGACTTTTATAAATTTTTAATTTTTTATGATTCCTGATAAATATTTAATGAAATCTCATTGATTTATTAATTTGATTGTTACATTCGTGCCAAATAATACAAGCTTTTAAAGAAAAGGTATATATTAATATAATTTTTAATGTAAAAACTGCTTAATTTATGTCAGCATCCAAACTTGAGTACATCTGGCTCGATGGTTACAAACCCACGCAAAGCTTACGTAGTAAAACAAAAATTGAAAAAGACTTTAGTGGTAAACTGGCAGATTGCCCTATGTGGAGTTTTGACGGCTCTTCTACAGAACAGGCACCAGGCGGTTCTTCCGACTGTTTGCTGAAACCTGTATTTATGGTTAAAGACTCACAACGGAAAGACGGTTATATTGTAATGTGTGAAGTTTTAAATGCCGATGGCAGCGCCCATGTTAGTAATGGCCGTGCAACTATTGCAGACGATGATAATGATTTCTGGTTTGGTTTTGAGCAGGAGTATTTCCTGTGGGATACCAAAACAAATAAGCCACTTGGTTTCCCTGCTGGTGGCTTTCCCGGACCACAGGGCCCTTATTACTGCTCTGTAGGAGCGCAAAACGCATACGGAAGAAATATTATTGAAGAACACCTGGATGTATGCCTTGACGCTGGCCTTAATGTAGAAGGTATCAATGCTGAAGTAGCAGCAGGCCAGTGGGAGTTCCAGATTTTTTCTAAAGGCGCTAAAGAAGCTGGTGATCAAATATGGGTTGCCCGTTATTTACTGGAAAGAATTGGTGAAAAATATGGTGTTTCAATCAACTGGCATTGTAAACCACTGGGTGATCTTGACTGGAATGGTTCTGGTATGCATGCCAACTTCTCAAACACATTATTGAGAACGGCAGGAAAAAAAGAAATATTTGATAAAGTATGTGAAGCTTTCCGTCCTTTTGTTAAAGAACATATTGATGTTTACGGGGCAGATAACCATCTTCGTTTAACTGGTAAACACGAAACAGCAAGTATCATGGATTTTAGCTATGGCGTATCAGACCGCGGCGCTTCTATCCGTATACCAGTTGTTGTACCTGCAAAAGGCTGGAAAGGATATTTGGAAGATCGCCGTCCTAATTCTGCAGCTGATCCTTATAAAGTTGCTGCCCGCATTATCACAACTGTTAAGACCGTTAAAGCTTAGGTCTTATCATTTTTATACAATTTATTTTTCTACTAATCCTCCGGAAAGCCGGAGGATTTTTTATCATATGCATTGTTTATTTCTGTTCGCTAATACTTTTATCCGGAGCATGCATTTGCGGGTTCCTGCTAAAAAATAAAAAAAAGAATCTCTTCAAATGTTCTTATTTTGAACATCTTTATTTTACTCTAAAAGAATTATCATGTCATTAAGATTCAAGGCGCTCAACAATATTTCCTACAATAAACAAACAAATACTGTTGAGGCTTCTGCGAAAGTAACTGCCATCTTCAGTCAGAATGTTTTTACACTTAAAACAGCCCGTGAGTTTTTGAGTGATGAAGCTTACAAGAGCCTTGTTAATTCCAGTAAAGGTGGTAAAAAAATTGACCGGGCTGTTGCCAACCAGATTGCATCCGGTGTAAGGCAATGGGCCGAAAGCAGGGGTGTAACGCATTTCACTCACTGGTTTCAGCCTTTAACGGGTGCTACTGCAGAAAAACATGATTCATTTTTTACAATAAAAGCTGATGGCACACCTATAGAAGAATTTGACAGCGCCGCACTTATACAGCAGGAACCAGATGCTTCTTCTTTTCCCAGTGGTGGTATCAGGGCAACTTTTGAGGCTCGTGGTTACACGGCATGGGATCCATCCTCCCCTGCTTTCATTGTTGAAATTGGCAATGGCAAAACTTTATGTATTCCCACCATCTTTGTTTCTTACACAGGTGAAAGCCTTGATAACAAAGCCCCGCTGCTTAAATCGCTGGAGGCATTGAATAAATCAGCCGTTGAAGTAGCTAATTATTTCGATAAAAATGTAACCAAAGTAAGCGCTACGCTGGGATGGGAACAGGAATATTTTGTAATAGACGAATCATTTGTAAATGCCCGGCCCGACCTGGTAGTAAGTGGAAGAACTGTATTTGGACATGCTTCTGCCAAAGGCCAGCAACTGGAAGATCATTATTTTGGATCTATTCCGGAACGCGTGTATGCATTTATGAGAGATTTTGAAGACGAATCTTATAAACTGGGTATTCCACTCAGAACCCGTCATAACGAAGTAGCACCAGCGCAGTTTGAATGTGCCCCTATTTATGAAGAAGTGAGTGTAGCTGTTGACCACAATATTTTACTGATGGATATTATGGACCGTGTTGCACGCCGTCACAAACTGCGTGTACTGTTTCATGAAAAACCCTTTGCCGGCATCAACGGAAGCGGTAAGCATAATAACTGGAGCATGGCCACGGATACAGGCGTTAATTTACTGGCTCCGGGAAAAACACCCAAGACCAATTTAATGTTTCTTACTTTTTTTGTGAATAGCATTAAAGCGGTGCATGACTATGCAGATGTGTTAAGGGCATCGATTGCTTCTGCCGGTAATGATCACCGGTTGGGTGCCAATGAAGCACCACCTGCTATTATTTCTGTATTTATAGGGCAATACCTCAGTAAAGTATTGCAGGATGTAAAAGAACGTGTGGGTGATAAATTTGATGAACAGGATGAAGCCATTCTGAAACTGGATTTACACAGAAGTATTCCTGAATTATTATTAGACAATACAGACAGGAACCGTACATCGCCCTTTGCATTTACCGGAAACAAATTTGAGTTCAGGGCAGTAGGATCTTCTGCTAACTGTGCCACTGCAATGACCATACTCAACTGCATAATGGCCGAGACTTTAAAAAACTTTAAAGAAGATGTTGATACACTGATAGAGAAAGGCGAGAAAAAAGAAATCGCCATCATGCATGTCATCCGTGAATACATTGTAAGCAGCGAAAAAATACTATTTGAAGGTGATGGCTACAGCGAAGAATGGCAGAAAGAAGCACACAAAAGAGGACTGGCAAATGTGAGAACCACACCACTTGCCCTGGATGCGCTGATTACCGCCAAAGCCATACAGCTGTTTGAAAATAACAATGTACTGAGCCAGGTAGAAGTAGAAGCACGCCATGAAATTGAACTGGAAAATTATATAAAGAAAGTACAGATTGAAGCACGCATTATGGGTGAATTGTGTACCAGCCATATTCTGCCCGCGGCAATCAAATACCAGAATGTTTTAATAGAAAATATAAGGGGGCTGAAAGATATAGGACTAAAGGAAAGCAGCTACGCCAACCAAAAACAAATACTGGAAAAAATTGCCGAACACATCAGCAAAATAAGTGAGCTGGTAGAAAAAATGATTGAAACCCGTAAAGTGGTAAATGTTATGGATAATACCCGCACCAGGGCCATTGCCTATGAAAGCCAGATCAAAGAGCCATTTTTTGATGCCATCCGTTACCAGGTAGATAAACTTGAAATACTGGTAGATGATGAAATCTGGCTGCTGCCCAAATACAGGGAAATGCTTTTTTTAAGATAATCATTTTAAAAATTTATATAATAAAAATGGGTGCTCATTATGAACACCCATTTTTATTGATACTTATTTAAACAACACACAAATATAGTTTCATATCAACACCTATATTCTCACTTCAATCTTTCTTTTACCCAGCCTTTTACCAGTTCCAGTTGTTCTTTAATACCGATATGGGAATTATCAAGTTCTATGGCATCATCTGCTTTGCGCAGCGGGCTGACTTCCCGGTGAGAATCGATATAATCACGCATTTCAAGATTGTCTTTTACTTCTTCAATAGTTATGTTTGGATTTTTCTCATACAACTCCCGGAACCTGCGCTCTACACGTATGGCAATATCGGCGGTCATAAAAATTTTTAATTCTGCCTGCGGAAAAACCACTGTTCCAATATCTCTTCCATCCATTACAATTGATTTTTCTTTACCCATCAATTGCTGTTGTGCCACCGCAAAAGTTCTTACTTCTTTAATAGTTGCTACTTCACTTACTTTCTCGGCTACAACCAAATCCCTGATCACATATTCTACATTTTCCTCATTCAGGTACATTTCCGTTTGGCCGTTCTTGTGATTGGATCTGAATTCCAGCGTAATATTTTTTAATGCGTCTTCTACCAGTTTGTGCTTTGTCCAGTCAATATGATTGCGTAAAAAATATAAGGTAATGGCCCTGTACATAGCGCCGCTGTCGATGTATGTGTAACCCATTTCTTTGGACAACTGTTTGGCCAACGTACTCTTACCACAGGATGACCATCCGTCTATAGTTATAATTATTTTTTTTGCCGGTGCCATGAAACAGGAAATGTTTCAGCAAAAATGCATTTTGTTGGTGAAAACACCAACAAAGGCTACAGATGTTTGCCCCAGATTCGCAGATTGTTACAGGATTAATCTACGAATCTGCGGTAGTTTTCTTTAAATAATGCTTAAAAAAATTGCGCTAAAAAAAATGCCGGCACATGGTACCGGCATTAAGTTTACTTAAATTTTATTGATTTATCAGACTTCTGATTTTTCTATTTCTTTTTCTTTCAAAGAAAATTTAATTTTTGAATTTTCTTTATCCAGTTCAGCTATTAAAACATCTCCATTCTTTATACTCATGTTTAAAATCTCTTCTGCCAAAGGATCTTCCAGGTATTTCTGGATGGCACGGTGTAAGGGCCTTGCGCCAAACTGTGAATCATATCCTTTGTCTGCAATAAAGGTTTTGGCATCTTCCGTAAGCTCAAGGCTGAAACCAAGTATCGCCAAACGTTTCAGTACACCTTTCATTAAGATATCGATAATCTGGAAAATATGTGTTTTGTCGAGTGAATTAAATACTACTACATCATCTATCCTGTTTAAGAATTCAGGAGAAAAAGTACGTTTCAATGCTTTTTCAATAACGGCCTTGTTATTTTCTTCGGCATTTTGAACACGCGAAGCAGTAGCAAAACCAACACCTTCCCCGAAATCTTTTAACTGGCGCACGCCAATATTTGATGTCATGATAATAAGCGTGTTCTTGAAATCAATCTTTCTGCCCAAACCATCCGTTAACTGGCCATCATCCAACACCTGTAATAAAATATTATAGATATCCGGGTGCGCTTTTTCTATTTCATCCAGCAAAATAACGCTGTATGGCTTACGCCGCACTTTTTCTGTAAGCTGCCCGCCTTCTTCATAACCTACATAACCCGGAGGTGCACCAATTAAACGGCTCACCGTAAATTTCTCCATGTACTCACTCATATCTATACGTATGAGAGAATCTTCGCTGTCGAACATATATCTTGAAAGCGCCCTGGCCAGTTCGGTTTTACCAACACCGGTAGGACCCAGGAAAATAAATGTACCAATTGGTTTTTTAGGATCTTTCAAACCTACCCTGTTGCGCTGAATGGCTTTAACCACTTTTGAGATGGCTTCATCCTGGCCTACTACCATGCCCTTCATATCTTCATTCATCTTCTTTAGCTTATCGGTCTCAGCCTGCACCATCCTTTTTACAGGTATGCCTGTCATCATACTTACTACTTCTGCAATAGCATCTTCATCTATAGGATAACGTTTGTGCTTGCTTTCTTCTTCCCACTGATTTTTTGCTTTTTCCAGTTCCTCAGCAAGGCGTTTTTCTGTATCGCGTAAAGAAGCTGCTTCTTCAAACTTCTGACTCTTTACTACTTTATTTTTTTCATTTTTAACGTCTTCGATTTTTTTCTCCAGGTCTACCACATCCTGTGGTACATTGATGTTTTTCAGATGCACCCTTGCGCCTACTTCATCCAGCACATCAATCGCCTTATCAGGAAGCAGCCTGTCAGTCATGTAACGATCGCTCAACTTAACACAGGCATCAATGGCTTCAGGGGAATAAATAACGTTGTGAAAATCTTCATACTTGCTCTGGATATTTGTTAATATCTGAATGGTTTCATCTACGCTTGGCGGATCAACCATCACTTTCTGAAAACGTCTGTCCAATGCACCATCTTTTTCAATGTACATTCTGTATTCATCCAGTGTGGAAGCACCTATGCACTGCAGTTCGCCACGGGCAAGTGCAGGTTTAAATATATTACTGGCATCAAGGGAACCACTGGCACCACCTGCCCCAACAATAGTATGTATTTCATCAATGAAAAGGATTACGTCGCGGTTTTTTTCCAGTTCATTCATGATAGCCTTCATTCTTTCCTCAAACTGGCCACGGTATTTTGTACCTGCTACCAAAGCTGCCAGATCCAGGCTCACTACTCTTTTATCAAACAATACCCTTGATACTTTTCTTTGTACGATGCGGAGGGCCAAACCTTCTACGATGGCGGTCTTACCCACACCAGGCTCGCCAATTAAAATAGGATTGTTCTTTTTTCTTCTGGATAAAATCTGCGATACACGTTCTATTTCTTCTTCCCGTCCTACAATAGGATCCAATGATCCGTTTTCGGCCAGGCGTGTGATATCGCGTCCAAAATTATCCAATACGGGTGTTTTGCTTTTGGCAGCACCGGCGGCTTTTGATTTTTGCTGTGCGTATTTCTTTTCCTCATCAAACTCATCATCTCCTTCCTCTGAATACTCACTGCGTACATCATTGCCTTTAGATACGCCAAGTTCATTTCTGAATAAATCGTAATCCACGTCAAACTGATTTAAAATTTGTGTAGCAATATTTTCTTTGTTCTTGAGAATAGAAAGCATGAGGTGTTCTGTTTCTACT
Source organism: Chitinophagaceae bacterium (assembly GCA_039915085.1). GTDB lineage: Bacteria > Bacteroidota > Bacteroidia > Chitinophagales > Chitinophagaceae > JACMLD01. The sequence goes on from JBDSOC010000124.1 coordinate 36,338, forward strand.
GTAGTACTCTTTAATGCTTTTGCTTCCAGTACAGTAACACGTATTACTTTCTCTGCCTGTTTTGTCAGCGGCAGGCTGTTAATATTAGCGATGTTTTTACCGGTCTTGTCTTTTACCGCCAACTCAATTTCTTTGCGCAGTTCATACAAATCCACATTAAAACTTTTGAGAATGCGGATAGCTGTGTTATCCCCTTCACGGATTAACCCCAGCAACAGATGTTCTGTTCCTATAAAGTCATTGCCAAGACGTAATGCTTCTTCCCTGCTGTACGAGATAATTTCCTTTACTTGTGCTGAAAAATTATTGTCCATGTTTTCCAGGATTTATGGGTGATACAATAATAACGAATATTTTTGATTCCTGTTGCAGCTTGTCATTGCCTTTACTCCTTATTCACTGGTACGGGTTTTTTGTGTAAAAGTTTCCAGAAGTAAACGTTTTTAACAAGCTTTAAATTGTAATTATCAATATGAATGTCAAAACAGATACCAAAGAAAAATTCCATGTCATTACCATCGGGGAACCATCAATTGCTGCTAATATGACAGCGGAAATGGAAGAATGTTTACAGTCTTACCTCAAAAACAATGTCAAAAATGTAATTCTGAATTGTAAAGACATCAAAAACATGGATGATGCTGCTGCTGAAACGCTTGTAAAGATACAGCAACAATTCTATGAACAAAATGCCTCGTTTATTGTATGCGGGTTGCAGCCTGACCTGGAGCAAAGCTTAGACAAAACCGGCCTGCTTGAACTAATGAACGTAGTACCTACAGAAAGTGAAGCATGGGATATTATACAAATGGAGGAAATTGAACGTGAATTAATGGACGATGAGGACCCCCGGTTTAATTTAGAATAATGGATTATGCAGTTAGGCCGCAAAGAGATGTTGCGTACTCAAAAAACGGCGTTAAGAAAATTTATTAAGCGTTAATCAGTCAAAGCTCCCTGGCTTTTTCAAATCTATTTTATGGATCTTCGCCAAATAGCGATTAAATGCCCGCCTTCAGACTCTTTGGCGGTAGCACAAAATGAAATTTTAGCCTTTTTTCTGCAGCCTTGATTTCGTTGCGCTTTATATGGATAATTCAACAGAATAAATTTTTATGATATATTAGTTCGCAGCCAATGGTTTAAAATATAGGGATGGTGGGTTATTTTTTACCCATTATTTTATTCCGGATACTTTTAAAAGGCTTACTCTAACATTTATGTAAATCACAAAAAACTTTTGGCAATATGCGTGTTATTGCAAGTTCTATAACGGGTATTTTGTTCAAGGAAGCAGCAACCACCCTAAAAATCTGTCTTGCTCAAAAATATTAGTTTGCTAACGTCGTTATTTATACCGCTTCGTTAGTTTTGTTGCCTGGCCAATTTTTTCACTCATTATATATATGCTGGCTGTCACTATACTTGGAAATAATTCTGCCTTACCGGCTTTTGATCGTCACCCTACCGCCCAGGTAGTGACGCTGGATGATAATTTGTTTTTGATAGACTGTGGGGAAGGCACCCAAATGCAGATGGCCAAATACCGCATCCGGCGCAGCCGCATCAATCATATATTTATTTCTCACCTGCATGGCGACCATTATTTTGGGCTGATCGGTCTTATTACCAGCATGGGTCTGCTGGGGCGCGAGCATGATATGCACCTGCATGCGCCAGCTCCGTTAAAGGAACTGATAGACATGCAGCTGAAGGTTGCAGACACCACCCTGCCTTTCAAACTTCATTTTCACCCTTTGCAGGAAGGCATTATTGCAGATGAGGAAAAATTCAGGGTGATTTGTTTTAAAGTCAGTCACCGTATACCCTGCTGGGGTTTCCGGTTTGAACAGGTAAGGGCACCGCGCCGCATCTGGCCTGAAATGGCAATTGAACAGGGCGTACCCGCTTCTTTTTTCGACAAACTAAAATGGGGTGAAGATTACACAACGGAGGCAGGGCTTGTCATAAAAAACGAAACGGTGACACATGCCGCGCCATTATCGCTCAGCTACGCTTATAGTGCAGATACTATGTACGATGAAAGCATTATTGAAAAAGTGAAGGGTGTAAACCTGCTTTACCATGAAACTACCTATCTGAAAGATTTGACCGACCGTGCCATCAAACGCTTTCATTGTACCACCGAGCAAGCAGCTACCATTGCTTTAAAAGCCGGTGTGGGCAGGCTGATTATTGGTCATTTCAGCAGTAAATATGAAGTGCTGCACGAGTTTGAAAATGAAGCAAGGGAAGTTTTTAAAAATACTGACCTGGCGCTGGAAGGTGTAACCTATAAGCTTTGAGGAGAGTTAAGAGTTAACAAAGCCTCTCCGGTTTATCTGACATAAGCGCTATAAAGATTTTTGTGGCGTGCATTTTCCTGGCCTGAGCATGGTTGCCTCTCATATTATTCCTTTTGGCACCGCACATACAGCCTCATTTACATCCCCAAAAAATCAAAAGTCAAAACTTTATTCTTAACTATCGATTCTTAATTTTCCCAACCCATTTATAAAATTCAGAAAACGCGGCACCCCATGTGGCCTCATTGTGTTTACCCTGCGGATCAACCACTATTAAAGTTTGCGGGCCGGCTGCCTGCTTAATTTCTTTGGCGACCGCTTCCATATCATTCACCATTGCTGCTCCTTCTGTTGATCCGGCATAGAAATAATATTTTTGGTCGGCATGACTGGTTTTCTTTGCCAGCTGTTTTACCTGCGCTTTAATCTGTGGCGCAATCCAGAATGAAGGCGAAAAAATTCCCAATACGCCAAATGTATTGGGATAATACAATCCCGCATAAAAAGTAATCAGCCCACCCATAGAACTACCGGCCATGTAAGTATGCGCTTTATCCTTTAATGTATGGTACTCATTATCGATAACTGGTTTAAGGTTGTTTACAATGAATTCCAAATAGGCTTTGCCTTCTCCTTCTCCAAATTGTTTTGTATTTGCAGGATTGTATTCATTCATACGTTTTATACCACCATTATCAATTCCCACTACGATGCAGGCATTTTTTACGGCATCCATTGTTTCATCAATACCCCACTCGCCTGCAAATGAAGTAGCATTATCAAAAAGGTTCTGGCCATCGTGCATGTATAGTACAGGATATTTTTTTCCGGAACGCTGATAACCTTTCGGCAGGTAAACCCAAATGCGTCTTGTTCTGTTTAACTGATGCATGATAAATGCATTCTCTAAAACAGTTACCTGTGCAGAGGCGGTAGAAATTTTTTCTTTATGTGCAAATCTGTCCTTCCAGCCGGCAATTGAAAAATACAATGTGGTATCTGAGGAGATGGTAACTGACCTGTTAATTAAATCATTGCCTTTACTATCTGTTTCACCTTTATCCCAACTGCCCCTGGTAAATTTAAACTCATACACAGCTGGTTCAACGTCTTTAATCTCAATAAAAAAAATCCCATTTTCATTTTTTTGCAACCGGAAAAGCTCGTCCTGCGCATTCCAGTTATTGAAATTACCCGCGATGTAAATAGCATCAGTTGCAGGTACAGCAGGTAACCCTGTTACATTTATTTTTACAGTGTACTGCGCCTGCACTGTTACCGTAAGCATAGTTATTATTCCTGCTGCCACCTGCTTGTTTATAATCATTTTTTACGGAATGGTTTTTTATTTTCTCAGCTCTATACTTTTAACCCATCGCCCGGCTAAAGATCAAACAAAAAAAGATATGCCATGCTTTCCTGAAGCATGGCATATCTTTTATATAGAAGAAAGAATTATTGCGCCAGGTAAGCTTTTGCTTTAGCATACCATGTGCTGCTTAAAGGCGTTACCGGCAAACGGAAATAATTGCCAAGTAAACCCAGTTCCGTCATAAATGCTTTTACGCCCGCGGGATTGTTTTCAGCAAACATGACTTCATATGCATCAATTAACTTATCATTCAGCGCTTTGGCATTTTTAAAATCTGCTTTTAGTGCAAGACGTACCATCTCCGAAAATGTTTTAGGAAAGCTATTGGCAGCTACGCTTATTACACCTTCCATTCCGCAGGCTATTTGTGGTAATGCCAGCGCATCATCGCCGCTTACAACAAAAAAGTCTTCCGGTTTGTCGCGGAGAATTTTCATACACTGTGCCATATCACCGCCAGCTTCTTTAAGACCGGCGATATTATCTACCTCCCTGGCCAGCCGCAGTATGGTATCTGCATCAATATTACGGCCCGTTCTGCCCGGAACATTATACAGCAAAATTGGTTTAACTGTTGCCGCTGCAATAGCTTTATAATGCTGAAATAATCCTTCCTGGGAAGGTTTGTTATAATAAGGGCTGGCGCTTAACACAGCGGTTGCCTTTTCTAACGGAAAACTTTCCAAATCATCTATTACTTCCTGGGTACTATTGCCACCAATACCTACCACAACCGGTACACGGCCGTTTACTTTATCATACGTATAATTAATAATAGCCGTCTTCTCATCTTTTCTCAATGTGGGCGTTTCACCTGTAGTACCAAGTGTAACTATATATTCTACACCATCTTTAATAACATAGTCAATGACTTTACCGAGGGCGTCATAATCAATTTCAAAATTGACTTTAAAAGGTGTAACCAGTGCAACACCGGTTCCGCGAAGACGATTACTGAGTGACATTTATTATCTTGAATTTTTTATTTTAATATTTTGAATTACCTGAACGGGTCTATGCAAGCTGTTTTGAATTTTTAGTATAAGTGTTGCTATCAAAAAATACAGTTGGGTACTACTTTCAATTCAACATTCAAATTCAAAATATCTATACATCAACCTCATCCCAAAAGCCCATCTTACCAAACTTTGTTATCCTGTCTTTGATCCGCTGCTCCGGATCTATCTGTTTTAACTCCCGGATGGTATTTATTAATACGCCTTTCAGATTTTGTGCAGCTTCATTATAATCCCAATGGGCACCGCCCAATGGCTCGGGCACTATGCCGTCTACTAAACCAAATTTGTACATATGATCAGAAGTAAGCCGCAATTCTTCCGCAGCTTTCTCTTTCATTTCCCAGCTTCTCCATAATATAGAGCTGCAGTTTTCAGGCGAAATAACCGTGTACCATGCATTTTCCATCATAAGCACCCTGTCGCCCACACCAATACCCAACGCCCCACCGGAGGCGCCTTCGCCAATAATAGTACATATAACAGGCACTTTCAACCGCATCATTTCATAAATATTCCTTGCAATTGCTTCTCCCTGTCCTCTTTCTTCTGCCTCCATACCGGGGTAGGCACCTGGTGTATCTATTAAAGTAATAACCGGTTTATTAAATTTCTCTGCCAGCCGCATCAGGCGCAGCGCTTTGCGGTAACCTTCCGGATTTGCCATCCCAAAATTGCGTAGTTGCCGCATTTTGGTGTTAATGCCTTTCTGCTGGCCAATAATCATAACAGTTTCATCGCCCAATTGAGCAAATCCACCCAACATGGCTTTATCGTCTTTTACATTGCGGTCGCCATGCAGTTCTACAAAATTGGTAGCCATTTTTTGTATATACTTCATTGTATATGGCCTGTCCGGGTGACGGCTCAGCTGCACCCGCTGCCAGCTATTAAGGTGTATTGTTATATCCCGTCTCTTTTCAATTACCTGGTCCTTGTATTTTTTGATCAGCTCGGTAGAATCAATTTTCGTTTTCTCTGCAGATTGCTGCAATTTCTCAATTTCATCAAAAAGGTCTTTAATGGGCTTCTCAAAATCCAGGAACTGTCTGTTTTTATCTTCAGGCATTAGTATTTTTTATTGAGGGGGTAAAATTAAGGGAAAATGGGTATACCGATTTTTAATACAAATGGCAAAATGTACAGCAAGCAAATGAAACGCTTCTGTTATTTCATTAGCGTTAAGGCAGCTTTATATAAAAAGTCCTTCCTGGTAATGATTTAATGAAGTCCCGTCTTTAAAGTTCTCAACCTGCATACAGTATGGTTTACATTTCAATTTACACCTTATGTAATCGATTACAACCGCTCATAATAAAAATATATTAAAAAAATGTTAACGTCTAGATAAGTATTAGTCGAAACTTCTATATATTCATGCCTCCAAAAGAACCAAAACAAAAAACTATTGCTTATGCCAAAGAAAATTACCCTAGCCGGCAAGGCTATGCTATTTGCGCTATTTCTTCTCTCTCTGAGTATTTCCGCAGACGCCCAAAAAACAGTAACGGGCAAAGTCATTAACCCCAAAGACAAACAGGCCATACCAAATGCTACGGTAGCAGTAAAAGGAACCAATTCGGGCACACAAACCAATGCTGATGGAGCATTTAAAATAACGGTGCCGGCTGATAACAGTATTTTGGTTATAACTGCTATTGGTTTTGAAAGAATAGAAGTTTCAACTACCGGCAAAACAGATGTGGCCGCAGAATTAATTGAAACATCCAAATCATTGAATGAAATTGTAGTAACCGGCTACACATCGCAACGAAAAAAAGATATTATTGGTGCTGTTTCCGTTGTAAATGTGAAGGAAATGCAGACTACCCCTGCTTCTAACCTGGCTGTTCAGCTGCAGGGACGTGCGGCGGGTGTTACTATTAGCGCATCTGGTGAACCCGGCGCAGGAGCCGTGGTGAGAATACGCGGTTTCTCCTCTGCTGGTAATAACAATCCTTTGTATGTTATAGATGGTGT
>JBDSOC010000137.1:0-43747 GCA_039915085.1 Chitinophagaceae bacterium
TGCTATCGGTATGAATTTTTACGCCACTGAAATCCGCACCAATAGAAGATTCCATATTGGCACGAACCGGATCGGGTAATGCAGACCCATTTCCGTTTGAAGACGAAAGCCTGTTTTCAATTGAAGGCGGTGCAAGCGCTGTATCAGTGCCTTCTTTTTTTTGCAGCTTCTCGTCCTTTTCACAAGTTTCACATTTTTGCTGCACTGGCATTTCCGTATCACTTTCAAAAATTGGTTTTGCCTGGACAGACGGCACGATGGCTTCCAGTGGATATGCAGCACATTTTAGCTGAACATTCGCTTTTGTTGACCCAGGATTATTGTCATCGGGAGATGCAGGTGGATCAGCCGGGGTTCCTGTACTTTCAAAAACAGGCTTTAATTGTACTTTCTCATCTTCACCACTTTCTTTTTTGTTGAGTTTTTCTTCATCCTCACAGTGTTCACATTTTTTTTGTATAAGCGGTGTTATGGAAGATGCCAGGGGCTTTGCCTGAGCAGATGGTTCTTTTTTGGCCATAATTCCCTGATCTGATAAACGCTGCACAACTTTATCCGCTACTGCATCCGCTTCATTTTCATATTTATCATTGGGCTGACCAATATTTAATTTTGCCTGAATTGCAGGAAATGTTTTCTGCTGAATAAAAAAAGGTGTTTCTGATTCAGCTGTTGATGAAAATGCGCTGCTTCCCTTTTTATCAAAAAAAGGCTTGTTATTTTTTGCAGCCTTTGCTGCTACCGGTATGGTTTCTGCAACCTTACTCATCAGTATATATTGTATAAATATTTATCTCCATTCCACCTGAATTAATTCTTTTATCCATGGCAACTTCACAATGCTCAAATTCCATGGCAGGTGATCCAGTAACACATCAATGGCATGTGGCTCTACCGCAAAACACAGGTTACCGTTTTTATAATAAATCTTCCCGGTACGCTGCAAAAAACCTTCACGCAAGCCATCAGCACTCGTGTTTTTTAAAATGGTCCATTGATCAATAACTGCCACCATCAAATCTTCTGCTTCTTTTTTGTCTGCTTCAGTCAATATTATTGAAGCAGGCGATTGTTCCAAACCATAACCACATATTATTTTTGGAACTGCCAGCTGGTGTTCTTCTGCTTCTTCTTTGCCGCTTGCTATGAAATGCAGTAACCAGATTGCCTTTTCCTGCATTTCAACATTGGTAAATTTGCCCGCTTCAATTAAATGAGTATGTGAAAAAAAAGATTTCAAAAATGGATGCAATAATATCAGCCCGGCATGTGGTGCAAATACACCTTCTTCCGGAATGCCACCCGCTTCTTTTTTATCGCCTGCAATATTTACTGAATCTTCCTTTATAACAGGACTTACATCCTTTTTTATAAGATCAGTTACTGATTGATCTTTTAATTTATTTATGGATTCAACAGAGGAAATACCTCCGGCAATATCCTTCAATAGCTGTTGCCATAACAAAACGGCATTTTTGACAGGCGGTCTATCCGGCGATGAAAGATTTGTATAATCAGCGGGGTGTAACGATTGCTCCAGTTCATAAAACTGCTTTGTCAATAATTGTTGTTGCTGTGCGGTTATTACTTCAGTCAGTTTAACCAGGAAAGCGATAGAATGATCATTCACCAGGCGACGAAGGGCATTGCCGTCTTTTTGAAGTAACTCCTTTAGTTCTGCAACAAGCTTGTAATCGGTAGCCAACGCTTCCAGCACCTGCAAGTGCCACACACCATTTACTGCAGTGATATTCCATGGCAGGTATCCATTGCGCATGTAACAAAGCCATTGCCTGCAGGCATGATGTGTTGCAGATTTTTCCAGCGTAGCTGAGCCTTTTTCATACTTGTTCTGCACATACTGCTGATCAAGTATCTCTTCAACCGTTTTTCTAATTTCCTTTTCTATTTTTTGATACAGGCCACTCACATTCATCTCCTGCTGCGCATAATCCCATTCAACTGCTCCCAGGTCGATTTCGAGATGATCTATTTGTATCACATGGTTTTCATCCGTTAAACCATTCAGTATTTTTTCAAGCGCCGGTAAAACATGGCTGTAATAATATTGCCCGGCCTTTTGCTGCACTTTAAACATATCCCTGTCAGTAGCCAGGCTTATTTCAAGCACCTGTTTTTTTATTACGTGCTGCATGGTTACTTATTTTTTTGCACCTGTAATAATATGGTTAACGAAATCAATATCCATTCCTGGTTCTACTTTTACAACTTCTTCTGCATTCCAGTAAGTATAAACAGCTTTCAGATCAAAACCGGCTTTAACCAGTTTCTGCACTACTTTATTTAACTGGTTGTATGCCAGTTCATCCTTTCCATTAAAACTTATTTTATCGAGGTAAAAACATATAACCGTTTTAACCAGGCTGAGCTGTTGTTTTTTATTAAGTTTTTTTACCCCTTTGCCTGTGCTTTTTGAATTTTGAATTATCTCTGTAACCAGTGCATCAAGCTTTACGGCATCCGCCTGTTGTGAATTAAGCAGGCGATCAGTCTTCCCCGCAAGCGGGTTGCCGTCCGATTGCTCTAATACTGCCGCCACATCAGTTTTATATTTGCGGAAACGTGCATTAACGGCTTTAGCTTTTAGCTGAATGCCTGCTGCGGGATTGGCGGTGGGTATATTTTTTTCCTTTATTACTGGCTCGGTAACTACAGGATGCGCTATTGCTTTCTTTAATTTATTTTTTGGTTGTACAATAGTTGTTTTTATGTTTGCAGGAAAGACCTTCCCCTTGTCTTCCTTTTCTACTGTTGATGTTGCCGCTATAATTTCTTTATTGAGCAGCAGGCCACCGGTCACTACCTGCTCACAATATTCATCAAAACAATAAATCTTATTTACCTGGTTTACAAACTCAAATGGCACGCCATCTGTTATACCTTCCTGTAGCCTTCGTTTTTTTAATATGATGTCTTCGTCAATGCATGTCAATGGTTTTTCTACCGGATCAGTACATGGAATGCATACTGTGCAATCATCCAGGCAATCATAACGGGTACTAAACAGCAGCTCAAGAAAACGGCAAACCGAAAAATCATTGTTACAGGTGTTTGCACCTGCTATCCAATTTCTCCATCCATCATAAGCTGTTTCAAAACTGCAAAAATCAACGGGTTTCAACCACAGAATACGCAGCAACACATGCGCCGGTGCTTCGCGGTATAAAAGATTTTCAAGTAATAACCGGTTCGCTTCCTGCCTGAACTTGCTGCTCCATGCCGGTAATACCACCGTTGCAATAAATGAATAAGGATCAGTTCCGGGTTTAAAACAAATACTTTGTTCTTCTTCATTGCAGCCACCGGCGGCCTTTGCTGTATAATCCGGGAATACGCAATTTGAATTACAATCGTCAAGTGTGTTGCGGCATTCACAATCATTTTGTGTATAGGGCCGCAGTAAAATATGCTCTATAAGGTGCATACCCTGGCTATTGATCAGGTGCATGGCAGTTTCAGCCGCTGCACACACATCCTTGTTTGTTTCATAGCATTGTGGATTAATTGCAATAACATCACTTTGTATTGCAGCCGGTATCTGACTTCCAATCAATGACGCATGTATGGTGTTAAGCGCGATACCAAACGAATGGCAGTCGCAATCAAAAACTGAATGATAGTTAGCCTGATCCAATAACAGCTCCATCCCCGTTTTCAGGGCTGCCAATGCTGTAGCACAATCATTATAACAACAGGTTCCCTTCCAAGCGATATTGCAATACCCCGCGGGTTCTTCCTGATCATCACAGTCACAGGGCTGATAAGGTTTTGCATCTTCATCGCACAGATTGAACCCAGGCAATTTTATTTCAACACAATATTTATAACGGATTAAGTTTCCACGCAGATCCGGCGTAGTTGTTTTTAGCCGGGTTCTGCTAACAGGAAAATAACATGCCCAGTACCACAGTATTTTACTCCACTCTGCTATCCAGGCATCCTGCCCGGGCTTATCATCAATTTTTCTTTGTTCTGCAGATCGTATAACTATTTCACCATTGTTAATCGTGTACCTGATAAACCCTTTATTGGTATATGAAAGAGTTCCCGCACGGGATAAAATTTCTTCCGCCAGGCGCACATACCATTCACATATATCTTTTTGATTTGCCTGGTCAACTGATACCTGTGCAAATGGTTTGCCTTCCTGGTTTTTTAAAAAGATGCTGTTTTTATCAGTTGTATACCCGTACGAGTTATTTTTTACAAACTCATTCAATTCTTTGTATAAGTTTTCCAGTGCTGCATCCCTTTGTTTTTCTGTATCATATTTACAGGGATGCTCCAGAAGACCGTCGCCGCAGGTAACATAAAAAGAATAACAGCAATCGTCGCGCCTTTGGTAATTTTTAAATGCCAGCCCTGATTGCGCCGCACAAATAAATTTTTCAACACCTTTTGGCCCCCAGGCATCTTCTTTTCTTTCAAACCAGTCAATACTCTGCGCAAGCACTTCATGAATAAATATTTTATAAGAGTAACCAGTAGTCTCACTGAGTTCGCAGGTTACCGGATCCGTTGTTATTGTCCTGGTGCAACCGCAATCAACAAAATAATTACCCGTAAACATCAAAAGCCTGCTGAAATAACGGAAATCCTCCAGCGCAGCCTCGGGTGTATCATAGTAAGCGGTACTTCTCCATTGCTGATTTGGTATTTGTTTCTGTATATCCCCAAATACCGGAATGCTGAAATAATACTTCCAGTCTTTCTCACCAGCTTTGCAATCTGTAGCAGGTGCCGTGTAAGGAGCGCAAAAGAGTTCAGCAAATCCGGTTGAATTGGCGTCTATTATTTTTACCGGATATGATGTTACAATTTCAACGAGTTTGTCATTCCAGTTAGTTCCAAAACTATCCTGTAATATTTTTAACGTACCAGCGGGTATAAATGCAATGGCATCGTTTTGACTGATTGCATTGTTACTGATATCAGCGGGCGCCGTGCTTATGTATTTCCCATAATTGCTTCTGTCAGATGCCAGTAACAGCACCAGCAGATAATTGCTATAGAAATCATTTACGGCTTCATCTGCAGTCACAAAAGCTTTTACGCTTTCAAACAATGTTAACTGGTTACCGGGTACGCCCTGTACATTATAGAACATAATTTGATAGCGGTACCATAAAGTATCCGATGCGTCATACACTTCTTCATAAATATCTCCTCCAAGACAGATACCGGGAATAGCAGGTATAAGTTTTTTTGAAACAGCTGCTATTTCTTTTCGTTTATCATTTGCCATTGCCGCGTCAGCAAACCATTCAGAATAAACGGCAGGTATATTATTTTTATTAACCAGCCGGTAAACATAGGTGTCAAACGTATTGACCCTGTCTACTTTTACAAATGATCTTAATGTTTCGGGCTTCCGGATTGCATGCAGCCGTGCAATACTGTGCTGATCTGCTGTGGCCGACTTAATAGCTCCGGCAACCTTCGCCGCTTCATCTGCAGCAGGCGTATAGCTTACCGAAGGGGTAGCAGTTTTTTTCTCTCCGCTCAGTGTAATATTATCTTTATGAATCTCCACCCGTAAATCAGACAAATGCTTATAAAAAAGTTGTACAGCATCAGCAGCCGCTTTCTCAGAATCATATTCATTTTCGCTGTAAAAAGTATAACTGGCCTTGTCATCATAGCCTAACCGGTATTTAAACTTCCAGCTAACCGGTGTTTTCAACAGGTCAAGTGAAAATGCATGGCTTTTAATAACCTGCACAATATCGGCAACCGCCTTTTGCGCTTCTTCTTTACCGGCATATTCCATTGAACTTGCTGCTTCTGCCTTTCCATCCAGTAATAATTGCAGCTGGTATGAATTGTTTGCGGTGTTTTGAAGAACGTTGTAATTTGATTCATCAGCGGCAGCTACTAATACGCGTTGGCAATGCGCTTCTGCTTCTGCTGCGGTAGTAAAATCAATAAGCGGGCTTAGTTTAAATGAATTGGCTCCTTTATCCAGTACGTCGTATGAAAACATACCAGGCTTACCAATGATGGTATCGTTAATATCAATATTAAAAGCGGTAATATCAATAAACCGGTAATTGTTTTTCAGGGATTTATCGTAAAATAATTTTCCATGAAAGGGGTTGTCTTTCTGCGATTTCCATTTTTTTGTATCATTTAATTTTTCAGCGAGCTTCGCTGACCCGTTTTCAGCACCATCCTCAGATGTCCACGAATCCGCTGATGTTTTAATTACTGTGCCATCATTGTTCTTTATGCGGGCAGCCCATTTCCAGCTATGTTCTGTAATAGCGTCCGGCGCCGGTTGTTGCGAAAAACTTCCTGCAATATAAGTAGCCAGCCCCTCTACAGCATTTGAATCGTTGAAAGTTGTATGATAAACTGCAGACGCAGCAGCTCCATAATCCAGTAACAACTCATATTCCTTTCTTTCACCAAGGTATCGTATGGTATACTTTGTTTGATCACCCATCGATTTGATTATTGAAGATGCAGCGGCCGTAGCATCTTCCATTGTATCAAATTTTTCAGTGACCTGGAAATTGGTAATGCCCGTTGTGCTGAAATCAAGTACATACGATTCATCAAACGGCTCTACCGTAAAATTGCAGAGGTAATCATGTTTGGTGGGTGGGATGCCAGCCAGTGCTTTTACTTTTTTCTCAAACCCTGACACATTATCATCCTTGTACCCGTTTGCGAGGTAATCGTAAGCACGGCCACGGTTGCGGCTAAGATCAGGGTAACAGGAAAGATATTCTTCCACCGTCTGCAAAGAATCGTTCTCTTCTCCCGGTTTCCAGTTAAGCAAAACAAAATCCGTAAACTGCTCCGAAAATCTTGACAGTAAATGGTTTAGAAAATCTTTTCTGCGTTTTATATACAGGTCATCGCTTTCCACCAATATTCCCAGATAATCTGTATATGTATCAATGTTGAGCTCTATATTAAAGGTAAACCGGTTGTCTTCAGTAAGAAAACTACGGTAATTATTTTCAAACACACCCGCATATTGTACACTGGCCGCATGGCGCAATGCATCTGCTTCGGTAGCACTTATTTTTTTACTAAGAAGTATAAAATCTTCTGTTGATGATTCAATGGTATATAAAAACATACCATCTGCTGTTGCATAAGTTTTTACAATCGTTTCGCCGTCATTTACCAAATCATTCCGCAACAGATCTGTTGCTTCATACAAGCCAAAAAGACTGTTAAAAGTAAAAGCATCCAGAGAATCCAGGATGGTTTCCGCCTGCTGACCGGCCGTATCAACAAGTTGCCATATTTTTTTTGCAACCGGGAAAGCCAGCAACGTACCGCTTGTTCCAAGGCCATTGTCTTCATCACCCGTTCCAAAACGGAGGAGTTTGTTTAATTCAGGAACGGTTGAAATAGTGTTTAGAAAATACGTATGCTGCTCTTTTTTATCAGCAGGATGCGCAAATGAAAATAGTTGCCTGATATTTTTTAGCTGCGATAAATAGTTGGCCAGCATCTGATCGAAAAAAAACAAATAGCCTTTTAACTGAAGTGCCTGTGCTTTTCTTTTGTCCGATACACTGTCAGCCAAATCACCTTCTCCAATTCCATACACTACCGGAAAATCGTTTTGTATAGAATAGTAGCTATCCAGATCATCGTGATAAATACCAGTTGGAATAGTTGCGTCAAGATAAGGAGATGGCATTGAATAAAGCACTTTGCCTGTGTGCAGCCATCCCAGTTCCAGTTGGGTTGCAAACTTTGCCTGATCAATGGGCAAAGGCATTCCTTTTCTTGTAAATTCAAATCCAGAGCAGCTAATCGAAAATTCAGGAATATGATTTTCGGGCAAATGCAATTTCCAGTAGGTGTTTTTATCTTTTCCCGGGAGATCACATTTCTTACCACAATTTCTCAGGCGCAGCTTTGAAATTTTTTTAACGCCCGGCACTTCAAAAATTGCATTGTAAATATCTGAAGTATGTATTTCTCTTTTCAATTCAATTGCTTCCAGTTCTTCCGTGTCAACAAACCCATTGCTTTGACTACTGTAGGGCCTTCCTGAAAATATTTCCTCTATTGATTTCCCCTTATCCAGCATTTGCGGAAGCGTGTAAAACTTCGGAACATTTGAAAAGAACGCCCTTAACCTGTCAGCAACGGCCACATATACATTTTCCACATCAGCACCATCCTCCACTTCAATAGAAGCACAAACACCAATATCAATTTTGCAAAGGATAAATATATCTGCAAAGTCCTCGCATAAATTGCGGTGGGCCATCAATACAACTTTTACTTTACCAGTAATGTCTTCAATAAATGTTTTTCTATCCTCTTCCTGCTGTATGAGATCATCATTTTCAAAATCTTTTTCAACATCTGTTTCTGTTTCTATAAATACATGATAAATACCATTAAGAAATTCATCGCAGTCACCAGCACGGCCCGCAGCGCCAACCACTGCATTTCCCCTGCAAATATTGGTAATATCCGTTGCAGGCGCCAGCCACGCATTACGGACTCCGGGTATGTCAATCAATAGTTTCCGGTAATCAATAACGGTAAGCGGGTTGCAGCTGAGTATCTGCGCAGGTGTAAAAAAGTTATTTTCCTTTGAAGTAACGCCAGGATTGGATGACAGAATATCTTCTACAGGCAAATTGGTACGATAACCCAAATCAAGCAGTGCATAGCAAAGTTCTTCCAGAATAGTAATGCCGGGATCGTGAACATTGTGATCTGTCCAGAGCTGACCAGATAGTTTACCCAGGTAAGCAATGCCTTCACTCCTTAATTTATTAAAATCGAGATAAGGAGGAAATCCTGCGTTGCTCTTGCTGATGGTGACGCTATTTTTATCTTCACTTGCCATATATTCCGTTTGAACTAGGTTATTACTATTGAGGTATCCGGGTGTACAGGAATTGCCGGATGATCGCAACAGGGTAATGTAAGCTGCCCCGCGGGGTCATTACAATCACACCATGTTTCACAACCCGGATCATCAATACATACATCAACAGATCCCGCTATTAATATACTCCTGGCCGTTACAGGCGATATTTCATTAACTGTATCATTAACATTATTGATAACTGCATTATCATCTTCGTGTACCATTTTCAGATCAATAATATAATCTACATAATCTCTTGATTCAATAAAACGTATGATATCAGATTTACTTACCGCCTGCCCGAAAGCCAGTTTTTCATATTCACCAATTGCCCATGGCGCAAGAAATGTTTTAATATCTTCTCCCAATTGTTCTTTATAATACACTTCGTCCCTGCCTTCCAGTAATTTAACACGTATACAAAAATTTACTTTCTCATACCTGGGGTTCATAATACGCATCCGTACAAATGGCGATACAATTTTTTTAAGGTAAGCCTCTATTTGCTCCAGCAGGCTCACGGGAACTTTTGGTTCAAAGGACTGCGCTGCTTTCAACTGGTTCAAATCGGGTATGACTGCTATCAATACATAACCTGGTGCTACCGGAAAATCATTGATATAATGGCTGGCATCAAGTGCATACGTGTGGTTGATACATTTCACTTTGAATATTTTTGGGAATGCCTCAAGCACCAGTCTTTCATAATCAAATTTCTGAATGGCCCTGTTTTTATGACGCAGCAATTCGCTTGCCCGTATATAGAAATGACCCTCATCTTCGGGTACTCTTCCGCCAAATGATTCATATGGCTGTGAGATTTTTTTAACGGCTGTGTCAGCAACTTTTAGTTTGGCTACGGAACCTGCTGCCAGCGGCTGGGCCAGGCGTAGTTTATCATTGGATTCATCATTGGTAAAACTGGCTTTAACGGCCTGCGTGTGTATGCCGGTAAGTTCACTCACGGATCTGCTTGCACACGGAATTGTTGCTTTTATCCAATGCAATCCTGCCGGCAAAACGCTGTTTTCATTCGTCATATTTGCAGGCAAAGCAAATTTAATAATACCCGATGTGGTAAGGCCATCTGTATCATCATTCAGCACTTCAAACCCGGTACGCAATAATTTCCATTCATTATTTTCAAGGTAATACCATACCAATGCTTCACGTTCTGACTCAGAATCAGCCGTAGCCTCTGCAAGTTGAAAAAGAATATTCAGGTTGCTGCCAGGTACCAGGTTTTTCAAACCAATAAAGAAATTGCCTTCATCACAAAATGTTGGAAAGAGCATAGGCTCTTGTTCCAGTTCTTCAGCTTTATAAGTACCGGTGTATGGATAGAGGTGAATAAGGTCAATATCTGTTTTGGTAGCGGTAGCAGTATAGTCGATGGCAATATTACTAATGATTGGCGTCCATGGTTCATTAGGAATCAGGACAGTAAGGGGTTTACTAATCTTACCAGTAACCACATCAAAAATATCAAGTATTTCCTGGAGCGTTTTTAATTCGTCTCTTGCTGATTTTGTATCGATCTTGGTTTGATCTACCTCGGTTTTACTGTCATGAACAAGTGGTATCAGTGTATTCCTGTCGCCGTTTGAAATACTGGTTAAAGGCGGCGGGAAATCTATTGCTGCATCAAAAGTGGTATTCAGGCTATTGACTTTATTTTGTGCGGCCTGTGCCTGGTCATCAGCATCAACTACAAAATCCCTGAGATCAACAATTCTTTTACCAATACTGCGAAAAACAATTACGGTATCTCCTTCTTTTTTATAGACGGCCCCTTCAAGTATTGCATCAGGGTATTTTCCCAGCGCCATCATCTGTCTTGCCAATGCATACGCATAATCTTTGTGCAGAAAATCCTGGTTGCGCAAGTTTATTTTTATAAATCCGTTCCGGCTGTTAACATTGAAATTTGTAAATCCATTGCCCGCACTGATTTTATTATGTCTTTCCTGGCCGGCAAAATAATCACCTGATTTCAGCAGGATTCCCTGTGTAAAACTTCCGTCGGGGTTGCAGGGATTTATAATTGCAGGTAAAACCGGGGGAATTGCAGGTGGCGGTACATTATCAAAAAGTTTTCTGTCAATGGCTTCCTCAATCCATTTACCCTCATCAAGTGCAGCTATCCTGATTTTAAATTCATTTTCATCCAATCCAAATACCTGTGTAGCCACATCTTCCACCACATATGCTTTGTAATATTCACGGAAGTTGGCCGGCTTATTTTTCCAATTTAAATTCACCCGTACAGATTGCCAGTTTTTACAAAAGACTTCTTCTGACCCAATGTAAAAATCAGGACCAATCAGGTTTTTGTGTGCCGGTGGCGGATCAACCGGGTTAACAATATCAAAGTCGATAATACTTGGCCTGGTGCCAAAAGGATATACAGGTGCATTCACATTTTGCAGGCTCTCATCATTCTGAACAATAAAATTTTTTAGTCCACAAACCTGCACATCAATCTTAGTATCAGCAAGCACCTTTACATCACGGAAAAAATGATACAATGACACTTTGCTCCTGGTTTTTTCCGGCTCCCTGTCACAACAATCAGTTTCAACTTCCCCGCAGTTATTTAGAAAAACATCCAGTTTTATTTTATCATCCATTTCAATTTTCACTACAGGAAGTGATGTATTGAAATCTTCCTTCAGCGCTTCTGCATTATAGAAAGTAATTGCTTTTTGGTCAGGTAAAATAGTGGCAGTAATTTCCAGTTCAAACTTACCATCAATGATTGTATAATTTTTGATTTGAATGGTAAGGTTATCAGGCAGTACCGGTGCAGGCAGCGGCTTTTTTTCTGGTGAAACAGGAGCAATCCATTCCTTTTCTCCGCTAAATAATACGCTGAACGCTTTTCGCGGGTAAATAAAGTCTTTGATGATACCAAGGCCGGGCTGGCCAATCTTAGGTTCAAATTCTGCCGCAGGCAAAGTAATGTCAAAAAGTTTTTCTTCCCAACCGCAGAAACAAACATTGGGGTCTGCTACCTCAATGGTTTTTCCTGTTACCTGGTCTGCACGAAGATGTTTAATCACCAGTAAGTTTTGCAGGCTTTCCTTCAGTTCTTTACTTATCCCTTTTTTTATCAATGCAGCAATCAATGGCTGGCTGATATAATAATAACTGTTGCTGAGTACTGCGCTTAACTGATTAACCAGGTTAACATCAGCAAAGGATACGGGAGGCAGGCAATTAGTAGCGTTACCAGTAGTTTTTTTGCCGGCTTCTATCTGACCTGGATCACAGCAGGGATTATTTACACCTGCTTCCGGAACCAGGCTTTCACAATAATTTCTTTGTAACTGGCAGGAAAGCGAAATGGTGATGGTCCTTGTTCCTTCATTCAATAGCAAAACAGGCGAGGCGAGTATAAAGCCAAGTCTTGCATTGGGGTAAGGATAAGTAAATTTATTTTCCGGATCTATATATTTACTCCATTTGCTACCCAGGGTTGCGCGCGATGGCAGCGCATCTTTAAAATCTTTGTCTACACCATTGGCCATGGTTGCATTGGGCGCCATATAAACGCCTTCAACAATTGAGCGGTTTTCGCAGGTGGCAACTCCGGGCAGCTGTTGTTGCCGCACAGACTGGTTGTTAAGAAACAATGTCCGCTGGTCGGCTACCTGTGCTTTGTTTACTACTATTTCATCATCGGATGCAAAATATATTTCTGCTTTGTTATTATCCTTACCGTCTTTAAACAACAGTCCTTTTTTAAAAAGGTATTTGTCCAGCTGCTGCTGTATATCCAGCACAAGATGCACTTTATCAGGCTCTGCTGCTTTAGGTTTTAACTTCAGTACCTGCTTGTAAAAAAAGTCAAGGTGCCTTTTTGTATAGCCATTCAGATCGCCCTGCAGATATTGAAATAATTTTATAAATGCAAAAAGAATAGCCAGATGAGGTGGATTCTTTTCTTTCAATTCTTCTTTTAATGGAAGAATACTCTGGTCAAGACTTTGTTCTGCAGAAACAGACAAAAGCCGTATTACATCATGAAAAGTTTGTATCAGTTGAAATACCTTATTATAAAGGGCGATCAGCCGCTTGCGCTTGGTGTTTCCTTCTTTCCTGAAGGTTTCGTCTTCTTTGTATAAATCACCCTGTACCAGCAACCATGCAGGGTTGCTGAGCAATGAATTAAAATTGATGCCCTTTGTTCCATACCAATGTGTAGCAGCATTGGAGTATTTAATAAAATTTTTTACGGGACCGCTCAGCTTATCCTTCATTAGTTTATCCATGACTGTTTCTACCGGTATACCGCTGTTGGTTACCTGCAACTGCCAGGCATTTATTTTTTTTATAATATTCGTATAACTATACCGCAATAAAAGATGCAACCCGCCTGCAGAAGGCTTGCTGTCAAAGCGTTTTTTATATTGCGAAAGTTTTTGTTCTGCAGCATTGCGATCATATTTTATAACAGCGGTAAGTATAAAGGGAAGGCTCTTGCTAAAAAAAGGCTGCCAGTCGCTTACATTTAATTTCTCATCATAATAATTAACATTCCGGGATAGTTGCACAAAAAAATCAAGCAGATCGGCAAGCGACCGGTTATCTATTTTTGCTTTTCCTGACAAAAGTTCATCCGAAAGCCGTTGGTGCTGACTGGTTCCGGGGTCAGTTTGAAAAGGATGGATAATATGTTTGCAATCAGAAATCATGCAGGGTAACTTTAATTTTATATTGGTTTCAGGGCTTCATTTTTATAAAAATCATATACATAATTAAACCTGGAGTTAGTACCGGGTATTGAATATTCCACGCTGATGGTAAATTTTCCTTCCAGTAAATCTGCAGACCCATCTTCCGTTACCTCAATTTTCTCTGCTACAATTCTTGGTTCATAGTACAGGATTGAATTGGTAACCCGTTCCTTTATATAGCCAATGGTTGAACTGCTCAAACCTTCAAATAAATAATCGTTCAGGTTGCAGCCGTATTTTGGTTGCATCACTCTTTCACCCAATGAAGTGGACAAAAGAATATCAAGACTTTGTTTAATATCCACCTCATCACTTACCATTTCTACTGTTCCTGATTCGCTGTTGAATGAAGGCGGAAAAGCCCACCCGGTTCCTAAAAATGAATTGAAGACCTTGCTCATACTATTATTTTTTATCCTCCAATTTGTACCGTGGGAAATCCCGTTACTATTACACCCCCGTGTGCAGTTAAATCTCCCTGGCGTGCGGCCGGTTTTCCACCAATAAATACCGTGGCAGAACCTTTAACAATGGTATCCGGCGGTCCGGTACATACCAGTAAATCCCCTGTTACAGCTGCAGGCATGTTTCCTATTATAACAGTCGGCACACCTGGTCCTGTAACCGGGCCGCCCACATGTGGTACAGGACCCGGATTTACCAACGGACAGGTATGCATATCACTTATTCTTGCTGCTGATGGCATATGTTTTAGTTTATTTTTACCAGCGATCCTTTTATTTCTGTAATACCGGATGCAGATAATTTTGCAATAGCACCTTCCATGCTGATATTGCCATCCGCTTTTACTGAAAGATTTACCCCGCCAATGGTAAGCGATGCACCCGCTTTCAAAGAGAGATTTGCACCTGCTTCTATATCTATGTTCAGCTGGCTGCTCAGTTTTATACCTGAACTGCCAAGTGTTATCTTATTATTGTTCTGATCTTTTATTTCAATGGTTGTACCCTGCTCATCGAGTTTGATACTGTTGCCTGCGGGTGTATCAATTGTAATTGTTTTTGTCTGATCATTAAAATGAATGCGCATTTTACTGCGCGTAAAAATTCCCTTTTCATTATTGTCATCACTTGCCTGCAGGGGTGCTTTTTTTGCACTGCTGTTGAGCATACCCAATACAATAGCATCATTGGGATCATCATTGATAAAACCCATAATTACTTCATCATCTATTTCCGGCCGGAAAAATGTTCCGCGATCTGATCCCGCATCCAGGCAGGCAACGCGTGACCAGATTCCCTGCGCATCATTATCAATGGTTGGAATCTTCACGAGTATTCTGTCTTCGCCATCAGGATCAGATGCAAGACGCACCACTTTACCAATCTGCAATCCGTGAATACCACCCATAAGTCCGGCGGTAAGCGGATCATTAATATTTTTATATACAGATTCATAGCATTCGGGATCCAATCCAAATTGTATACTGGTTTCCCAGCCGCCATTACCAATATCATGTTTGACTGCAGTAACAAATGCATTACCCTTATAACGGTCCCCCACACCCTCCAGCTTCAGCATGTCGCCGGGTTTAATGCCGGAGAAACCTGTAATCTTTACCCTTCCCCTGATTTTTGCCATCCGGCTTCTCATCATCGCGCCATCCACCCATGCCTGCAGCGCCTGTTCGGTAACATGCCCGCTGTGGTGCAATTCATAATTATCAAGATTGATGGTATCTGCCAGGTTACTTCCTTTTATGTTTCCCTGCTGGGCAAATGATGATGCTTCGTCTGTCTCAGCATCAAATAATTGCTGGTTGGTATAATCCCATGAAACTGCTTTTATTTTTTTCCATTGGTTACGCGCATCCATCTCTGCTTCAAATTCTATAATGGAAGTTCCATAAGTAGCCTGTAATACGGGTTCAATGCTTGTATCGGGCTTAAATATTTTTATTGTTCCATCATTTACATTTACCAGCATACCATTTGCTTCTGCACGCAACAAAAGAAAATCCCAGTCGGTAATATGGTGTTGTACCAGTTCTTTGTTTGTTACTGTGGTTTCATCTGCATCACTTTTCAGCCCGGAATACTGACCTGCCAGGTCATCAAATAACTGGCTGTCTTTTAGATTTTCAAAATATTTACTTTTGCGGCCTACAGTCATCTTTACCGCTTCGTCGCGGCATTCTATTATCAGTTGTGTATTTCCGTTACCTTTTACCTGCACAGATTGCCTGGTTATTATTCCCTGGAACACCTGTGTGTTATCTCCATCAAAACCAATTTTGACAACAATTTTTTTGCCTGGTATCAGTTCATCGGTATTGCTGATTTCAAAGTCACGGGATGCCGCATCCCCATCGCGCAATACTATTTTCACCAATGGTATGCGGTTAATTTCTTTAATAACTGACAGTGATAAAAGCTGGTAAGATGCATTCATAGCCTGTCCTTCCAGGAGAATATTATAACTCACCATATCATGCGTAGAAGGGTTGGGTATAACAAGTTCTTCCATCAGGCTTCGTTTTTATCAAATGGTGGAAAATACAAATCAGTGCCGGGTTTAACCTGCCTTATGGTAGTAAGATTATTTACTTTGCCCAGTTGCATAAAATATTTTGGATCATTATAAATGGAGTTACTCATTAAATCGAGACGATCTCCCTGTTGTACTTTCCGGTAATGGGTAAGGTCGGGTGACTCAGCCCGCGATTCCGCCAGTAACTGCTCCCTGGATTTATGTGCAGTAAAGGTGGCGCTTACTTTTACCCTCAGCGGCGAACCATCCGGCTCAAACAACGTATAATTCAGATCCAGGTTAGACAATACGCAATTGAAATTCATTTCTGAACCCCACATTACAATTAAAAACCGTGGGCGGTGAATGGTACCGTCAAAATTATACACGCATTTTTTTAAATCCTCCAGCTGATCATGCACTGGCCTGGTAACATAATCTTTGTTTTCGCCTCCGTAACCTTCTATGGTCCTGGTACCATCCAGCGTAAACTCAAGCCGTAACTGTTCGGGCTCAGTAGATTTATAACGCGTTTCCGTGCCGGGATTTCCATGCCCCTGCTGCGTATCTGCGTTTATTTTAAAAGTTTGTGTAAACGACTCCGGGTTAACGGGCGTAGTAAACTTTCTATCCGGATCTTCATTTGAAAAATCACGGTTGGCAAATGACCTGATAACTAATTTTTCCAGTTTTTTCCTATCGCTCATTTTTTTCCTTTAAAATTTCAAGCACTTTATCTACACAGAGTTTTATCATTTCTTCCCCTGGTGTAGTATTGCTGCCAGTGTTGTTGCCACCAGTCCCATTTGTACTGTTATTGTTGGGATCTACCGTGGCTTTAATTACCAGCTCCCTGATTTCTACCGGCATAATTTTAATTTTTATAGCGATTAACTATTAAAGGCTTTTTCTTCGGAGAGCAGCAGCCTGTTGTAGTTCAGTTCCAGTGTTTCAATTAATACTTCACCACGTTCTGCATTCAGTTCGGCTATTTTCCAGCTGCGTGGCCATACATTGGTAACCGTCCAAACCATCAATGGCTGATGATCTTCTCCCAGCAATTTGATGGTTACCGAATCGATCACTTTATAATCTGCTTTGCCATTGTCAGTATCAAAGGGTTCACCTTCGAAGGTTTGTTTGAACCAATCGCCAATAACAGAAGTTTTTGGCCCAAGCAATCCGCGCTTCAATATCAGCGGTCCAAATTTGCGGCGGGTAGGCACCACATGTTCAAACCTGTTTTCACCGCCTTCCCTTATGGTTTCTGTATCAATGGTTGAATCCAGACCGCTGACGGACTGAAATTTCATGTCAACAGAATCACGATCATTGGCAGTAAAGTGAACGGAGAAATGAAACCCAACGGACTGATACGAATTGGTAGCCATGAATAAAATTATTTTTTCGCTTCTACAATGGTTAAACCTTCATGCACCAGTTCTATACTTTCTATGGCTACTTCACTGGCATCTGCTTTTAAATCAGTAGAAGTAACTTTTGAAGGCCATGCTTTGGCAACGGCCCATGAAATTATAGGCTGATGTTCTTCATCCAGCAAACGGATGGTAACATCCCTTCTGAATTTTTCTTTCCCTTCCTGGAACATCATGGTTTTTTTCCATTGTTCAAAGAATTCAAAATCGCCGAGAAACGTTCCTCTTTTGAGTGTAATGTTTTTATATTCCGTAAGGCCTGGTTGTTTTGTTTTATTATACAATGGGCTGCTTCCCTCACGGTATTCAATAACCTTTGTTTCAAAATCAAGTCCGCTCACTTCCGTAAAGCCTATCCTGGTTCCTCCCCAGTCAAGTTGAAAATGAAACTTGGGAAGGGGATAATTTTTTTTTGGATCGTCTGCCATGAGTATAAATTTTAAAATGAGAAAAATGATTTACTGTATTGTATAAATAATGCTTGCTATTTGCAACGCGTTTTAGGGTCAACTGTCTGGATAGCCAGTGTAAGGCTGTCTTTACCTGCCTGCAATGCATCGCGTTTTTCATTGGCTTTATCCAGCTGCTGTTTCAGCTGATCTGTTTTTGCTTTCAGATCGGTAGTTTCCTGCTGTAAAGATTTATAATAAGCATCCTGGTCAATCGGAAATGTAATAACAGGATCGAGGTCGCAGCAATCGCCGCCGGAACCCATGCTTTTAATACCTCCCTTACCCTGCTGTTTATATCCTTCACTGTTTTCATCGCAACCGGCACAATGCAAAATGTTTCTCCAGTAAATAAGCATTTGTTTCAGGCCGAAATCTTTGCATAAATCAGTATCAATACTGTAGGCCAGTTCCAGCGCAGTAATGACTTTCAGAATAAGATCATCACGCGTAGCAATAACTGCATCCAGCTTTACACCATAATCGGTAAGACATTTTACAATACCCACACCCGGTGCCAGATCAGGGCTTTTCAGGCAATTAATGCATTGCATCAGTTCATCATATTCTTCTTTTAGCTTGTCTACCCGCATGTACAGATCCTTGACCATGCAAAAAAGAATTTCAATGGCCGTTCCTGTTTTTCCTGTTACCTGGCAAATTCTTTCAAGATGCGTAATAAACAATTCCAGTTGGCGGCATAGTATGTCTGCCTTTTCATCAGTAGCTACCCAGCCATCACTCCATGCTTTTATTTTCTGGTACCATGCATACGTATTATCGTAGTGCTTTTGTTTATGAGCAGCAATGGTAGCAGCAATTTTCCAGTCGGCTGTAACCTGGTCAAGATCTTTTTTCCAGCTATCGTAGCAACAATCGCCACTGGGCGGTGTATCACCGGGATTTTTTTCGCAGCAATCATAAATATCCTGCTGTATATCGTTAATAGGTTGATAACTTAACATTTTCTTGTTTTTTGAATTGAGGAAACGGTTTTTTAATCAGCACAATCCTGTTTGTTTGAAGGGGCGCAATAGATACCTGTAACTTCATCACAGATTTCACAGATTTCACATTTGCATGCCTTCAGGCGATCATTGCTATCCTCCAGTTGATGACAACCACATTCTCCGTCTTCGCTGATGCAATTGCATTTATGACAGCACAGGTAATCCTTAATGGTATCAGTAGATTCCACCGCATTGCGTGCACTATAGAGCGCAAAGGAAGCAGCAGTTAACGCTTTAGTTGCATCCACCAAATCTGACTGCGCTGTATCCACCCCCGTTTTACCATCTTTCATTTTTTGTAGTACCAAATCATCAAATGCTTTTGCATTTGTTTCAAAGTCCAATTGAAATTTCTGCAGGCTGGTAATACTGGTAAAAGTCTGAATCCCCATTATTTCGGCAGAAGAACTGTAAATAATATCAATATCCTGGCTGAAAATGGCTGGTACGGAAACAAGGTGATCAAGAATGCTGCAGGCATTTTCGCAGGCTTGTGGTGTTTGCTGATCCTGTGTGGCTTCCTGTCTTCTATCCCCTTCCGCGCAATCACCTGCCGGTTTACATCCCAGCTTTATCATCTGCGAAGAATTGCAACTGTCTTTGCGGCAACCATCCAGTTTGGAAGCGGCATCACGCAAATCACTGAATTTGGCTTTGGCATTTTTTGCAGCAGCACAAACTGCTTTCAGCGCATCCACCAGTTTATTGTTTTTGTCTATCACCGCAGCAACATCCGTTTTTATTTCGGCGGATGACTGTATTAGTTCCACACCAGTTAACAATTCCAGATTGCGGGTGATGCGGTAATTTTTTTCTGTTTTTACAAAACCGCATTTTTTAAATTCATAAGTGATGCTAAGGCCCTTTACATTTTCTTCTGCGGAAGTAAGCGTGCCCACTAATGCAACAAGGCTGTCGCAATAGCTGTCTTTTTTAGTCCTGATGGTTTTTTTAACCGGCGAATGATTGCCATTGTACTTTTTACCATCAGGCTTTTTCTTTTCACTGTATTGTTGTATGCTCATGATAATTTATTTTGGATGAAGGGTAATAATGTTTAAGAATCACTCAGCATTTTATGCATAAACCTGAGTATAATAAATTCTGCAGGACGAACCACGGCCATTCCTATTTCTACTATCATCCGGCCTTCCCAGATATCCAGTTCAGTCATGGTTTCTCCCAATCCCACATGCACAAAAAATGCTTCTTTGGTAGAAGCACCCATGAGAGCGCCTGCTTTCCATTGCTGTGTGAGATAGTTTTCTATCATCGATTTTACCCTTACCCATGTATTGCGATCATTTGGTTCAAAAACAAATTGTTCTGTTGCATTGCTGACAGATTCTTCCACCATATTGAAAAAACGCCGTACAGGAATATAGCGCCATTCATTGTCGTTACCCGCCAGTGTACGTGCACCCCATATGATGGCAGGCCCACGACCAGGAAATGAGCGTATGACGTTAATTGATTTACCAGAAGTTGTGTCTACGTTTAAACCTGCCTGTTCTTTACCGGTAATTATTTTTTCAGGCTTGATGGCGAGATCAATTCCAACATTGGCAGGCGCCTTCCATACACCACGGGTGTTATCTACTGTAGCATATTGCCCTACTGCGCCACCGGAGGCGGGCAACAATAAATCAATATTGTTAATGGCATTCTTCGCCATAAAATAGTAAGCGTTGTTTACAGCCTTCAGTGCATCCAGCGAAGCAGCGCCGCCTACACCATTTATTTTTACTGCAGTTTCATCTGTATAATAATAATCAAGGCGGGTAAATAAACGCGGATAATATACCGCACCATATTTCGCAGTGTCAATGGTACCAAAATCAAAATCGCGCAGAACCTGTACGTTGTCAACGGTAATATCACTGTCTATCCATACATCCATTACGGCAAAACGATCTTTCAATTCGGCACACTGGTCAAGCGCTTCCTTATAAAGTGCATAGTAATTACCTGCTGCAGTTACATTAAGTCCGTCGGGAAATAATATCAGCGTTACTTCATCTATTTTGGCTACTTCATCCAGGCCCAACTTTAAATCGCCATCCATGATTATCCCACCTGTGCTGGTATAACTGCCAACAGAAGTAATATAACAGGGCCCGCCACCATTTGCAAAAAACAATTGCAGTGTATAATACATCAGAAATTTTGACGCAGTTGCCGGGTTAACTTTTCCCTGTACATCAATTTTTGAAGGATTGGTCAGATTAAAAGTAACCTCGATGCTTACCTCAGGAAGCGCCAGTCCAAAATACTGTTCATAATCCAGCATGGACGTAATGCGGTGTGGTTTTAAAAACAAATCATTATCTTCTTTCAGCCTGGCCGTTTGGGTATAGCCGGTGAAGGCTGGGATAGCGGTTTCAACAGAAGCAATGGATGGCGGCAACTTGGGAATTTCTTCTATATACACTCCCGGCGTTTTGTATTCTGGCATACAATTCAGTTTAATGGTTAAAGAATATGAGTAATTGTTTATTTTTTATTAAGCCAACGGAAACATTTTTGATTCGGGTACCAGTATGTTCACAAAAAACTTTGAGCCGCTTAGTTTTACATCATCACCCGGTACAGGATTGGGCAGGTACTGAAAACTGCTGTCAGGTTTTTTTACCAGCACGGGCGAATAGGTTAACGACAGCGGATTTTTAGTCATCAGTATACCGCTGTTATCAGCCAGCACATCCAGTGTATCGGGCGTCAATTTTATTTTTCTTTGTTTATTATTGCTATACTGCCAGAACACGGGGCGGCTCTTCATCCACAATTCAAATACTGGTGCCGGTTGTCTTGTAGTATCCGGTAATATTCTTGTAAACAGGTAACCATCGTTATCTATCAAATTAAAAGCAGCGTTGGCAGGCCGCGTATCCAGGTTCACAATACCACGGTAATTGGAAATATTGATGGCATCAGCCGCAAACATTAAAGAAGTAAATGTTTTTGAATAGCCATTGTTACCCGTAACTTCCAGGCTGTACACACTGCTTACAGCTGGCGTTGTACCCGGTATTGTCTTAACGATATCCTTATCGGTATGAAAATTCAGCCACACAGATTTGAGTGCGTGAGCGCCAGAAACTTTAATTGTTTTTACTTCAGCCGCAGTGGCATCTTTTAATGTAAACGAGGCTTCTGTTACATTGTCTGCAGGAGAAAACAGATAAGAAAAGGAAAGTGGCAACAACCATTTGTCTGATTCATTAATATATCCCGTTCCGTTTAATTTCAGCCAGGGATCTGCTGCGCCGTTGTTTAAGAAAATGCGCACATCGCCGGCACCATGCAAAGCAATGGCCCCCTGTTCATAAATAGCCGCCGAATCAAATGCAGGAACCGGATTAGACAGAAAAGGAAATGCCTTCACAAAAGGAAAATCCTGGTTAGAAAAATACCAGGCTGCATGAAAAGGTTTGGTCAATGCATTGTTAGAAAAACTGCCGATGCTGTTTTTTTCCTCTATCATCACAGGAATACTAGCAGGCAGGGGAACTACCGGTACAAATACAGTGGTGCCGTCAGGCAATAATTTTTTGTTACACTTTACAGCCAGTTTAAAGCCTGAATAAGATGGAATGACTTTCAGTTTACTGTTACTGAACAAGGCCTGTTGCGATTCGGGCATCACAAATAATAAATTACTGTTTATGGTAGCCGCATCATTGGCAAATTGCTGAAATAAAAAGTTCATCCTGTCAGCCTGCGCAGCAAAATCAAATACCGTCTCCCCCTTTTCTGAAGTGAGGTAATACTCATGCATCCATTTTACTTCGCATACTATTTTATAAATAATTGCCATCGGCAGGATTATGATTTACTGATATTAGTTTCAATTTCTTCTATCAAAGGCACTTCTCTCCGTACACTTCTTTCGCTGATGCTTACCATACGTACTTTAAACATTACAAAGGGAATCTGTCTGCCACCGAGTGATCCCCATAAATGATTTATCTGTTCAAAAGTCAGTGTATACAATTCAAGATTTAATTTTAATGCTGCAATTTCCGGGTTACTGAGATCGCTTAGTTCAGGGGGCAGTGGTACAGAAGATGTTGCAGGTGTAAATACATTTTTGCCCTGGAAGAACTCTATTACCAGCGACAACCTTTTCAGTGCCTGCACATACCCATTATTGGGGGGAACACCGCCGGAAAAGTTAGCTGTAAACAATACATACAAATTCAAAAACACCGGGCGGTTTTCATATCGTGCTATATTATCCGGCCACCTTGAAAAATTATTGCCATTTTTCAAAGTACTCTCTTCTTCAATATTCACAAGGGTAATTACAATACTATCATCAAGGGTCTGCCCCTTGTCTGTTTCAAACAAGCCGATATTTTCTATAATAACGTTAGCAGGATCTCCCTGCGCAGTCATATAGGCAGACAACTCTTCGCGCAACAATATCATCGCGTTTCCAATCATTGGACCTGCTTAATTTTTTGAGCAATAAAATTCCAGATGCATGAATTAATCATGCATACAAACTAAACTACGGTTCCTAAAAAATGGGGTTCTCTAACTACTCAATCAAAGGGGTAAATAAAAAGTTTTGAAGGGTTATGGAGTGTTTGTGGTATGAAGGTATAGGAATTCAATTGAGATCCTGATTACCACTTTGTGGTATTTTTTATTTTTTTTTGCGAAACCTGCATACGAACAAAAAAAAGTAAAACTCCACGCTACAATTATATAACATTAAAAACCGGGCATTTTTTTTAATGTATACTTACTAATGCAGCAGAAAAAATATTGCAGGATGTATTATAAACACAATGCTGACCCGCAGTACAAATATACTATTGCAGGAAAGCGGCTATTGCTGCAAGCTTGCATTATAATTCCCCGGAAAAATCCGGTAACCGAAACCTTAATCACAACAAATTGAAAAATCATGCATATACGCGTAAGCTGCAATCACTGGAATGGGATAAGCAAATTCCCCGGACCGGCCGTGGAATTGTGCATTTTTCCAATATTACCCCTGCTGGTTTTTATTAATTGATGATTACTTAGGCTCATCATAAAAGAAATCATCCATAACTACCAGGTCTTTGGTTCCAGCTTATGCCACTCACTATTGATTACCGGTGGGTAGTAAATTTATATACAGTATAAGGAAGGGATGGAGGAAAAAAGACAGAAGAGAGGAAAAAACAGGAAAGAGGAAAAAAAACAGCCGCAAAGCTTTCATTAATCTGAAGACTTTGCGGCTGATGAAATATCTGAACGCTGTTAATGATGAATTTCAATATCTACTCCGGCTGGCGGCGGCGTATGACGGCGCTCGTAATACCTGCGGGTATGATGATTGTTTCGCCTGTAATAACGATGCTCTACACAACCTGAAAGAAAAACACTTAACAATACTGCCATTAACATAATAGCAGGCAATCTATTTACATACTGTTTCATACTTGAAATTTCTATCTCTGTATCCAAAAACCTGCCGCAAATATTATTATCCATATAACCTTTAGTCTGAGGAAATTTGTGGACAATTAATGTTAATTTATTAATTGTAAAACAGTGTGTCCACCAGCTTCTTATTTGTTTCGTAATTTTATGAATTATGAAACGCTCTGGTGCTGCTGATCTTCCTCTTCATTATGGTTATGTTCCGCAATGGCTGGCAGAACGTATGGCAAGGCTTGGACTTGCCATAACAGAATCGATTATTACAGAATATGGCAAGGAGGAAATATTGCGGAGATTGTCTGACCCTTTATGGTTTCAAAGTTTTGGTGCAGTAATGGGTATGGACTGGCATTCGTCCGGTATTACAACTTCAGTAATGGGCGCACTAAAACGGGCCATTAATCCCCATGCAAAAGAACTGGGTATTTATATATGCGGTGGCAAAGGAAAATTTTCTAAAGAAACCCCTGCAGAGCTTTTAAAAATTGCAGATAGTACCGGCCTTAATGGAAATGAACTGGTACGCTGCAGCAAACTGAGTGCAAAAGTTGACAATACGGCTATACAGGATGGCTTTCAGTTATACACCCATAATTTTATTGTAAGTGTTACCGGGCAGTGGACGGTGGTGCAGCAGGGTATGCATACAGGCGATAAAACGGCCAGGCGCTATCACTGGCATTCTGATAACCTGGCTTCCTTTACGGAAGCACCACATACTGGTATATGTGGTATTAACCAGGGGCAAATATTAAATCTTACAGCGTCAGAAGCAGCTGCTACTAAGGCTGGCATACTACAATTAACCAATGAAAATCCCGAAATTCAGTTAAAGGAAATACAACGGGTGCTGCTTCCTGCGCACCATGATGTGCGTGCAGAAGATATTAACCTAAAGCGACTCGGTGCTGCATTGTGGCTGGCACATGAACAACAACCACAAAATTTTGATGAGTTATTATTATTGCAGGGTGTTGGCCCAAGAACAATACAATCCCTCGCATTGGTTAGTGAGGTCATACATGGAACGCCATCAAGGTTTTCAGACCCAGCACGTTTTTCGTTTGCACACGGTGGTAAAGATGGTCATCCGTTTCCGGTACCCGTAAAAGTATATGATGAAACCATTGACATATTGCAACAAGCCGTACATAAAGCCAAACTGAGTGCAACCGACAAAGCCGCAGCAATAAAAAAACTACATGAAATAGCAGTACGTGCAGAAAAGGATTTTACACCCAACGACAATTTTGAACAGCTCATACAAAAAGAAAGAGAAGACTCATGGAAGTATGAAGGTAAAACCGTTTTTGGTAATGCAAAGCCACCTGACCGTTTGACCAAAGGCGTCCAACTTAAATTGTTTTGATTATCCGGATGGGTCTTTATGATCATGAAACAAGAGGTTATTGCGATGGGCCGGAAAGCTATGGCGTAAACCGTAACCAGGGAGCAGAAAGTACGCTATCCTGCCTGGTGGCCCATCTTGCAGTATTACAAATCTTTAATGAGACATACAGCACAGGCAGAAATGAAAGTCCACAGAAAAACAAATCGCAAACAAGCTACATTACACAGGAAAGTGTTGTAAATTAATGGTAGTATTACAATTAGGAATCCGAAATATTATTAAAGCTTATTAATGAAAATAGCGCTTCTCTCGCCAATTGCCTGGCGCACCCCTCCCTTAAAATATGGTCCATGGGAACAAGTGGTTAGTTGCCTTGCAGAAGGATTGGTGGCAAGAGGAATTGATGTAACACTTTTCGCAACGGGTGATTCAATTACAAGCGGGCGTCTTGACTATTGTATTGATCATTCTTATGCGGATGACCCCAAAGCAGATGTGAAAGTTAATGAATGTCTTCATATAAGCTATGTAATGGAAAAGGCGGCGGAGTTTGATCTCATTCATAATCATTATGATTTTTTGCCGCTTAGCTATTCGCGGTTAATAAAAACACCATTGCTTACTACCATTCACGGTTTTTCTTCACCACTTATTGTACCAGTTTATAAAAAATACAATCCCGATGGCTTTTATGTCTCCATCAGTGATTCAGACCGCAGCCGCGAATTAACCTATACTGCTACAGTATATAACGGCATCCGGACAAATCAATTCTCATTTATTGAACACCCGGACAATTATCTTCTTTTCTTTGGAAGGATTCATCCTGAAAAAGGTGCGAAAGAAGCAATAGAAGTTGCCAAAGCATGCGGAAAAAAAATTATCCTTGCGGGTTTTATACAAGACAATAATTATTTTAATGATCACATCAAACCGTTTTTAAACAATGAAAATGTAATTTATGCAGGTAATTGCGGGCCCGCAGAAAGAAACAAATTGCTAGGCAACGCAGCCGCATTGCTTCATCTTATTCATTTTAATGAACCTTTTGGTTTAAGTGTAGCAGAGGCGATGTGCTGCGGCACGCCGGTTATTGCATTTAACAGGGGGGCCATGCCTGAACTTATATTACATGAAAAAACAGGTTTCCTTGTAAGCTCTAAGGAAGAAGCCATCAATGCGGTTAATAAACTTTCCATGGTAAACAGGAAAGATTGCCGCGAACACGCCATGTCAGCATTTTCGGATGAACGAATGACAGATGATTATATTAATATTTATAAAAAAATTCTGAACGGGCGATGAATATTACTTTGATTTTTTTAATGCGGCCATCAATTCTGCAAGATTAACCGATGCATAAGTAGAAGTATAATCAGACATGGCATAAGGTATGATCAGGCTATCATTATGGATCATAGAACCACAGGAATATACTACATTTGGTACATATCCTTCTCTCTCAATATCATTTGGCACCAGTATAGGTGCTTCTAAACGTCCTATTTCTTTTTCCGGAGATTCAAGGTCAAGCAGCGTAACGCCGAGCGAATATTCCCTGACCGGCCCTACTCCACGCGTAATCACCAACCACCCTTCTGGTGTTTCAATAGGTGAACCGCAATTCCCCATCTGTACAAATTCCCACGGATATCTTGGTTCCTGCAACAGTGTTGATTTTCGCCAGATTGTAATGTTGCTTGAAAATGAAATATAATTATTTACACCGTCTGCCCTGCAAAGCATTGCATACAGGCCGTGAACTTTTCTGGGAAAAAGTGCCATTCCTTTGTTTTGCGCAATTTCCCCATGGATAGGCAAAACTTTGAAATGATAAAAATCCTGCGTAAATAATAATTTGGGCAGAATGGTAATACCATCGTAGGCTGTATACGTAGCGTAATAAGTAATTTCTCCATTGGTATCTGTAAACTTCACAAATCTTGCATCTTCAATACCTTTCATCTCTGTGTGCGCAATAGGAAATATAACCCGTTCCGAAATAGATGTATCAACAGAGAAATCCATTTCATAATGTGAAGATGCCAGCCATAGTATTTCATTGAGCAATACAATATCTACCATGCTTCCTGCCAGTACTACCCTTACATCTTCAACATAGGTTTTCAATTCTTCATATCCAAAGCTTTCTGGAAGTTTTTCCTGCATCATGGAATAAGCGGCCGTATCAGGGCTTTGCATTTCCTGCAATTTGCGCAAAAAACTTTCTTTATGATAGGTATGATTTTTAACCCGTTCAGGAGACTCCAGCATTCTTCCCGGGGGTTCGATGATAATATTATTGTCGCGATCTAAAATGCCTGAGCGGAATACAATAGAAGAAATATGCCCTTCGCCGGTAGCCCTGAAGCTGATAATAACCCTTTTTTCGCCGGATGCCAGTCCTGTCTGATCCGGATCTTCCATAATAGATGGATTAAAAAAAGCCGCCGCTTCAATAGAATATTCCATCGTAAAATAAGAACCTATTAATCCTTTTTGAGCACTGGTAAGTGTGGCGGGATCGATATTAATCTGGTTAAATATTGGCGCCAGCCGGTTAAAACTTTTTTCGAATATTTTTGAAATACTCCGGTGTCTTTTTGAATAATCCCTTAATACCTGGATAAGGGCTTCTCTTTGTTGCTTTTCAGATAAAGACAAGACTCTTTTTATAAGGTCGCCACTTCTCTGATCATTATTGTATAAAAACCGGGCAATAACACGGCTTGAATCCGGGTGAAAAAAAATATTCTTTCGGATTACATTAACAGCCATACAAAACTCATTTATTGAACAAATATATTTCTCTGCTGATCTTCTTTATACACCTCTCTATTTACAAGTTTTACGCCACTTTACTCCTGCTTTTGCCTCTTTCTTTTTTATATATAAGTAAAAATAGCAAGGAATTGGCCTAAGTATAATTTGTGTAGTATAAGCATAAAACACTAAGCAAACTTCTGCAGGAATCAAAAACATTTTTCTTGTTTGGAACTTTATCCTTAAATGGGAATTATAATGCTGCAATCTTTTTATAACGTGCTGGTAGTTAACTGTGTTTTTCAGGGCATGGTATTCGGAGACACGAATACTTTAATCCCCCTGGCTATGCAAACAAACCTTGTGAAAAAAACTGAAGACGTTGTTGCGCTGTTAAAGCAATACGAAGATGAACGGCTTTTAATTGCAGATATCCTGCAAAATGATGTGAACCAGGTGCTGGCAGCCGTGCTTTTGTGGATACAGTTTACCAAATTAAAAAATCACCTGGTGGAAGATGTGTCGTTTTCTGAAGCCGAAAAAAACCTGAAGATTGCCATTGATAAAATAAGGGCCATTCATTATGCAATTGAAAAATAATATGCAAAAAAATGGTATTTCATTGGCCGACGTAACAGGCAATGGGACTATTAGTGTGAATCCTGTAATAAATATTCATAAAGTTATAACAACGGGCTGAATTTAAAAACACAGATTTGCATAGCGGAAGACAGCACCGTTCAAAAATGAAGGTCTGCCAATTACCTCCATTACCAATTATTATGAACCACCAGGTAAAATGGTCTTTAGATACTGCGCACAGTCAAATTTCCTTTTCTGTCAGGCACCTGATGATATCCGAAGTCAGAGGTTTATTCAGAATATTTGATGCAAGTATATATACAACAGGAAAAGATTTCTCAACCGTGCAAATTGAACTGTGGATAGAAGCGGCCTCTATTTTCAGTGGTGAAGCTGAACGGGACGAAAAGTTGCGGGGCGCTGACTTTTTTGATGTCCAGCATCATCCCCAGATAAATTTTATTTCCAATACCATTGTGCAGGCTGGCGGAAATGGTGACCATCAGTTGTGGGGGGATTTAACCATAAAAGGCATTACTAAAAACATTCCGATGAATGTGAAGTTTGGAGGCATCCAGAATTTCCAGGGAAACCAGGTGGCGGGGTTTACAGTTTCCGGGAGCATTAACAGGTCTGACTGGAATATGAATTGGAACACAGCCATAGATACAGGTGGTGTAATGATTGGGGAAGAAATATTTATTGCCTGTAATATAGAACTCATTAAAACAGACCCTTCAGCGATGACCATGGAACTGGCATTGTCTGCATTCGAAAAAGCTTCCCTGTAAAATGGCCTTTTAATGAATAAACCAATACATAATGGCAGCGAATAAACAAGGTAATCCGCCAGTAGCGCCTGAGGATTCCGGCACAAATAAAACAACACCAGAAATAGCCAATGATCCTGCACAAATGATACCCAGCATTCCTGCAGATGATCACTCCGCCGTTATTGCAATCACCGATTACGATAATTCACTAAACGCGCTGCTCCAAAAGAAATAGCAGGATAATTGAACGGGCTGCCGGGCGGCTGCAATCTTTTTGCAGCGCAAAACTGCAAATATGTAGTGCTACAGCTACACATTGCTGACGGGGAATGACAAGAAAATAAGATATCCGACTATTGTCAGTAGTGCGCTTTTGTTCTTTCTTCGCCTTAATAATATTTCCCTCAAACCAGTATACATGAAAAAAATAAGCGTGCTTATTGCGGATGACCATAAATTACTCAGAGATACTTTAAGTATAATAATCGGTACAGACCCCGCATTCGAGGTGGTAGCTACCTGCGCGGATGGTGCGGAGGCAATTGAATTTGCCGGGTTGGAAAAACCTGATATTATATTAATGGATATTAACATGACGCCTGTTTCCGGTATTGAGGCAACGTCCAGGTTAACGAAGTTAACCCCAGGTTCAAAAGTTATCGGTATGTCGGCACACTCCGAACCAGTATACGTTAAAAAAATGCTCAAAATGGGCGCACGCGGCTATATCACAAAAAACTCATCCAAAGATGAGTTCATTCAGGCTATGAAAAGCGTCCAGAATGGGGAAGTATATATCTGCCAGGAAATAAAAGATATTTTGGGCGAACGGTTGGGGAGCGGCACCGGCTCTGCATGCGGGATGGAGTTACTGACGGAACGCGAAATTCAAATCGTTGAATTCATCAGGCAGGGTCAATCTTCCAAAGAAATTGCAACTACGGTGGGTGTTGCCGTAAAAACAGTTGAAGTACACAGGCACCATATCCTGAAAAAATTACAATTGAAAAATTCTGCTGCCTTGATAAACTTCCTCTTTAAAGAAAGTCACTTCGCTTTCTAATCCATAAGGTTGGTGTCAGCGTTGAAAATACTGCGCAAATGGACATGAATTCACCCTTCTAATGGTTTATTGTGTACATTTTACTTCGGATTGTTAAGGTAATCTATTACCTTACCTATACTTGTTAACCTGCATGTAGGGTTAATATTAACCTTTTGTACATCCATTATTATTTCCCGCATTAATACAAAACCTGCATATGCCCCGCAACAATAAAACAGTTCAAATGGTAAGGATAACCAGTAAACTTGCTTCTTCTAATCAGGAAAAGGAAAAATGCGCAGACGAGTTAGTTATTGCCAACAAGCAATTGGTGTTGGATCGCCGGGAAAAAGCGAAACAGGCCGGAGAATTGATGATCGCCAACAAAGAGCTGTTATTCCAGGGAGCAGAAAAAGAACTCATGGCAACAGAGTTGACTGATGCAAACAAAGAGCTTGTTGTTCAAAACAGAGAAAAAGAAATCCAGGCAGCAGAATTGCAAGTGGCTATGATGGAATTAAAAGAATCTGAAAAAAGGTATAGTGACCTTTTCCATCTGAGCCCCATGCCAAGATGGGTATATGATCTTAAAACTTCCAGGTGCCTGCAGGTAAATGAAGCAGCTATTGAAACTTATGGATATAGCGAGGAGGAATTTCTTACCATGAATATACATCACCTGGAACAGGACAAGAACGGAATGGAAAAAAAGAAATCCGCAAAATCGCCGGGTGAAAATTCTAATGTTCATGGATGCAGGCAGCGACATTATAAAAAATCAGGCACCCCCGTTGAAATGGAAGTTTATTCAAACCCGATTCTCATCAATGATGTTAAATACATGTCAGTAGCGGCCATTGACATCACTGAAAAACTATTGCATGATTACAAAATTACGCGTGCAATTATAAAAACAC
Organism: Chitinophagaceae bacterium; assembly: GCA_039915085.1. Classification (GTDB taxonomy): domain Bacteria; phylum Bacteroidota; class Bacteroidia; order Chitinophagales; family Chitinophagaceae; genus JACMLD01. The sequence continues at coordinate 31,873 of JBDSOC010000137.1, forward strand.
AGGAAGATGACCGCTACGAAATAGGGGCAGAACTTCATGACAATATATGCCAGATACTGGCCAGCAGCCTGATGTCATTCAGGCTCTTGAAAAAGTCGCTTAAACCATCCGGCATTGAATTGTTTAACAGGTCACAAGACAATATATTACTTGCATCAGCAGAAATAAGAAATCTTTCCCACCGGCTGGCACCTGCATTTTTTGCAGATTCCAGTATGAATGATGCTTTTCAACGGGTGTTGAACGAATTCAATTCATCGCATCAATATAAATTATCGCTGGATTTTGACGGGGCAATTGCCGAAACTAAAATAGATATGGATTTGCAGTTGACATTGTATAGAATATTGCAGGAGCAACTGAGTAATATTTTAAAACACGCAAAAGCAAGTACAATTCACGTCAGGGTATTCATTGCCGGGCAAAAACTGACCATGCAGGTGACTGATAACGGCATAGGATTTACGGTGAAAGATGCAATGAGTGGCATTGGTATTTCAAATATGAAAAGACGGGCTGAACTCTACATGGGCAAAATGACAATTCATTCAGAAAAAGAAAAGGGTTGCGAAATTACCGTGGAGATTCCGTTAACTGAAGGCAACAGGATGCGTGAACTTACATAAGCCAGTTACACCATATTGTGGCCAAGAGAATAGAATATAATGTCAGCATTGTTACGCAAGTGCAATTTTTTCAGGATCCTTGCGCGGTAAGTGCTTATTGAAGAAGTACTAAGCACAACCTGTTCTGCAATATCAGAAACTGATTTACCTGCAGCGAGCAGGGTAAATATTTCAAATTCACGGGCCGATAAACTTTCGTGTAATGCTTTCTCATTATCGGGCAGCAGATTGCCCGCCAGTTGTTCGGCTACCAATGGGGTAATATATTTTTTCCCCAGCGACACCGTCCTGATAGCCTTAATTATTTCTTCAGGTGCTGACATTTTATTCAGGTAGCCAGCAGCACCTGCCTTTAAAGCCCTGATAGCATATTGTTCTTCCGGAAACATGCTTAACACCAGTACAGGCAGTTTCGGTGCGTGGCGCTTGATTTCCTGCAATATATCAAGACCACTTTTTCCCGGCATAGAGATATCAGTGATAACAAGGTCCCACTCTGCAGATAATACTTTTTTTATCAATGCTTCTGCATCGCTTGTTTCTTCAATAATCGCTGACGGAAATTCTTCCTTCAAAACCTGTATCAGGCCCTTACGGATTAATATATGATCGTCAGCAATTACAATTCTGTGCATTTGATGCGTTTGTGTATAATTTATAATTTACCCGGTATTTCCTGTTATATTTTATGAATAAGATATACTTCCGGCCTAAGCCAATATTTCATCATTAAACAGTAAAATAACATTAAAGTTTAACCTTATAGATAAGTCAGGCTTTTGCGTGATTGCGAACATTTAAAACCCAACAAATTGCTCCTTCCCTTTTTTGACGGCAAAGTAGTCTAAATATCCCTGCAATACTAAAATATCGCTACGCCCACATTAATAGTTACAACCCATAGGTATTTACTATTTAATTGATTACGATTCATTTTGCTTTCCGTTAACACAATCAATACTCAATGCACAGGTAATCAACCATTACAGGAAAAGAACGCCCGGTTCAAAAAAAATGAAAGGATGATTATAAACATGAATTGATATGACTGGCGGCAGCCGGAAAGCCTTTTTGTTCAATTATTTTACATCCATCAAAAAAATACTCTTTTAACATATCCTCCTTAAACTCCGCATACATGTTACCTAAAAAAATGAAAGCCGCTGTAGTTCGTGAATTTGGCCAGCCATTGCAAATAGAAGAAATGCCGGTAAGGCAACCAGGCAGCAATGAAATACTGGTTAAAGTAATTGCCAGTGGCGTTTGTCATACTGATTTACATGCAGCGGACGGTGACTGGCCGGTGAAACCAAAATTGCCTTTAATTCCCGGTCACGAAGCAGATTGCCACACCCTGAAACTTATTTGCCTGTGAACCTGCAAGAGAAACTGTTGTCTTGAAATCATTGTAAGACAACAGTTTTCCCATATTAAATTAACCAAGAGTCAAACATTTTCATGAAAAAAATATTATTGTCAGGATTGGTTGCAGGCGCTATCTTATTTGTAATAAGCTATGGTAGTTTGCTTGTTGCTATAAAATATTTTCCTGCGTTCTTTACCGGTTACAATAATCCATTATTCAATTCTGATGGAAGCAGGGACGCACTGTTCTACCTGCACGCATTTGTGATCAGCCTGGCTTTGTCCTGGTTCTGGGACAGGTTTAAAACTTTATTGAAAGGTTCCTTTATAATGAGAGGAATAGAATTCGGACTTGTATATGGAATTATTGCGCTGGCCCCGGTAATGTGGATCACTTTTAGTTCACTTGATATTACACTGGGGATGGTTGTCAGCTGGTTTTTTTATGGGCTGATCCAGGCAAGTATTGCCGGAATTGTTTTTGCAAAACTGAATCCATAAAATATAGCTGTTGTCTTTCATAGAATAGCCGGATTATAAAGCCGCGGCTGTCATTCTCATAGAGCCGGTTTGCTGCAACTGGCCATACCAGCTGAACGCTTCTTCCAATATATGCGGAGTATGTCCGCCCCGCAATAAAGCCCTTTCATAATAATCAAGCAATGCATCTTTATAATCAGCGTGTGTACAATGGTTAATAATCCGCCTGGCCTTTTCCCTCGGTGCCAGTCCACGCAGATCAGCCAGCCCGTTTTCAGTAACAATAATATCTGTATCGTGCTCTGTGTGATCAACATGCGATACCATGGGCACAATCCTTGAGATACTATTGTTTTTAGCTGTTGAAGGCGAAACAAAAATGCTCATAAATGCATTGCGTGCAAAATCTCCACTGCCGCCAATTCCATTCATCATATGCGTTCCGCCAGTATGTGTACTGTTTATATTTCCATAGATATCGCATTCCATGGCCGTATTAATGGCAATGACACCCAACCTTCTTATGACACCGGCTGCATTGGTGATATCCTGCGGCCGGAGAACAATTTTGTCCCGGTATTTGTCAAAATCATCAAATATTTTGTGATAGTAAGGAGCAGATACAGTAATAGAAGAACCAGAAGCAAACAGAAGTTTACCCGCATCTATCAGATCAAATGTGCTGTCCTGTAATACTTCAGAATACATTGTAAGATTTTCGAAATCACTGTGCAAAAAACCGTGCAAAACACCATTGGCCACTTTGCCAATGCCTGCCTGCAGTGGCAGCAGCGATTTGGTAAGCCTGCCCATTTTAACTTCATGAGCAAAGAAAGCTGACAAATGACCCGCAATGGCAATTGTTGTATTATCCGGCGGTGCTATTTCGGCGGGACTGTCTAATGTATTGGTGATAACAATACCAATTACTTTGGCCGGATCAAGCTTTATGCATGGTCCGCCAATGCGTGTACTGGCGCTTACAACCGGGATCATCTTACGATGCAAATATGATCCCGTTTCATATATATCATGCAAACCTTTTAAAGCAAGCGGTATGGCAAGGTTAATTTCAATAATAATTCTTTGGGCCAGTTGCGCAAATACAACTGAATTACCTACTGAAGTAGTGGGTACAATACTTCCATCTTCTTCTATCATTGTGGCCTCCAGTACAGCGATATCCATTGGTTGGAAGACATTGGATTTGACTTGTTCTATTGTTTCAGAAAGATGCTGATCGATAAACATGACTTCGCCTTTATTGATGCTTTCACGGAGTATGGGATCTGTTTGAAACGGCATGCGTCTTTCTAATACATGCGCATCTGATAAGCGCCCATCCGTACCATGCCCCAGGGATGCGCCTGTGATGAGGGTTATTTTTAATGGATCAATGAGGGCACGTTCTGCAAGCGCCTGCATGACCGCTTTGCTGTCTCCCGATTTGGTAAAACCACTGCAACCAACTACTGTATTATTGTTAAAAAAATAAGCGGCCTGTTGCGCGGTAATTATTTTATCCCGCAGGCCTGCATGTTTTATCCTGTCACTGTACATATCTGATTGTTTTACTTCTATGATTTAATTACCCGGCAATTAATAGTAAACACCACGTCCAGCTGGTCATTGGCCCTTATCATACCACCCAGTTTACGGGGAGCTACTAAATTGAAATCTGAAAAATGAATGCTTTGGGTTCCTGCCAGGTGAACTATGCCATCATTGTCCATTGATATACTGTAATTAATCTCCAGCTGTTTTTTAACGCCTGCCAGTTCAATGTTTACAATGCCGGTAATGTGTTCCGGCGTGGATTTCAATGCCGGGTATCTTTCCATTGAAAGAAAATAAATATAAAAATTAGCAAATTCTTTTTCTTTCAGTGTTTTGCGGAGGTCCCTGGTCATCATTGTATTGACGCAATTGAAATTCAATACAGGAAGTGCCATCCGGCCATTCATAATAACACCCGCCTTATTATTACTTTTTATTAAACAGGTTAAGGTATCATTATTTTGATAAACGGGCACTGTACAGGTGAATGTATTAACGTTTGTACTGCCATTTACTTTTACAGTGCATTCTTTTAAGATAACCCATTTAATTGTATAATCAGCATGACCGGGATCGGCTGCCATGCAAAGCATCAGGATTATCCCGGATACAAATAATAAAATTATCTTCTTTAAAAATGCCATAAGAAAGAATAAAACAGGAAGGAACTACTGAAAAAGCCGGGATATTAATCATCCCGGCTTTTCGTTTAAACCAACAGGTGCACCACCCGGTCTTAGAAGCCTACAACTGCTTCTATCACATAGCCGTTGAACTTTCCTCCTGCCCGGTAATCTGCTGATGGAAAATTTTTGTATTGCTGGATAACATATTCCCCTTTCATCAGAATATTTTTTGTCAGGAACCAACCTGCTGCAGCAGCAAAACGGTTAATATTCACATCACCTGTGTAAGTTATAGCCCCGGCGCCTGTGCCAGCAGCATTATTTGCCAATTGCGCAGCCACCGTATTATAGCGCAGACCGATAAACAGGTTTTCTGACGCGCCAAACCGGTAGACGCCATCAATAGCATACTGGTTTACTTTCCTGTCTGTTGTTTCTTTAGAAGTTCTGCCGGATGCTGTTTCATAAGTTCCAAAGAATTCCAGGCCATGAATTTTTACAAATCCATTTAACATCACCGCGTTGATCTTTTTACTAAATCCCGGATTGAAACGTCCTGAAAATGCCAGCGCTGATCCGGAACCTGTTGTGCTGGAAGGGTTATTGGAATTTTGTTCCATGATAAACTGGTAGTTTGATCCGGAACGATCGCCGCCGAATAACGTATTGCCACCACTGCTTTGATTGCCATAATAGGAACCGGTCAGTCTAAGCCTTACCTGTTCAGCAATTTGTTTGTCAAATCCTGCTTTTAATAAAAGGGAAGGCGCTTTGTGCAAATCATTATCGGGATTGGCTGATTTATATAATGAATCTACATTTCCCTTGATCATGCCGCTGCTAAGACCAGCCAAACCAAACCATCCATTCTTCCTGACCATTACCTGTCCGCCAATCTCGGTAGCAAATTCATCCATAATATTCCCTTCCATAAAAGGATTGTACAGGCTCTGGCCGCCATCGCTCCTGCGGTAATGTTCATCACCATAGTCCAGTTCAAAGTGACCGATCTTTATCGTAGTTACTTTCATAATGTCACTCCAGATCTGTCCTTTAAAAGGAAGTTTATCGAATTGTATATAACCACCTTTTACCCATGATTCATTATGGTGTTTGGTAGAGAGGTAGGTAGTAATATTTAACCGGATACCATCGGCCAGCTGTACGTCCATGTATAAATTTGCCTGTGCAGTCTGAAATCCAGCAGTAACCGGTTTTAATTTATTACCCGGTGAAGAAACGCCATTGGCAAAGGAGCCCGCCTGGTTATTTAAGGCATCCGGATTTTTATGCTTAAGGTTCTGAAATTGCTGCGTAAAGCCTGCCCCGAATTTTACCTTTATGCCATTAAATATAGAAGCACTGTCCTTATAATCTTCAAAAACATTGATCCCCTGTTGATCATAAGGGCGAAGATTGGCAATAGTGGGTTGCTGTGCCATCAGCATAAAAGGTAAGAAACCGGAAAGGAGCATCAGGAGTGTCAGCTGGTAAGTTTTGTGTTGCATATATAATTATTGTTATAAGGTGAAATGAATAATATTACTTTCTAAGTGTGAGATTAAATTGAACAGTTACATCATTACCGGTTTTAACAGTGCCGAGCATAAAACTGGGAGGAATCATATTGAATGCTGCCATGCTTATTTTTTTGCTGCCTTTTACAGAAATACTTTTATCTGCATTTACCTGGCCTGTAGCGGTTAAATCTGCATCCAGTGTTGTTCCTGCAATGGATAGCTTTCCCTGGCATTTAATGACACCATCGGGTTTAATTGTTGCAGCGCTCACTGTATAAGAAATAGTGGTATGTTCACCGGTCTTAAGCGCTTTGTAGGCATTCTTATCCATGCTCTTATGCTCGCTCTTTAAGCTTTCTGCAGGCACTGTAAAGCTCAGCGCTGTTAAGCCCGATAACCGGCCCTCCGCATTCAGGGTTACCGTTGCATCACTTTCCCCTTTTGAAGTTTTCATGTCCCAGTCGTGCATCGTGGAAGTTCCGCTAACAACAATCTGCAAATCATCTTTCGCATGATATTTTATTTGTGCAAAGGAGGTAAATGCCAGTTGAACACAAATCCACAGAAGCATGCATGTTTTTATTTTAGTGTAACGTGTCATAATCATTTTATATTTAGTTGATGATTTATTGATGTAAGGTAGTGTTGCTGACAAATGTTTTGTATGATGACGGTCAGCAGAAGAAGTGATAGTTATATGGTGAATTGCAAGGAGACAGGATGTATATTAAAAATGAGCAGCTGTAAATAGTTAAAAAAATAGCCGGTCCTGTGACCGGCCAAAATTTTAGAAATTATTGTTACAATTATTGCTTCCCGTTTTAAACATGGTGGGCAATAAACAGCGGGAGGTTAATCGTTTTCACCAATGGTTCGGCTGTACTTTGCCGGTAGGTTTGAGAAAGTTTATGAGATCCAAACGCACCCATGATTACAACAGCATTCTGCTTGCCCATCAGGTACGTAAACAGGGTATCGCTTGCCAACCCGGTTAATATACGGAATCCTACAGCTGAATAATGCATTTGCAACAAGCCAAGAATATTATTCCTGTCTTTAATGGTTTCATCTTCCCGGCCATTTACCTGTAGCACGGTTAGTTTTTTATCTGTCAGACCGGGAAATAAATAGGCAAATTGCTTCATAGCAAAAACCGCAGAGGCGCTGCCGTCGTACGCGAAAATAATTTCTTCAATGTCACCAAAAGCGTATGGAGCAATCATTACCGGGCATTCACTTTTTGTTAGCACTGCTTTTGTAAGATCAGACAGAACACCGGTTTGATCTTTATTAAATGACATTTCGGCATCAAGGATAAGCATATCTGAAAAACGGCTTTCTTTAACAATCACTTCAATGTCACCGGTGGCATTTCCTTCATTCTCCTGATTGTTATTGCAGTGCTCCGGCGATGCATCACTTTTTTGCTGGCATTTACCACAACACGCCGGTGCAGGGCTGACGTTGACTGCATCATTTTTTTGTTTTACCGGTATCTCATGAATATTTCTCAGTACAGGTTGCAATTGATCGCCATGTCTTTCCAGGAAGACACCGGTAATTCTTGCATCTGTCAGGCTGCCAATATAAGAAGCGAAATCCACCACTGTTTTTCTTGACCTGCTGGCATTGAAAGCCTGGTATTCTTTTTCCATAGAATGAATTTGTAATGATATAGTTAATAAAAAATACTTGTTATGATAATTGCTGCGTCAATCAATATGCCTAAAAAAAAAGCCGGAATCTTGTAGCGGGTAGACATAGCAGCAATATTTAATACAAATACCAGCACCTGGCCTGCCATTGCGGTAATAATAAATGGGAAACCGCCATTGTTTAATACAATGAATGCCATTGTTAATGGAAAAAGTACCCCGGTAGCCGCCAGCAGGAATATATCTGTCCAGGTAATCTGGTGCTGTTTATCCTGCCCTGCAAACCATTCAATAAGATTATGTATCCTTGAATGATTTCTTACCGGTTCTCTCCAGGCAACCGATGTTTTGTCATTGGGAATAATATATCTCATAATCCATTTTTCAGAACACAAAGATGAACCAGCCTGCTCTCTAAAACCATGACAACCGTCAGTGGAGAAGCTGATACTGATAACATCCGGGGCAGCTTCGTTTTTTGTGGCTACATTTACGCTCATGCAGCAAGTGGGTACCAACACCATAAATGATTATTACCGCTACGAGGCACTGTTCAACAATGCCTCAATGGGGATTGTAGTAGTGGACGGAAAGGCAACCATCCAGGCTGTCAATCCTTTTGCACTAAAATTGTTTGGCTATACAGTGGAGGAAGTTATTGGCAATACCATTGAACTGCTGGTACCACGGCGTTATCAGCAGCAGCATGTTCACCACAGGGATGGTTATATCGAAGATCCTAAAAGCAGGCCGATGGGCGTTGGGCTTGATTTGTTTGGCAGTAAAAAAGATGGTACAGAATTCCCGGTTGAGGTGAGCCTTTCCAGTTATATGGACAAGGAAGAAAAGTATGTGATTGCTTTTATCAGTGATATATCAGTGCGCAAGAATGCCGAAGCGGAAATCATCAAATTGAACAATGATTTGGAATCAACCGTTGAACAGCGCACTTACGAATTAACCAATGCGATGCACTTGCTGCAATCTTCAAAAGCAGAGATATCCAAATCGCTGGAAAAGGAAAAAGAGCTGGGTGAATTAAAATCACGGTTTGTGTCCATGGCATCACATGAATTCCGCACCCCGCTCAGTACCATTCTTTCATCCACTTATTTAATCGAAAAGTATACATCAGGCGATGAACAGGCGAAAAGGGATAAACACCTGCAGCGTATTATTTCTTCTGTGCATATGCTGACTGATATCCTGAATGACTTTCTCAGCGTGGGTAAAATTGAAGAAGGTAAAATACAGGTAAGGCCTGCTCAATTTAATATAAATGAATTAATGCTGTCTACCCTGGATGAAATAAAAAATAACCTGAAGAAACTCCAGGAATTAATTTATACACACGAAGGCAAAACAATGGTTATACTTGATCCTTCATTATTCAAACATATTATTATGAACCTGGTTTCAAATGCCAGTAAATTTTCGGGTGAATCCAACAGCATACAAATAAAAACCAGGGTTGATGCCGGTGTTTTATCACTTACTGTCAGGGATTTTGGAATCGGCATTTCTGAAGATGATCAAAAACATCTGATGGAGCGTTTTTTCAGGGGCGCAAATGCCGGTATGATACAGGGAACTGGTTTAGGGTTGCACATTGTATCCAAATACAGTGAATTGATGGATGGAATCGTAACCTGCAACAGTGAACTTGAACAGGGTACTGAATTTACTATCAGCTTTCAAATGAAACACGATGCCTAAGAAAAAAATCCTTCTGATTGAAGACAATGATGAAATACGTGACAATACAGCAGAGATACTGGAATTGTCCAATTACCAGGTAATTGTTGCTGAAAATGGCAAGCGCGGTGTGGAACAGGCTTTGGAACATACACCTGATTTAATTATTTGTGATATTATGATGCCGGGGCTGGATGGTTACGGAGTGCTGCATGCCGTTCATAAAAATAATGCCATCAGGAACATTCCCTTTATTTTTCTTACCGCAAAAACAGAACGGGGTGATTTCAGAAAAGGGATGGAGCTGGGTGCGGATGATTACATTACCAAACCCTTTGATGGCACTGAACTGTTAAACGCAGTTGACAGTCGCCTTAAAAAAATGGATTTGCTGAAGCAGGAGATGGTTTCCGGACCGGAAGGTGTTCAGCATTTAATGAGCGTATCATCGGGAAAAAATGTTTTACAATCATTTACCGAAGAAAGGAATACCAATGCCTATAAAAAGAAACAAAGGATCTATTCAGAAGGCAATCACCCGCACGGTCTTTTTTTTGTACGGAGTGGTAAAGTAAAAACGTATAAAACCAACGACAATGGCAAAGAACTGGTTACCGATCTTTTTAATGCCGGTGATTTCCTGGGTTATATTGCGCTGCTGCAGGACTCTGTATACCGCGATACTGCGGAAGCGCTGGAAGAAACGGAACTGGCAGTGATACCAAAAGAAGATTTTATGGATCTCATACACAATAATACAGCCATCGCTCAAAAATTTATCCGGATGCTGGCTGGCAATGTTGTTGAAAAAGAAGACCAGTTACTCGGTCTTGCGTACAATTCCCTGAGAAAAAAAGTGGCCGATGCCATTTTATTATTGCAAAAAAAATACGGGGATAATAAGAATAATACATTTCAAATTGATATCAGCAGGGAAAATCTTGCCACCATCGCCGGAACCGCTACTGAATCATTGATACGCACACTCAGTGATTTCCGGATTGAAAAATTAATTGAATTAAAAGACGGTGTAATAACCATTTCCAACCAGCAAAAGCTGGAAAATTTACTCAATTAAAAAGCTGTTAAATATTTTCAGACAGGTAATCATTAAAAGCAGCCTGTCTTTTATTGAAAGTTCGTTCGGCAGCACTTATATTACGCCGCATTCTTTGTAACCGGCCCGAAATGTTTTTATTGACGAGCTGCTCATCTGTGTCATCCAATTCCAATTTTTTTTCAAAGTCCAACACATCATTGCGGAGCACCGCAATAAGTGTATCTGTGTAAATAAAATTGGTTTGAAAAGCTTCCAGCTTTGCCAGTAGCAGCACATTACAATCTCCTTTCAGAATCTCTGACATACGGTTTTTAAGATGAATATTTTCATCCATCCAAAAGGACAACAATCGTTTCCAGGTGGCGCTTTCAGATTGCAATTGGCTAAATGTGGGTGCTGGCATACAGGCAAAATTATCGGATGCCGGTAAAGCAGCAAACGACCGGGGTTAGTATTTAATATGACAGTCATCAGCTTTCGCATTAACAGTCCATCGTACATTACAGCATATACGCAACAATTGGGTTCCCAAAGAAGCAGTGCTTTATATATTTTCAGTCAAATAAGTTCCTGGAACCATTTTATCAATTAATTTTTAAATGCTAATTATGAGAAGTACAAAAAGCGCAGGAATCTGGATGGATCACTCGCACGCACACGTAATGGAATTTACGATCGATCCCATTAAAACAACTACGATTGAATCCACATTTACAGCTCAAACAAAGGAAGAAAGCCTGGATAAGAGTGAGCATTTAATGCACAACAAACAACAACAGCAGCAATCAGCCTATTATAAAAAATTAGGTGCAGTCATCAAAACCTACACTCATGTACTGCTGTTTGGCCCTACGAACGCCAGGGTGGAACTATTTAACATGCTGCAGGCAGACGAACAATTTAAAAATGTAAAAATTGACGTACAGCAGGCTGATAAGATGACGGCGCCGCAAGAACATGCTTTTGTAAGAAATCACTTTTCAGGCAAATTTTAATGTCACAAAATGAAAAAAGAATCATGCCTTTTAGAAGAACAACGTACGCGCGACCAGGTAAAAAAACTATGTATTGATACTGCAATGGAACGGAATTGGACAGTTCCTCACCGGGAAATTGAAGTGAAAGTATCGGCTAACAACGTTACACTGAGCGGCACTGTACATACAATACATGCGCGGGATGAAGCCGTAAAAATTGTCATGCAGTCGCAGGGGATTTCTTCTGTTAATAATAAAATCCTGGTAACTTTTAACAACACATAATTGCCATGCAGGCCCAAACAAAATTAATA
>JBDSOC010000154.1:0-14581 GCA_039915085.1 Chitinophagaceae bacterium
GGCCGAAACTCGGAGCGACAATTTGAAATGCACCCCAACCATGATAGAAACTTATCATGTTAAGAAATTGCATAAAAAATCCGGCATAAAGCGCAATTGATTCAGTACCCGGAAACGGAGACAGGTATCATTTTGAATTAAGCGCATGCATTGCTAATAAATGAACAGGAGCCGGCGGTTTATCATCACTGCAAAATGTGTTCAGCGTGTTTTTTATCCTCCTGCATATTGCACGCGCACGCGCATTCACATTCAGTAAAATAAAAAGCATTGGCAGCTCAATCAGCAGACTCTTCCGCCTTATCCGCGTTCTTTGTAATGTCTCCTTTTTTAAATAGTATGCCCTGAGCTATGGTTTTCCATTGCTCATTCTTACGAAATAAAAATTCAAGATCCATCGCAAAATGTTTGAATTCTTCCTTTTGCGCATCCTGCATGATCGCTTTGGCCTCTTTGTCTTTTTCCAGCGAAATACGTTGTTCGTACCAGCCTATGGCTTCGGCTTCTTCTGTCAGTGAGGTAATCATGCGGGCAAAAGTGCGCATTGGCTGGCTTAATTCACTGGCTGGCTCGTGGTATTGTTCAAATCCCATAGTATGAAATGTTGGTAAAGAATATAATAACTGCATTTAAAGATACATCAAATAGCAACACTATTTCTTTGCACTGACTTTCCAAATTGTGTTACCGGCATTATCTGCCAGCACTAAAGACCCATCATGTATAACGGCAACGCCTACGGGTCTTCCATATACTTCTTTTTTTACCTGTCTGCGATAAATCCGCTTAAAAATCTCCTGGTTGATCGGTTGGACTTCCATTGTCAAAAGGAACGTACACTACTTTATAGCCAGCCAATACAGTTTGTTCCAGGAACCATGCTACCCCATAAAGGTACCCTGGCGGTAGGCTGCGGGGAAAGCAACGTTGTTGGAAAATGTAAAACCCAAAGAGGCAGTATGTGCACCAACCGGAACATCGGGAACAATGACTTATCCTTCAACTCCATGTTCGGGTTATCTTTTAAGCGCGGGTCAGGGTGTGCCATCAAAACATACCCATTTTATTATTTTACTTATCAGGTGATTGTTTTTCAAAGTATAAAAAAAAGGCCGTGTTACCGGCCTCAGTATATTACCATTTATGTGTATTGTTTTCAGTATACCGGTGATCATCATATTGATGCCCGCGTTTGTTAAAACTGTATTGTGCGCGGTTACATTCCAATGTACGCTGGTTTTCAAGAAAACGGATTTTTTTTGCTTTCTCCCGGGAATTGAGTCGCCTGTCCATTTTAACAGACCCAATTTTATAATTATACGCCCGGTTGATTTGTTGCAGTCCGGATTGTTTTGGATGAAATGAATACCCTGGATCCTGTTTACCGTTATTAAACCGCCCGGATTGCGCGGAAGCAATGCTTACTATACCGACTGCCATTAATAATGTAAAAATCTTTTTCATAATTGTAAATTTTAAAAGTGATTTAATATATATAAGATGGATAATGTGTCCTTTCGTTTAAACCGGAGAAGGGCTGTACGTCGCATCTTTTCCCGTGGTAGTCGCGGAATATATGGGTCTGTCCCGGCGTCATGCTACATCTGACCCGGTACTTATATCGTATGTAAGCCAATGGAAAAAACAATGCATTTAACTGGCGCTGTTACGCAAAAAGACCAGGTGGCAGATATCCTCCAGAATGATATCAGTCAAAGCCTTACAGCGGTTTTATTATGGCTGCAAACTGCCATGGACGAGGAACAACTTAACGGTAACCGCCATTTGCAATTGGCTGAAGCGAATTTAACATCCTCCATTAAAAAGCTGGTAAGGCTCCATTATGCATTACTGGAATAAAATGCCAGCCCAACCAGCAGGTGATTTTTATATTGATTAAAAAAAAGCCGTTGTTGCAGCGATCTCTTTTTTGTAACACTGCATGTCACTTGGTATGGTTTCTTTGCTTATAGTGTAGAAAGTTTTGCGCAGCTCAGGAAAGTTTGGACGATCCATGGGATTTACCAATGGCCGCCGGGGGTGGAAAAATGATGGCTAAAATAGCAGCGGCAGTATAATTATGGCGTTTACCTGTTTCAATTATGGCTTGCATAATTATTACAAATGGTAGCTTCCCTGTTTGACTATTACAATAATTTGTATTAAAAACTTCAACAAAAACCTTTACCATTAGCTTTTCAGCTACCATTTTATCATTGTTGGCCAGTTGCAGCAATATACCATAGGCCATTGGACCGTACGTGTCGTACATGCAATCAAAGTAATATTTATTTTCCACGGTATTAACTGGCAGCTTTCTGAAGTAACGGTATAAAGACATTTGGTCTGGGTTATCAATAAACTTCCCAACGCTGTGCCATTTGTTTACCAATGCTCTTTAATACAATATTCCTGAAAACGAAGTACTATGGAACCGTTGCTTAATGCAAACTTTTGATTTAGTGCGCTTTTATTGTGCGATACGCTGTTGTTGACTCAAATTAGTCAGCATAATGTTACCAATAAGTAAAGTATGCTGTTATCGTTTTGTTGGATACAAAGTATACAATTGCGTTTCCTTCCTGAATCGTCCTGATAGCATTATCATACATATCTGCGGAAGTACGTGTCCCTTATCTGCCACGTTATTAAAATCATCCCCCAGTTTTTTTCTTGTGTCTGCATCTTTTGCCGGGGCAATTAAAATACCAACGGCAATACTTGCCAGTAGTGCTATCAGTACTTTATGCATATCTTATTATTTTAAGTGTATATCATCAATTCAGGACCCGCTATTTAAAAGTTTGCCTGGATGCGTATACGTAAATGACTTACCTGGTGACAGCGTAAAATTGTTTAATGATTTAAATACTTTAAAGACTAACAGCGTGCTGCGCAAAAAATCTTGTTTCTAATAATACAGTCATTCATTCATATTTACACCCCATTCTTTTCTTTACTATCGATTTCAACTTTTAATAAACCGAGCAAGCTGCTTCCTGCGCCGGGGTTAGCATCTTCTATATCATACCAGTTGTGTTCGGTGGTTTTGTATAACTTATACATTTCTCCATTTATACCACTTACTGTATATTCAGTTAATACCGCCCTGATAAATCCAAGTGTATTGACAAGTACGAAAGGTTTTGCCTGGTAAGAATATACAAGCTGGTTTACAACAACCGTTCTTTTATCCGCTGATCCGTTTATTGCTTGTTCCATTTCGTCCATTTTAATTATTTTTTGTCACAAGGAAACCTGTCGGGCTATAAGTAAAAATGATTCGTCCAGCCATTTATTTATCCAGCATTTTCATAGTGAGGGCGGCCACTACGCCCCCAATGGTGTACCAGGCAACGGTCATCAATTGTGTTGTCCTTTTTTTATTGACAGGTGAGTCGTCTAACCCCATTGGTTTTGTCAGGGTCAATGCCCCAATACCAGCGGCAAGTCCGATGCCTGCTCCGCGTGCCAGCAAGTTTTTATTTTCTCCATTGCCAATCATGCTGAAGTAGATTGAATTACTGACAATATCAGCAGCAAGCGTAGCTTCAAATAATTGATCGCCTTGGAGTGAATGAGCACCCACTGCCTGTAGCCCTTTATTCAACGCTTCTTCGCCTACCAGGTCCACGCGTGGTGCATCTGTTGTTATGCGGGCAGCTGCCTGGTGCAAAATATTCAGGGCAAGGGCGCCGGTAAAGCCACCTATCATTTTATGTATTGCTTTCATAGTTACTATAAAAGTAAAATTCATGCCATGGCGTGTTTACCAGGCAGGGATAATAAAAATACCCGTTAAAAAATGGAGCGATAGAAAGTGCTGGAAAACAAAAATTGCCCAGGCGCAGGCAAAATGTCATTTTTGGGGAATAATATCAACATTGATGCAGTAAAAATAAGGAGAGATGGATATAAAAAAAATTGTATCAGAAAGGGTATTGTACGGTTACAACATGGAATATGAAAAACTAAATATAAAATTGATCAGGGCTCCAGCCATGGTTTTCATATACCCTGTATTAACTTTCTGTTCCCATAAAGAGCTTTAGGTAAAATTCAGGATGCCGGTTGTCCGACTTTCCATTTCCTTTTGAAAATCTTCCCGGAATATGCCTTTGGTTGCCGTTAAGCTGGAATGAAATTAAAACCGATGCGTTAATTATTTAATGATAGTATTCTAAGTTTGGATTACAAATACAGATGTGAAATGAATTCGAAGGAGCACTATGTATTATTGCCCCTGGCCGTCTAATCAAAATGGAATAGAAGTTTGCGGCAGGTCATCAATTTCCCTCTTGTTGCTGGCCGGTGGCTACATTACCAGCATCTGCCCTCCCCTTTACCACTGTTCGTAATATTTCAGGACTGGCAATCGGATCTGCAGAGACCAGGACACCCGGAAAACGGAGTTCGCTGAGCACAGCTTTGCTGCTGCGGCCGGAATGTTGCCCTATCGCTTGCGCATCCGATTCTACCCTTGCTACTGCATCGATAACTTGCAGCAATTCTTTTTCGCCCGGAGGATCAGGCCGGTTTTTCAGATTGGCCAGGGTGGCAGAAAGCCCACTGATACTGTCGTCGATTTTCGCATAGAACGGGTTGCAGCGTTTGCGGTCCATCACATAGATCGCACCGGGTTCATACGAAATGGTATCAATGAAAAGTTGCGTATCCAGTTGAACAGGTGCATCATTAATGGCAGCTTCTGTTGCACTAACGGTGGCGATCAGGGTACAGCTGCCGGACGCACCATCTGTTTGTTTCAGGTACAGGATGCTTTTATTCCAGTTGTCCTGGATAACATAATGCAGGTCTATGGTTTTTTTTCCGGCAATTCTTTTACCATCCGGTGTATGAACGCTGATATCAGCTGGTAAGGTAATCGCTGTTTCCACATTGTGCACGGTAAGATTCACTCCGTTTAGTTTCCACTGATAGGCCGCATTAAGGATTCCCCGGCAATTGGCGTACAGTGCGTATTCATCCATTTCAACAACACGGAAAAAATCATACGCTTTTTTTTCACAAAACAGGCCGGCCTGGATTATGAACGATTCCGGTGAATTGCTTTTCGTTTGTGTAAGTTGCCGCATAGCCTGGTTAACGGATACGCTTCGCTGCGCAGGATCGCGCAATGGAAATATATTGTCGTGCCCCACGAAAACCTGCTTGCCCGCAGGGAGATGTTTTGTTATCAAACCGTTGAAAGCGCTGAATGCACCGGACGCTGGTTGACCGGTCAGTTCAGCATACGTATCCGAGAGCGTCCAGGCGTTACCAAAATCACCATGCAAAGCGTTTATACGGTACCGGTATGCCCCAATAATTTTTTCGATTGGAAGACCCAGCTGGTATACCATATAATAAAGGAACAGCAGGGCGCCGCCATGGGAAACCAAATTCCGATCAGTCCGCTCTGTAGCACCTATCCAGTTTTGGTTGGCCCGATCTGCATTCAGCCAGGAATTGACCCTCGGTGTAACGGCACCATAATATCCATCCGGGTGCAACAGGGTGCCAAGATAGATGGATAAGCCTTCCCCGCTGCTATCTCCCCTTCCCCAGGCGGCGCCTGTAAAATCCATCAAAATTTCTGCGAGTTCCGCAACAAAAAGAAACCGCGCAAACTCGTCCCTGACATAGCCGGGATTCGGCGGACGGGGAACCAATTCATCGGGAGATATATTGGGAGGGCCTACTGGGTTGAAAGTACCGTTGACGAAGATCCGGCTGCTTTGGTCGCGCTCGAACCCATAGTTGCTGGCACCGGCGCCCGCTACAGGCACATGGACCCATACTGCATATTTATGGGTATCACCGGTCTGGAAATTGGTTTGGAATAATTTTTCAAGTTTGCTGAGATCAGCTTCACAGACCGCGGCGATAGCCATGGCACGTTGGCTGGAGTCAGTGTCCGTATCGGAAGTAATAAGAAAGTTTTTCGTTTGGGCCACGATGGGATATCCTAAAAAAATTCCTGGCATGGTTCGTAAATTGAAGGTGAGTAATAAGAAGTATTGAAATTAAGCCGGTATCATTTGCCAGGCAATACCATAAACATGGTACCGTTGATTATCCTTACCCACCTGCCCATACAATAACTAATCCCTTCAGAAAAGATTACTGCGTAACGCTATCTTAAAATCGCAGCAGTGTCTTCAATATACTTCCCGGATCTTAAAAATAAGCTATAAGTTCCTTTTTTGTTTTCGTAAATGCCTGCAGGATTTTTTAATTCATGATGCTTATTTTCGAATAACGTTGATCAGTAATGGAGTTATATTCTTCTTTATGGTTTATTGAGAACAATACATCTAATCTTCCGAAGAGTTTTGGTAATGTTATATCATCAATGCTTCTAAATCCGCTGGCCTCCATCATCTGTGCAAAGGCATTAATCACATTATGATGGAAATCAGCTATATCCTGCTGCCCGAATGCAAAATAGTCATTTGCGCTTTTTGACGAATTGCTTCTTAATATACTACGTGGTATTTCACTGAAAACTGCGTTTGCACCTAAAGCAAGCATTTTCATTATATCAAACCCGGAAATAACATTCGCTGATGCAATTATTCTGATTTCTTTTTCCAGACCATAGGTATGCAGGGTTTTTGAAACAAATAATAATGCATCATATAATGTCAAATTTTCCCTGTTTAAAACGAAAGTCACATTATTAATATCAGCACCCTCCACAACAATAAAATCCGGGATGAGTCTTGATTTTACAATTGCATGGCATATTTTGTAAAACTCCTTTTTACTGGTTATTGAAAGCCTTATTCCAACAGGCTTTTTCCCAGAAAGATCGCGTAATGTATCCAGGAAATGAATCATTCCTTCCGCATCAGAAAATACAGTAAAGCCCAGAGCAGGGAGGATTGCTTTATCAGCCCACCTGCTTGCCTTTTTTAAACTGGGAGAAGAAACTACATCTGGAAAAGACTCATTCCGCATTGACAAATTCAATTCTATCATTTTTACGGATGGACGGCGGGCAGTTTGTTTAAAATTGTTGGAATCAAAACCTCCATTTTTTGTCCGGCATCCGCTATATTCAGGTCCGATTTGAACGATCTGATCATTCATCAAACTATACGCAGTCAACTCTTCTTCAGCTATTGTTTTCTGAATAGCAGCTTTATTAAAGATTTTCTTTGTTCCAATACTGTATAAGCTTGTTTTAAAAGGCTGACTACAACCATCATTGCCAATAGTGATGCTTAAATCACACTCATTAACTTTGACGGGAATTGGATTATAGGACACTCGTTCCGAAAGTAGCCGGTTAACGTTCAATTGCCTTACTCCCATAAAATATTTCCGAAGTCCCGGGAGTTTTTTTCTTCTGAAGCCGTAAAGTGCAAAAAATAATAACGGGCCTGTGAGAATCAGTATCCAGAGTGAATTCCAATTGAAAATAAAAGGAATGACAAGAATAAAAAAATTAAGCAGAATAATAACTGCAATGACACCATGCTTCGTGGAAGGTTGGAGTTGATTATAAAACATAAGAAAGTTATTAAAATTTCAGAAAAAAAGATATAAAGAAGTACCCCGCACCATCCTGGGCATTGTGGCCGGGGTTTACCTGCTAAAGTCTTTGAAATTGGAGTAGAGATACCATCTTTCCCGCGAAAGAAAAATCTGCCGGGCATTCTCAAAAGAATCAGAAAAATAAAAACAACCCCTTATAGTAGATATTTTTTTCACTGGCTGTAAAGATACTTGTTCCTGCCGTTATAATTTCATACGTACTTAGATATGCAATCATAAAAAAACATCTTAATATAAGATTAACGTTTCTGCCTGCGATCCTTTCTTATCCGTGACTTCAATTGATACTTTCTTTTTCACAGGCACTGCTGCTGTTTCTAATACATTCAGTAATATCCACTGAAATTCACAGGAACTAAAATGGTTTCAAATTTCCGGTTTTCCACAATGAAATGTACGTACCGTATTTTTATAAAAAAACAAAGTTAGGTCAGTTTAAATAATAAAAGACAAAATACTCTTTTATTAAAAATATTCATACCTTTATAGTCTAAAATAATTTATGTTTTCGAAAACTTGTGAATATGCTATCCGGGCAATGATTTTCATTTCCCAGCAGTCGGAACATGGAATGAAAGTTGGAATTAAGCAAATCGCGAAAGGCATATCTGCTCCTGAACATTTTATTGCAAAAATACTTCAGGACCTGAGCAGGAAAGGACTGGTTCAATCGAGTAAAGGGCCTAACGGGGGCTTTTTCCTTGAAGCGGATGAAATAAAAATCAGCCTGGCTGACATTGTAAAGGCCGTCGACGGTGATAATTTGTTTACTGGTTGCGCATTGGGTTTAAAAAATTGCTCTGAAAAAAAGCCATGTCCCTTGCATGATAAGTTTACCGTTATCCGTAAACAAATGCACGACATGCTGCTGTCGGCTAAAGTTGCGGAGTTTAACAGAGAATTGAGCCAGGGCCTGAAGCATTTAAAAAGATGATTTTTTTTCTGAAAATAAAGATAAAAGGTTTTAATATATTATGTTTATCAGAATTCATAAAACCGGAAAAATTGACTGCTTTAAATAAAAGGTCAATAATTATTGTGTGAAGTGCTCTGGAAAATTAACCAGATATAAAAATAACCAGCAATCAAAAAATTTAAATCAACAGCGATTAAGATGGATTCTAAGTCTTATACAATTGAGTTTACAGGTTATTACCAGGGACAAGCATACCCTTTGCGAACCTTTGAAAACGAATACAGAAATCTTATGGTTTTATTGACAGACAAGATATTCCCAGAAGATTTTGGTCAATGCGGGGGGATGGGCAGGTGTGGAACTTGCCTGGTCAATATTTTGGAACAGGAAAATAATCCGGCAGATTTGTATAAAAACCCACAAAGCAAGCTTAGGAAAATGGGCATGAAGAAACGGGAAACAAGATTGTCCTGTCAGATTCAAATAAATGAAATTTTAAATAAGGCGGAGATTGAGATCTTTGACAATGTTTAATACTATTGAAGACTGTAATAATGACAATAGCCTGATGTATTAAAAAGTGGAATATTAACGATATATAAGGTTTTGTAATTACCCCGGTGTAATATTAATTTGTAGTTTCGTGGCTATGACAGGTATCACACAAAATAAAAATACAGGCACCATTAAAGAACCTATTGTTCTTTATACGAACGGTTCTGATACCAGTTCATTTACTGAATTTTTTCCCTTTTGTCAGAATCTTTATTATTTCTCCAGCTTCAAGGACTTTAATACGCTTGCCCAAGCTTAATTTCTGCATTGCTTGGGTTGACTTTCTCTACACTTTTTCAATAGGTTTAAAAAATGAGATAGCTATCTGAAAATGGCATGTAACGGTATGCATTACCGTAAAGTTTGATTATATCCATTCTCATTTCTATAAATCCGCTTATAATTCCACGGCTGGTAAAAATAATAAAGCACTTAAAAACTTTGTTATGCCCGCACTATTATTATACAGCGGACGAAACACGTTTACAGCTTCAGACTGTCGTGAGATTAAAATGGTATTTCTAAAACGAACGGGAACAACCACTTTACGGGGTTTAGGAAAATGGGATCCTGACGATCTCACTGATTACACCGCTAAGGCAGTTGCACTGGATAACGAACCAGAGAAAGAAATACGGAGGGGAAAATGTGCAACCCTGCCGGCATACTGTAATGCCGGCATTCCGAAAACAAGCCATAACATTGAACAAGCGGAGCAGCACTTATCATTGATAGAAATAAAATATTCACAATAAATTTAAAATCATGTATTATGATACAAAATAAAGTAAAACAAATCCGGAATTTCGGACAAAGTATTTGGTTGGATTTTTTTGACAGGGAAATTATGAATTCGGGTAAGTTGAAAAACATGATAGCAGAGGATGGCATTAGTGGTGTTACATCCAACCCGTCAATTTTCGAAAAGGCAATCAGTTCGGGCTCTGACTATGATACAGACATTGCAACTCTTTCGAAAACGAAAAGAAGTTATGATGTTATTTTCTTTAGTCTCGCTGTTAAAGATATCAGGCGTGCTGCTGATCTTTTCAAAAATGAATACAAGAAAAGCAACGGCGAAGATGGTCTTGTAAGCCTTGAAGTGTCGCCCAATCTTGCCCATGACACGGAGGGAACGATACAACAAGCCAGAGAATTGTGGAAAGCGGTTGGTCGCAGGAATGTAATGATCAAAATACCCGCTACCTCAGCAGGTTTGCCCGCTATTAGAAAATGTATTAGTGAGGGTATTAACATCAATATCACCCTTTTGTTTGGTTTGCCGCGTTACGAGGAAGTTGTGAACGCCTATTTATCAGGCCTCGAGGACCGGATCAAAATAAATGAACCCATAGATCAGATTACATCGGTTGCCAGTTTTTTCCTAAGTCGTATAGATACTATGATTGACCCGTTGCTGCAGGCAAATGGACTTGACAATCTGAAAGGCCATGTCGCCATTGCATCTGCTACGCAAGCATACGGGATTTATAGAAAGGCTTTTTCTGGTCAGCGGTTCAAAACCCTTGAGCGCAGCGGCGCAAAACATCAGCGTCTTTTGTGGGCCAGTACCAGTACCAAAGACTTAACCTTTAGTGATGTTAAATATGTTTCGTCGTTGATAGGAGCCGAAACTATAAATACAATTACGCTGGAAACATTGGATGCATTCCGTGATCATGGAAGGGCTGAAAATCGTTTGGAAGATGATATGGAGAGAGCTGCAATGGTTTTAGCGCAGTTGAAAGACAAAAATATTGATATTACTGCCATCACTCAAAAACTGGAAGATGAAGGTGTAGAAAAATTCAATAAAGCCTATGATCAGATTTTAGAAGCCATTAAAAAGAAAAGAATAAAACAAATGGTATGATTAAGCAATTTGAAAAATTAACCATGGAAGAACGGGCACTGTTATTCAAGGCTCCTGTTTTGGTATCGGTGCTTGCATCATGTTCTTATAATGCTGTAAACAAAATCCAAAAGGCCGATGCCATTAAATTAGCGCATTTAAAAACTTTTACAGCTATTCCTTTATTGATTCCATACTATACGGTAGTGGAAAAATATTTTAAGGAACAATTTGAAACTTTATTAAAACAATATTTTCCGTTTGATGAGGCAAAGCGGATGGCGCTTAAAAAAGAAATAGACAGGGTCCATCTTGTAATTGGAAAATTGGATAAGGAATATGCGAAGGCGTTGGGTAAAAGTCTTGAAAAATACGCAAACCATGTGAAACGTTCAACGCATACTGTTTTCGTGGACTTTATTTTTCCGGTTCCTATACCCGGGCTAAGCAACTAAAACATATCAATATGGAAGAAAAATTTAATAACTCAACCTCTCAGCGCCCCGAAGGAGATCGCCTGATTGATGCAACGCTTGTAAACATTGATTTGCCAATGTATATGCAACAAATTAAAGAGGAGTCATCCTGGAAAGACGGCAAAAGGAATGCAATAACTTTTTTCAAAACAAATGGTTTGCGCATTGTACTTATTGCCCTGCATGAAGGAGCAGAAATGGCCAGGCATACCGCCGACGGCATTATTAGTGTACAAGTACTGGAAGGTAAGCTTCAATTTAATACAGACCGGCAATCTGTTGAATTACTCAATGGACAAATGCTGGCTTTGCATGAACGCATTCCGCATAGTGTCATGGCTATAAAGGAGACTATTTTCCTTTTAACACTTTCTACCGCGTTGACAGTAAAATGAATTAACTTATAAAGTATAATTTATACCAAAGGCCTTTTAGTGATAATAAAAAAAAATCACAATGAAGAATCACGAATAAGGCACACCGATATTATTATCAGGTTTTCTAAACACTAATTTGTAAAACAATATTGCTGTAAAAGCAATTTAAAAGGAGGAACAAATGGAAACACAAATTTTATTAATTATTGCAGGAGGAATATTATTATTCTTCTTTCTTGGCGTAAACATAGTCAGGCCAACCCACAGGGGACTGATTGAAAGGCTGGGGAAATACAATAAGTTTGCCAAACCGGGCTTTCACTGGATTATTCCTTTTATAGATAAGATTTATGTAGTAAATACTACTGAACAAATGGTGGATGCCCAGCCGCAGGAAATTATAACGAATGACAACCTTAATGCCAGCGTGGACGCACAGGTTTATTTCAGGGTAATAGAAGCAGAAGAAAGTGTAAAAAGCTCCCAGTACAATGTAAATAATTACAAATTACAGATTGTGAACCTGGCCCGTACCACGTTACGAAACATTATTGGGACACTTACCTAAAGATCTGCAAATAGTGAACGGGGAAAAATTAATGCTGAA
The DNA here is from genome assembly GCA_039915085.1 of Chitinophagaceae bacterium. Classification (GTDB taxonomy): domain Bacteria; phylum Bacteroidota; class Bacteroidia; order Chitinophagales; family Chitinophagaceae; genus JACMLD01. Next base: position 12,347 of record JBDSOC010000154.1, read on the forward strand.
TTACACAGTACTCTCAAAAATGAAACGGCAAGTTGGGGAATTGTGATTGTTAGAACTGAATTAAAAGAGATTGATCCGCCCAGGGATGTACAGGAAACAATGAATAAGGTAGTAAAAGCAGAAAATGAGAAAATTGCTGCTATTGACTATGCAACAGCAGCGGAAACGGTAGCGGATGGTGTAAAACGGGCTAAGATCAAAGAAGCGGAAGGTTACAAACGCGCCCAGGTATTGCATGCCGAAGGAGAAGCGGAGGCCATCATGCTGGTGAATGAAGCTGCGGATAAATATTTTACCGGCAATGCGCAATTATTAAAAAAATTAGAAACTGTGGAAGCTTCACTTAAACTGAATGCCAAAATTGTTATTCCCGCAGGTACAGAACTGGTAAATATAATCGGTGACATGGCCGGCGTATTGCCTTTGCATATAAAGAAAGAAGAAAATGGCAAGAGTAAGGATTTACTACTGTCCAGGCCTGTATAACAGTTCAGCAGATGCAATTGACTGCGCCGCATGAGGCAATTAATGATGGTTTAAAACAAGTGGACATGAAACTCAAGATCAAAAGAGTGTATGAAAAGCCAGCCAAAGAGGATGGCACGCGTATTCTTGTGGACAGGCTCTGGCCACGGGGCCTGACAAAAGAAAAAGCAGGCATTGATTTATGGTTGAAGGAGATTGCTCCGGGGACAGCACTCAGAAAATGGTTTGGCCACGACCCTGGCAAATGGAAAGAATTTCAAAAAAGATATCACCAGGAACTCAAAAAGAATAAAGAACAGGTTTTAATACTAACCGAAGAGCAAAAGAAAGGCGTTGTCACATTGGTTTATGGTGCAAAAGATCAAGAGCACAATGAAGCGCTTGTTCTTAAAGAATGGCTTAACCGTTAAACCTTGCAAGATACAAGCGGGCATTTGCGTCATAGTCCAATACCATTGTTTATTATCCCTGCTAAGGGGCCCGATGAAAAATAATGAAAATGCAGATCGTTGATCGAGTTGACTACACCAGTATAAAAATTCAGCAATGGCTTACAAATCTTTCATCTTGAAAAGATATAATTTCAAAAAGACTGTCTGATAAAACAAAAAAACAGTAAAATCATGTCCAAAGATCTCTATCAGATAAAAAGATTATTGACCACTAAAAACGGCACATTCACTTATTTTAGTCTTGAAGAACTTAGTAAACAGGGACACCATATTAGTAAATTGCCTTTTTCAATCCGGATTTTATTGGAGAATGCATTACGAAACTTTGATGATTTTTCGATAACCAAAGAGAATATAGAAACTATTCTTCAATGGAAACCTGTGGCCTCGGATAAAGATATTCCATTTAAACCCGCCCGTGTATTAATGCAGGATTTTACTGGTGTTCCGGCCGTTGTGGATATTGCTTCGCTGCGTGCGGAAATAGCGAGGAAAGGAAAAAATCCCGATGAAATAAATCCGTTAATACCCGTTGATCTTATTATTGATCACTCGGTACAGGTTGATTATTTTGGAACGGAGTATTCTTATGCCCGTAATATGGACGAAGAATATAAACGCAACCAGGAACGCTACCAGTTTTTGAAATGGGCTCAAAATTCATTTAATAATTTTAACGTAGTTCCGCCGGGGATGGGTATTTGCCACCAGGTAAACTTAGAATATTTATCTAAAGGGGTAATTGAACGAAATGGAGAAATCTTTCCCGATACATTGGTGGGAACAGATAGTCATACCCCTATGGTAAACGGCATTGGCGTACTGGCCTGGGGTGTTGGGGGAATTGAAGCGGAAGCTGCCTTACTTGGTCAACCCATTTATTTTATAATGCCTGAAGTAATAGGTTTGAAACTTACAGGCAAGCTTCCGTTAGGTTCTACCGCTACAGATTTGGTATTGACGATTGCAGAACTTTTAAGAAAATATGGAGTAGTTGGAAAATTTGTGGAAGTTTTTGGATCAGGTCTCGATAACCTTTCCGTTCCTGACCGGGCCACCATTGGAAATATGTCTCCGGAATTCGGCTGCACTATTACTTATTTCCCGGTTGATGACAAGACACTGGAATATATGCGCAAAAGCAACCGGTCTGAAGAACAGGTAAGATTAGTGGAAGATTATTGCAAGGCTAACATGCTGTGGCGAACCGGCAATGAAAATATTAATTATACTGATATTGTTGAATTGGATATTTCATCAATAGAACCCACTGTGGCGGGACCCAAACGGCCACAGG
>JBDSOC010000163.1:0-4057 GCA_039915085.1 Chitinophagaceae bacterium
AAAGGCTAATGCCGCCGTTGGAAATATTGGTGCCGCTGACTGTGAAGCTCTGCGTAGCAGATGGGGAAGGTGAAGTAGTAGTAAAAGGAACAAGGCCTGAACTATCTATAGTAACAACCGGAACGCCGTTTGACTGCACATCGGCATCCACCCGCAATAGCTGTGTAGCGGTACCTTCAGAAAAACTTATATTTTTTGCATAAGGGCCAAAACTGGCAGTAGCAGCAACCCGTATGGTTACCGGTGCATTGGTAATGCTGCCACCGGATGGGCTGATGGTTATTGCTGAAGTAGAATAGTTGGTGCCGCCATCAAGCGAAATTTCAAACTCCGGTATGGTGGTGATAGTAAGATCCGTGGTAAGATTGGATGCACTTACGGTAACCGTTTGCGGTGCAGAGGCAGTGCCTGCCGTGGTATTAAATATACTAAGACCGGTAGCGTCTACGGTAATGCTGGGCGCTGGCCCGCTGCCGGCTGCAGTTGCGGTTACGGCCAAATCATCTATACGCCAGTTCGCAGTACCTGTAACCGGACTACCTGCACCTGCCGCGCCGTAAATTCTTACCGTAACGGGCGCACCTGCCGCACCGTTAAACGTGATGGCATTGGTTTTAAGCGCCCAGGGGCTGCCCGCGGTAACGATGGTTCCCGTAGCAATATCTGTTGCATAATTATCTGCGCTGGTTCTGATATAGTAAGCCGCAGGGCCGGTAGCTGTAGAGCGGGTACCAAAGTTTATCTGCGAAATGCCAACAGAATAACCCGCCGTGGGTGTTAGCGTAAATTCAAAATACGCGCTGCCACCAGCAGCAGTATTGAGTGCACCGGTTCTTGCAGCTGCACCCGCATTATAAGAGGCGGAAGCGCCTGCATATGTAGAGGATGCTGATGTAGTACTTAGTAAAGGCGTGGTGCCATTGTTATTACCCTGCAATAGATCAGAAATGCTGGTAATATTGGCTACAGGTACGCCTGAAGAAGGCGATGCAGTGCCGGGTGCGGCAGTTCCAAAATTCCAGGCAACCTGTCCCCAAACCAGTACAGGAATAAGGGCAATAAAAAGCATGTACAATTTCTTCATGAAATGATAGTTTTGATTTTAATAACTGGCTGTCTTTTTAATTTGTTTGGCTGGTACAATGCAGGTAATGCTGCACAAATAGTACAGCACGCAGATTTTTCCGGGAAGGATTGGAAAAGGAAGGATAAGGTGAAAGGACTACCAAATGTAGCGGCATATTGAATACTATAAATATTTTAGTGCTAAGTAATTATTAACATTGCAAAATTTTAATTTTATCCCTTGTCAGTATGACAGTTTGCCCGCAATGGCACTGGGTTTGTGAGTGGCTGTCTGGTTATTTAAACCATTACAAAAATGCCCTGCATCCGGCCTCCGGCAGGTATAAAAAAGGGCATTCATTTTTCGTTTTTAATAAAAAAAATCATATGCAGAAAGGAAACATCAGGGTACAAACGGAAAACATTTTCCCGATCATTAAAAAGTTCTTGTACAGCGATCATGATATTTTTTTACGCGAGCTGGTCAGCAATGCGGTAGACGCCACGCAAAAAATAAAGACCCTTTCTTCCATTGGTGAAGCAAAAGGAGATTTGGGCGAACTGCGGATAGATATTAAACTGGATGCCGCAGCAAAAACAATTACCATCAGCGATAAGGGGGTGGGTATGACCGCCGAGGAGATTGATAAATACATCAACCAGGTAGCATTCAGCGGCGCCGAAGAGTTTTTAACCAAATACAAGGGCCAGAACGAAGCCAATATCATTGGCCATTTTGGACTGGGTTTCTACTCTTCTTTTATGATAAGTGAAAAAGTGGAGATCATCAGTAAGAGCTACCGCGAAGGTACAACCGCAGTAAGGTGGGAATGCGATGGAAGTCCCGAGTACACACTGGAAGATACAGAAAAAGCAGAACGCGGAACAGATATTGTGATGTATGTAAATGACGAAAGCAAAGAATTCCTGGAAGCGCAGAGGCTGAAAGACATCTTAAAGAAATTCTGCCGTTTCCTGCCCGTGCCCATTTATTTTGAAAATGAGCAGATAAACAATACCACGCCCGCCTGGACAAAAAAACCATCCGAATTAACCACGGAAGATTACCAGAATTTTTATAAAGAACTATACCCGTTTAATGAAGCCCCGCTTTTCTGGATACACCTCAATGTAGATTATCCTTTTAACCTGACGGGTATATTGTATTTCCCCAAGATTAAACAATCTTATGAAATACAGAAAGACAAGATACAATTGTACAGCAACCAGGTTTTTGTAACCGACGAGGTAAAAGACATTGTGCCGGAGTTCCTGATGCTGCTGCAGGGTGTGATAGACAGCCCGGATATACCGCTGAACGTTAGCCGCAGTTATTTACAGGGAGATCCAAATGTAAAAAAGATCAACAACCACATTACAAAAAAGGTAGCCGACAAACTGGAAGAAATATTCAATAAGGACCGGACGGCTTTTGAAGACAAATGGGAGAGCCTGGGTCTTTTTGTGAAGTATGGTATGATGACCGATGATAAATTTCTGGACAAGGCCAATAAGTTTCATGTGTTTGAAGAAAGTGCTGGCGGCAAATTTTATACGCTGGAAGAATACCGTACGGCGGCAGAAGGTTTGCAGAAAAATAAAGATGGCAAGCTGGTAATTATTTATACCACCAACCCGGTGCAGCAGGATGCTTATGTACAGGCCGCCACTGCCAAAGGTTTTAAAGTGGTTAAGATGGAAACGCTGGTAGATGCGGGTTTTATACAGCAGATGGAACAGAAATGGAGCGATGTGCATTTTATACGGGTAGATGCGGATATTGCCGATAACCTGGTAGACAAACAGGAAGACATGGATTCTGCGCTTACCAAAGAGGAGGCGGCTAACCTGAAAACCTTGTTTGAAGCCAATACTACTGATTTGCATGTAACGGTGGAAGTAAAGGGGCTGAGCCCAACGGCACCGCCGGTGGTTGCTACGCGGCCGGAGTTTATGCGCCGCATGAAAGACATGGGTGCTATGAGTGGTGCCATGGGAAGTTTCTACGCAAATATGCCCGATGAGGTAACGCTGACGGTAAATGGCAACCATCCTATCTACCAGAACGTGGTAGCAGAAAGCAATAAAGAAAAGCAGGAGAAGTTTGTACACAACCTGGCCGATTTGGCGCTTTTATCGCAGGGGTTGCTGAAAGGGAATAACCTGACAGCGTTTATTAACCGCAGTGTAGAGTTGATGGAAGGCGAGAAAAAAGGAGTAGAAGTATAATATTTTATACAGGTAAATTATATGATCCCGGTTACGAAAGTGACCGGGATTTTTTTTGCCTGTCAATGAAGCAACGCAGGCCAGTAATTTTTTTGCATCAGTGGATTTACGTAGTAATATAATTTTTAACCCTGCTTCCGGGCAAGGCTGCAAACGATCTGCAGATCGATAAGTATTTAGCATAGTGCCAGCGTAAATCCAGCAATAAAAATTATGAAAATCGCAAAAGGTATTCCGCGCTGGTTCGGCAATATTATTAAAAGAGATATTTTAATCGCGATTAAAAAACGTTTTAATTAAGAGGTTTTCATCATAATAAATAATTATGGATTGTATAATTTTATTTTAATTACCAGCGTAAATAAAATTATATTTTTTTGTAATCGTAAACCTTATACTAAATCCCTGCTTATGTATGTTGATCAAAGTAATTTACCGGTTTTTATGTTTTCTTCTTTTTGCTATTATGCAAAAACCGGGTCTTTATCGTGGGGTGATTACATAACGATCTGACACCGGTAAAATTGAAATTTTCCTTGTAATATCACTTTTCTATAAGGCTAAGGATAAAACTATTTATATGAATTATAAAGTAGTACTGCTATTGCTTGTCTTTCCTTTTTTGTGTTCTGTGTTATTTGCGCAAAAAAAAATTTACCAGATAAAGGCCGATAGCGTACGCATTTTCAGCAATTGCGATACCGCAGAATTGATTCTTGAAAATCGTACCCGGTCCGTGTTAAATGGCGTGCTGACTAATAAA
>JBDSOC010000206.1:0-14929 GCA_039915085.1 Chitinophagaceae bacterium
GATCAGCGCCCAGAATATAAAGAGTATCGGAATTACAGCCACCATTGCTGATAAAGCGATATTTTTAAACGGGTCAATAACCTGTGTCCAGTTCATGGTTTATTTAATTTGCTACGCCAATCATAACATGTGTAAAGAAAGCAAGTTCTACTGGTAAATGCAGGTTACACTAAATCTAAAGCAATTATTTCATGATCAACAATTTTAACTACGCTTACTGTTACCGTCCCATTATTCACTTCAAACTGAGGGTTCTGCTCTGCCATCAATAATTTTACGCCTGTTACTTTTTTATTTTCAGGGATTTTTATATGCACTTTTGCTTCAACTGGTATCAGTTCCCTGAATGGCCCTTTCATCATCATGGGATTGGTTAAATTAACCAGGTGAACCGTCATAGAATTTTTCTGACGCCACGCAGTAATATCCATTACACCCGGCGCTTCTATTGAAACAACAGGCTTTTCATTTAAAGCCCAGTTGATTGCATTGCGCAGCAGTTTTCCATGATCAATGCCCATCATTTGCCAGAAAGAACGGTCGAGATCACCGGGTATGTAGACAACACGGCCTTTTCCCGCTTCCCGCAAATATATTTCGCGTTCACTGGTATCCTCTACCCTGGGATAAACATCTTCCATCGGCAAATCCGGATAAGTTGGAATGAGTGTAAGCGGGCTGGGAAAATCTGACCTGGGAGTAACATCCACCTGGTAGATAGTATTGATAATCCGGTAAGCATCTTCCATGCCTTTTAAAACAGGATGAAAAGTTTTTGTGAGCGGATCCACTTTTAGTTTTAAGTAACTGTTCCGCATGGGTCCTTCCACTTTTTTATTAAAAGAAACGCCAAAGATATCTGCCAGGCCAAAATCACTTCTTTGTATGCCCTCTTCATTATAAAGTGAAGTTTCAAAAGTCGCTACCAGGCTTCCCCCCTCCTCAACAAATTTCCGCAACTGATCACATTGTGTGTCAGACAGAGCTGCAATATTAGGAAGGATAAGAAGTTTATATGGCTTAAGATTACCGGCATCCAGCAATTTGTCGTTCACCATTTCAAATGCTGTATGCGCTTCTACCAGTGCGTGGTACATACCGTTTGAATGATCATGGCTGTTTTCCTGCCAGGGTTTGCCCCCGTATTTCTTATCGGTTTGTTCAGAATACATCATACCCACACGGGCAAGGCAGGCTGTATTACGCAGGTATTTTTCTGAGCGGTGGTATACCTGGTACATATTACTAACTGTATTGAGCCAACGCTTATCATACAGTACAGCACCAAATTTTACAAAACATGGAAGTAATCCGTTCGCAACACCTTCCGCTACCCATATTCTTATTTCTGCATCACCCTGCACTGAATCCTTCCACCTGAATTCTTCTTCTATGCCCACACTGAATATACCTACCTGCGGCTTCATGCCCAATGTTGCCCTTGTTTCTTTTGCTCCCTTTGCGTTGGCCCATGGCGGAATTAAACCTCTTCTTGCCTGCTGATCTGCAAAAAAGAAATCGGAATTTTTACCTGTCAATACTTTATCAGGAAAGCCATTGGGAATAAACCTCGATGCTGGTCTTTGCTTACGTATTTCAGCATCCCACAAAAACCAAAGTTCTTTCAGTCTTTCTACCCGCCATTCAGAATACTTAATAAAAGTGGAATTGAAACGATCATTCCCTTTTGGTAATTCCAAACCAGCATACGCTTTAAAATTTTGTACACAATGCTGGCAATAACATATACCATGGCCTGACCAGCGATTGGAAAATATTCCGTCAGGTTTAAACCGTTCCATTATTTCCTGGTTCACTTTTGTCATGAACTCAAAATTGTACGGACCAAGGGCGCAGGTAACCCATAAATCCGGGTTTGCCCAATGCCTGTATTTTTCACCATCTGCTTTTACTGCAATCCAGTCCGGGTGCGCATCATATACATTCTGTCTTGCTGCATGCGGATCAGTACGAAGTATAACAGACATATTCATTTTACGGCATCCTTCTACCATATAACCCAATGGGTTGGAATTGCCAAGCGTATTGCTCCTGTGATGAAGCGGAACATCGGTTGGATAAAATGCTACTACACCACCGGCACTCAGCAACACACCATCGGCATGAATTTTTTTGAAATATCCCAGCCAGAAATCAGGATCATAACTGCCGGGATCATTTTCTACAAAAGCCAGTTGTGCCCACCGCATGCCTTTATTAAACCATGGTTCTTCAGGGGCTGGCATGCCGGATATATCAGTACCTTTCATTACAGAAGGACCGGCAATAGCAAATCCGCCGCTGAAGAGCGTTGTATTCTTAATAAATTCCCTTCTGTACATAATTCTCATTTGAATGATTCACTAAAAATTTAACCACGGACATTTAATTGTAACCATTGTTTTTGCGGAAATATAGCAGGGTTGTTTATTACTTTCACCTGTGCTGGCAGAACAGAAAACAGATCAATTCCTTTCCTGGCCAAAATTTATTTTTTAAATCCAATCCTTTCCCTGTCATCCCATTTTCTTTGTGCTGCCTTTTCATCCAGCAGGTTTTCCATGGCATCATAAATGCTGTTTAACTGTGCATCATGTTCACCCAGCCTTTCCTTTATTTCCTGTAATTGTGCTTTTAGATCGGTCTGTCTTAACAACACTTTTCTCACCTCCACAAAAGCCCGCATAATGGCAATATTCATATTAATGGCCTTATCGCTGCTTAAAATGCCACTTAGCATAGCAATGCCCTGTTCAGTAAAGGCATAGGGTAAATACCTGGTACCGCCTCTTGATTTTGAGGTTTCATTTTGCAACCTCAAAGAGCTGTTACTTTCCGGGGTTTCAAATTGAAACCTCAAATTTTCAAACTCTTCCTTCGTTAATTGAAACATAAAATCTTTGGGGAAACGCTTACTATTTCTTTTTACAGCAAGGTTCAGCGATTTGGTTTGAGTTTCATATAGGGCTGCTAAATCTTTATCCAGCATTACTCTTTCACCCCTGATCTCATGGATCCTGTTTTGGATAGATTGTATTATCTGCATATTAATATTATTGCTGACTAAAAGAAAAGGTTTATTTCTTATTGCAAGATAATAAACACCGCATATATATGAACTGGTTGCTTGTGCTAAAAAAGGGCTTCCGGATGCAATAACAGGTGACGATCTTACGGGCATTGTTAAATTAATTAACTTTTTATTTGCTGATTGACAGCTGCCGCGGCAAAAGGAATATGCTGAAAAATAGTATCTTCATAAAGCTTTTTTCTTTTTCATTAAACAGGAACCTGGCAATGATTTTTTTAATGCAAGCGCCTAAAAATAAAAATATGAGAATTAATTTTGTGGGGTTATTCCTGCTTTTTGCCGTACCTGTTTTTGCACAACCAACAGTGACTGAACAATTTCAAAAGATAGCTACTGTTCAGCAAGCGCAACAATTTGTTGATGCCAATAAGGAACTTAAACCAGCTATACTGCACCTGTCATACGGAAGAGACTCTGCACTTATTGAAAAAAGGTTATTGAGGCAAAAAAAAGGGGATATTTTTTCTGTTGGTTATGTAACTTATAAAGTTATCGAGGCAACGGATACGGTTGCCTACCGGGCAAGTTATGTGTTTCTTGACGAGTCATCATTATCCCTGCAACAGGTAGACAGTCTCAGAAAACTTATTCTGCAAAAGGCTTCGGCGGGTACCGCCTTTGAAAAGCTTTCCGACGATTACACAATGGATGGGAACAATACGCATGGCGATACAGGGTGGTTTTTCGGTGAGGCAATGGTTCCGAAAGAATTGCAGGAAGCGGTAAAAAACCATAAACTGGGAGAAATTTTCGCTGTGGACGTATCAGATAAACAATGGCATTATATTGTGAAAAAAACCTATGACGATCAGGTAAAAAAAGATATAACTGTGTTACGCGCAAATGGCAGATAAGACCAATTACATTATACCTTATTTTAATTTATAGACGCTTTTCCCAAAATCATTATTGGTACGCCAAAAGCAATGAATATGATTATCATAGTTTTCATATTCAATGATTTGTTGTCCATTTTCAAGCCGGTAGTAATGCGCCTTTCCTTTTTCCCTGCTTTCAACATAAAAGAAACGAAGTTTTTTATTGCAGAAAGCATTTATTGGCGGAGTGTCCCCCGGGTTAAAATTATTAAAGTATTCTGCAACGAGTTCTCTTACTAATACCTGTTGATTTTTATCCAGTTGATAATAATAAATTCCTTCGTCAGGAACATGGATATTATCTTTATCCTGTTCACTATAAACAATTGCCGTTTTCTTTCTGCTGTTGTATCCTTTTGTCTGCTGTTCTGCAGTTAAAGAATGTACGAGTTGTCGCCCCAATTCTTCCTGCTTATATAATATGATCAGTCCTGCACGGGCAGTATCTGTAATAGAATTTGCGGGATTGGTTGATACCAGGAATGGGCTGTTAGCAATCATTTGATTTCCTTTAAAAGTAAAATTTAGTGAAAGGTGGTGTCCTTCAAGTTTCCATCCCCAAAAGTCGTTTGCAGAAGGATTTCCAAAAATCTCCACCCAGTATTCATTCCTGCCCAGTGCAGGTTCAAATTTTTGCTGAATGTCTTCATTGAACATTACCGCAGTAACGGTTAAATATCCCTGGGTGCTGAGGCAACTGCGCATCAATTCATGAAAAGAAATTTTCTGGGTTTCCGTAAAATGTGAAAGTTTATATCCAAGCCGCTGACCGGGTAATCGTTCCCACTTCATACGCATGCTGTCATTAAAAGGAAACTGAAACACCGGTAAAGAATCTTTCGGGCTGGCTGCAAGAAATTTTTCCGCCCTGCTGATATATGATGGGATAGTAAAAGATTGGGCTACTGCCTTACTGAAGAATGAAAAAAGAACAATGATTAGCATGAAGACTTTTGTCATAGCAAATATTTATTTTTATTTGGTAGGGTTACTCTCTAAATATACCTGGTTTATTTAAACTGGCAGCTGTGCAACAACAAAAAAAGCACCAAAGGGAATGCTGTAGTTTTCTTTTCCATACAGGTTGATCTGCCGGATTTCAGGAACCCATTCTATACTTAACAAGATTCCTGTATTATGCCCTACTTGGAAAATATGACCAACAGGAAATTTCTAAACTGTTTTTGGCCTGTTGGCACTTGTTAATTTATGCACTTTTACCTGTTTATCCCTGCAGAATCTTTACTTTTATACCCTAAGCAGAACAAGTATGCGTATACTATTATTAATACTTACCGGCATGTCTTTTATTTCATTGAGGGCGCAAACTCGTTTGCCCTTCAATGCCATGGACAATATGCAAAACGAAACTTTCAGTTATCGTCACGTGTTGAATGACAGCAATAACTTACAAAAAAAATGGTCGCTCAGTAAGTATGGTGGTATTTCTACAAGTTTTGGATTTTTCAATGGAGCTGCTGTCACGGTTTTGTCGGCCCCCACAGGACTGCAATTAAACCGCCGGTTAAATAACAATCTATATGCTTTTGCAAATATTAGTGCAGCGCCTGCTTTTTTCAACCTCCCCCGCCCATTCAGCAATGCTGATGCCTATAAAAACTATCCTGGCAATCCCCGCTTCAATGCCAATGGGTTTGGTATATATTCAAGCGCAGCGGCAGGCCTGATGTATATAAACGATGATAGAACTTTTTCAATATCAGGAAGCATTGGAATAGAGAGAAGCAGTTATCCCTTTTATCCGTCTAATAGAATAATTACACGAAGACTTCAGCCTGTTGCCGGTTCCAGGCAATAGGGATTTAGCAAACAGGATGCGCGTTAAATGTAACGCCGGAAATAAACATGCAATGAATTTCTACTTTTATGTTACGTGTTTAGCAATGATTCCAGAAACTTGAAAATATCATTAGAGGAGTTATCCTTGAGGGGGATGAAGATAATTGCACAGCAGCCAGCAATATTTTATGCGCAGCTTTAGAATAAGTATAACGGTTGCCCGGGATCACTAAATTGGTTTTCGTCATCATCTTTTCAGGCTGGAAAATACATATCAAACCTGGCACCTTTACCAGGCTCCCCGGTTGCAGTTATGATGCCATGGTGATTCTCCACAATTTTTTTTACAATAGTCAGACCGATGCCGGTACCACCATATTCTTCCCTGCCGTGCAACCGCTGAAACATTTCAAATATCTGGTCTTTATATTGCGCATCGAAGCCGATACCATTGTCGGCAAAGCTGATATGACAATACATTTTTTGGGGTGACAGTTTCTTATTTTCAAGCTGGCTGCCGGGCGCAATTTTGCTGTGAATAGTGATATGGGGGGCAATGCCGTGCCTGGAAAATTTCAGTGCATTGCTGATGAGGTTTTGAAAAAGCTGATCAAACTGGAAAGCAATAATATTTAGTTCGCAAATACCGGTTATCTCAATGGTAGCATTTTTTTCCAGTATCTGTTCACTAAAAGAAGATTTTATTTTATCGATAACAATCGCAAGGTCAGTTTTTTCAAATTCCCGGTCGTCCGAGTTGATTCGGGAAAAAGTCAGTAAATCTAAAATGAGTTGCTGCATACGTGCCGCCGCTTCCCGCATCCGTTTAAAATAGTCTTTTCCTTTGTCGCTTAAGTTTTGATTTTCTTTTTGCAGCAGGATGCCTGCAAAGGTTTGTATTTTGCGCAACGGTTCCTGCAAATCGTGGCTGGAAACATAGGTGAATGCCTCCAGTTCTTTGTTCATTTTTCCCAACTCCACATTTTTTTGCAAAAGCAATTCATTGAGCTCACTTAATTCAGCAGTCCGTTGCTTTACTTTTTCTTCCAGCTCAATTTCATATTTATTTTTGTACTCAAGAATCTTGTTTTTGGCCATTACCTGTTCTGTTACTTCATATCCAAACACCAGAATTGAAAAAATATTTTTATTTTCATCGTACATTGGCTGATAACTGAAATTAAAATAATTTACCCGGGGCGCTAAGCCTTCATCCCGGGCCAGTGTAATCGGGATGTCGATACCCACATAGGTTTCACCGGTATTGTACACTTTGTCCAGCAGGGTATCAAATCCCTGGCCTTCCAGTTCCGGCAACGCTTTCATTATTGGTTTACCCTGTATTTGCCGTTTGCCAAATAATTGCTGGTAACGTTCATTCACCAGTTCATATATGTGATCGGGGCCGGTAAGTGTACAAATAAAAGCGGGGGCCGTTGATAAAAGGTCGTGAACCATTAATGCCTGTGCCTCCATTTTTTTACGGGCAATTACCTGCGCGGTAACCTCATGTGCAATGGTGATGACGCCGGCAATCGCTTCGTTTTCTACATAAGGCTGATAAGTTATATTAAAATACCGGTCTTCTATGGACCCATGGTATTCCAGACGCGCAAGTATTTCATTTGCATTGACCGTTTTGCCGGTGGTGTAAACGCTGTCTATCAAGGCAGGAAACGGTTGACCTGCCACTTCGGGCAAAACCTGGAGCAAAGTTTTACCCTCTACTTCTTTTCCCTTTCCCCAAAATTCTTTCATCAGGTCATTGGCCATAATAATTTCCATTTCCTTTCCTTTCATCATACAAAAAGCAAACGGCGATTGCATCAGCGTGGTGTAATAGCGTTCATTGCTCTCTTCCATTTTTTTCCGGGCCGTAACCTCTTCGGTCACATCGGTCATCATGTTGATCACGCCTGTAACTGTACCAGATAAACTGAGCTCTGGCTGCGTGTTTTCTTTAATGAACGAACGGCTTCCATCACGGCGTTCAATGATAATTTCTTTACCTGATGCATTATGTCCTTTATTGAGTGTTACCGCAACAGGGCTTTTATCGAAGGATAGCGGAGCACCATCGTAGTCAAACATTTTATAAAACCCATCGTACTTATCTATGCCTTTTTCAGGATTGCGTCCCCATAATTTCACGGCGGCGTCGTTGTAAAAAGTGATATGGCCTTCCAGGTCGCAGGCATAAACGGCCGCTGGTAATTCCTTTACCAGCGTTCTGAACCGCCCGGCGGAAGTTGCAATAATCGCTTCTGCTTTACTGCGATCAGTAATATCTTCTATGGACAGCAGTATTAGTTTTTCTTCCTGTTTTTCCCTGAATATTTCCAGGGCGTTCAGTAAAAACACCCGTTCACCAATGGATGTAAAGTGGTGCGTTATTTCATAATCATTGATGACTGTTTTGTTGGGTAAGATTTCTTCCAGCAATTCGCGCAGCCGGGGGATATTCCATTGCCTGCCTTCCAAATCATAAATCAGCACATTTTCCGTCTGCTGCTGGTTTATCTTAAATGTTTTATAAAATGCCCCGTTAGCGGATTTCACACGCAGGTTCTTATCCAGCACCAGTAACGGTTGGGCAATGGTATCAACAATTGACTCCGCGTAGTTCCGGGCAACCATTACCTGTTCGTTCATGCCAACCAGTTCATGGTTTAACACGGTGAGTTCTTCATTGGTACTTTGTAATTCTTCTTTGCTGGTCTCCAGTTCTTCGTTCAGGCTCTGTAGTTCTTCACTACCGCTTAAGAGTTCTTCGTTGGCACTTTGCAATTCTTCGTTGAACGCTTCCTGGGACTGGGTAATACTGCGCATGTCATCACGGGCCTGGGCGAGCTCCTGCTCCAGTAATTGTATGCGTAATTCATTGTTATCTTTTTTTGTTTTACCGCTGTTTTTTTTACCTTGTTGCGTTGTTCCGGTGTGTGCCGCAATACTGCCGTATAATGGGTCCTCGTGAAAAAGTATCAGCCAGCATGGATCCAGGGCGGCGGGCAAAGGAATAGCTTCCAGGGCAATTTTATGCAGCTGGCCGTTTACCTCTACCGGGATATTTTGTTTCAGAACGGCAGTTTTCTCTGTTTTTGCTTTATGTAAGATATTGCGCAGCTCAAAAGCCAGCCCGTGTTTTGCCAGCAGCAGCAGGTTGTGGGTCGGTTTACCGGGAGATTGCTCCAGGTAAGGGGCAGTACTGCCGCGGAAATGCACGATGTCCATGGTTTCATTGACCACCACACCGGCGGGTGTATATTGGCGCAGTAAAATCTCATCCGCCATTTTTTGAAAGTCAGTGCGGATGGTTTCATCTTTGCCGGTGTCCGGGTTACGGTTCAACATCTGCTCGCTGCGCTGGCTGGCCACCTGTATAAATCTGCCGGGTACATCCCTGCGCATAAACAATTTATCAGCTTTTTCCACTGCAGTAAAAAGACCGGCTGTGCTGCCGGTGGTTTCTGATTTACCCAGCAATAAGAAACCTTTTGGGTTTAACGCATAATGAAAAGTAGTCAGCGCTTTTTTCTGCAGGTGAGGTTCCATATAGATAAGCACATTGCGGCAACTGATAAAATCCATCTTACCAAAAGGGGGATCCTTCAAAAAGTTGTGGTGCGCAAACACGCACATGTCGCGCACCTGTTTGTTTACCTGGTAGCCGCCACCATTTTTTGTAAAATATCTTTCAAGCCGCTGCGGGGAAACACCTTCCAGTTCGCCTTTCTCATATATACCGCTCCGGGCTTTTGCAATAGCGGGTTCACTGAGGTCGGTGCCAAAGATTTGCAGTTTTTCGTGATGATCTCCCAGGAATTCTTTAAAACAGACCGCGATAGAATATACTTCCTGCCCTGTACTGCAACCCGCAACCCAAATCCGGCAAACTTCTGCGGCAGTTTTATTTTTTACTATAGCCGGAAAAACATGTTCACACATCATCTCAAAAGTGTGCTTGTCACGGAAAAAAGAAGTGACCGGTATTAACAGGTCCTGGAATAACTGGTCCTGCTCCGCACCATTTTCTTTTAACAGGGTAAGGTAGATAAGAGGGTCCGCGGTTTGGTTCAGCACCATCCTGCGGAGTATCCTTCTGCGGATAGTTGTCTGTTTGTAATAGGTGAAATCTACCCCTTTGCGGATCCGCAGCAGGGAAAGAATTTGCCTGAAAATATTTTCCCCGGAAGGCGGAACATTTTCCAGGTTTGTATCACCGAGGGCTAAGCCGGCGATTATTTCCAACAGTTTTTGCGGTATAGCTTCCGGCGAAAGAACAAAATCCACCACGCCTGCGTGGGCAGCATTCCCCGGCATACCATCATATTCTGCCGATCCCTCATCCTGCGCAAAGGTGATACCCCCGTGATCTTTGATGGCTTTGAGTCCGAGGGTTCCATCTGAAGAAGTACCGGACAGCACCACTCCGATGGAACGGCTTTGATGGACTTCTGCCAGCGAAGTAAAGAAAAGATCAATGGGCAGGTTTCGTTCTGTTTTTTTTGTAGTACGCGGGCTTAGCTGTAAAATACCATCTGTGGCCACCATCATTTTGTTACTGGGGATCACATAAATATGATTGGGTTGCACTTTTATGTCATCAGAAATTTCCAGTACGGGGATGGAGGTGACCTTTTGCAATATTTCCGGAAGAAGGCTTTGGTGGTTAGGATCCAGGTGCTGCACCAGCACATAAGCCATCCCGGAATTTTCAGGGATGGCCTGGAGCAGTTGCTTAAACGCCGCCAGCCCGCCTGCCGATGCCCCAATACCCACTACAGGAAAAAGATTGGATGAAAGTATAGCTGGCTTATCTGTATTTGTTTCCATGGATAATTGAATTAGGATGACAGTACGAATTTATCTCTGGATGGCTGTGAAAGCATAGTGGCTGAAGTAAGCGCAAGTGCCTGACCAATTACAATTGCAAGCGCTGTAAAATCATTTGGTTTGCGCATATAGTACTGGGCACCATTTGCATACAGCTGGTTAACGATTGCCACTTCATAAGAGGTGGAAAAAATAACTACGGGAACTGGCTGCAATTTTTTTAATTTTTTTATTGCTGATAAACAGTCCAGGCCATTTTTCAGGGGCATATTGAGATCAAGGAAAAGGATATCGTGAAATGATTTTTCATTATCAATCAGTTGCATCAGTTCTTCGCCGTTGTGAACTGTTGTAATTTTTCCGGGCACCAACAGTTGTTCAAATGCCTCATGGAAAAGAAGGATGTCGTCTTTATCATCATCTGCAAGAAGGATTTCCCTGGAGTGTAACAAATCAGCCATTCTTTAAAGGTAAGCAATAGCATGTTTTCATAAACAGCAAATAAAACGGGCCGGAATAGACATTCAGCCAGGTTAAATCTAATATCCTATGAAAAACCAACCGCAAGTTACCATACAGGAAGAACCTGGGTTTTATACAATTTTTATAATTGCTATCACAACTCACACATGAATGGCTAATCCCCGCACAGATTTTTCATAGTTCGGCAGATGTTGTACATTTATTTTTCAGGGGGTTTTATCATACAATAAAATAAGCCCGGTTGAACATATTCATAGCCGCCATAAAGCAATGATCATTTACATCAAAAATATGGTTTGTGTGCGCTGCAAAATGGCCGTGCAAACAGTGCTGGAAGGGTTACAAATTCCTTACCTCGGCATTGAACTGGGTAAAGTAAAGCTGGCAGAGGCACTTCTTCCGGACAAACAGCAAAAATTAGCAGAAGGTTTGCAGCATTACCAGCTTGAACTGATGGATAATAAAAAAAAGATCCTGACAGAACAGATCAAAGTAGTCATTATTGAAATTTTTGAGGTACGTGCTAACGAGATATTACTGAAATTCTCTGATTTCCTTAGTCAGCGGCTGCAGTATGATTATACTTACCTCGCCAATACATTCTCAGAAACGGAAGGAACCACGATCGAAAGGTTTTATATTTCCTACCGGATTGAACGGGTAAAGGAATTAATGGTGTACGAAGCCTTATCAATAAAAGAAATCAGTTACCGGTTGAATTTCAGCAGTGTCTCCCATCTTTCCCAGCAGTTTAAAAAAGTAACCGGCCATACGCCGGCTATGTTCAGGAAACTATGCGCTTCGGAAGATTATGTGTGGAGAACCTGTGAATGATATAAGTAATTTCCGGCACGATATAAAAAAAAGATATTATTAATCGCAACCTTTGAATAACGATAATCAACTTCATTATGGATAATAATCTGCGCCTGTTAATAGTAGATGATGACCCCGATGACCGGGAGTTTTTTATAGAGGCCATTAAAGATGTGGATGAAACCATTGAATGCATAACGGCCAGTAATGGCATCCAGGCACTGGAATGGCTCCGTGATACCGGACACCCTTTGCCGGATTTAATTTTTTTAGATATCAGTATGCCACTGCTAAACGGCAGGAACTGCCTGGCCGAAATAAAAAAAGATCAGCGCTTACTAACCATACCTGTCATTATTTATACCACTTCAAAAGATATTGATGAATCCAGGGAACTCAAAAAAATGGGCGCTTTGCACTTTATGACCAAACCGCGGGATGCGGAAGAAATTTATTACCCGGTGGCTGTTGTACTCGAAGAATATCTTTTTTCTGCACGTAATAAGTAATAAAAACAATGCCTGCGATACTGGACACCTTTTCTCAATACATATTATACCAGTCTGGATGGTGCTTTAAATGACGACCCCGGCCTCCGCATTTTCTTTTTTAAAAGTTAATATAAAACTTGTACCAGTCCCCAGGGTTGATTGCACCTCTATAGAAGCGTTATGTGACTGAATAATATTTGCAGTGGCGCCCAGCCCAAGACCCATCCCCCTGCGTTTGGAAGTATAATAAGGCTCAAACAGCCTGCCGAGATTTTCCCTGCTGATTCCTTCTCCATTGTCGTTTATAAACAAAACATAATTATTGTGCCGGACCTGAATGCCGATATATAGCTGGCCTCCTTGCGTGTTCATTGCTTCCACTGCATTAATCATAATATTCAGCAGTGCAATTTTTAATTTAGCCGCATCAGCCATTATCCACGCTTCCTCCGGCGGATAATCCAGCTGAAGTTGTATAAATTTTAAAGTTATTCTGTCTGCTGCTGCGGCAATACTTTCTTCCAGCACTGATTGAAGGGTTATTTTCGACAGCACCACTTCTGAAGACCTGGACGAATCCAGCAGCTCTGAAATTAAATCATCAATGCGTTTTATATTCCTGGTAATGATATCAAGATAAATCTCCCGTTGTTCAGCACTCATTTCCTGGTGCAGTTGATCGGATGAAAGACCAATATTGTTAAGTGGATTTCTCACTTCATGTGCAAGTACACGGGCCAACCGCTCAGCCGATTTGAGTTTATCCGTCAGCCGGGTTGCCTGTTCAGATTTTTTTAAAGAAGTAATATCATGAATAATACCCTGTGCATACACCTTACCTTTTCCATCGCTTTCCATGGAAATGGACAATATGCTGTTTATTTTTTCTTTATCCCTGGTCAGCAGTTCGAACGGCGTATCGGACAGTCCTTTACCGGTTAACAGCATATTTTCAATAAGTAACTGGTCATTTTTATCTGACAATAGATCGTACAAACTTAAATGCAGGAGTTCCTCCCTGGAATAGCCGAACAGCAAAGTTCCAGCCTGGTTTACGTCAGTAAAAACAAGCTCCGCGCCGGCTATAAAAATACAATCCTGCGAGTGCTCAAAAACACTCCGGAATTTTTGCCCGTTTGCCTGGATGGTTTTTATAAAGTCCTGCCTGCTTAAAGCATAACGGATACAACGTTCAAGTTTTTCAGCATTTAATTCGGATTTTACCAGGTAATCGGTAGCACCTGCCTGCATTGCACGGATGTCGACGTCCCGGTTGCCCTGGCCAGTAAGCAGTATCAACGGCATTTCATAATTGATAGCAATTGCTTCTTTGATGAGATCGAGCCCGGTTTTAGCGCCCAGTAAAAGATCAATAAAATAAATATCGTAATAGCCTTTGCGGATTTCCAGCAATGCGTCCCCGTAAACAGGACACCATGCCATGTGGTAGATATTAAAATCGGTAATGCTTTTAATGTATTCACTGATAATAATAAAATCATCTTCATCATCATCAACAATAAGAATACTTATAACTTTTCTTTCCGCAGTTGTTTCCATTATTAATTAACTGTATAAATTAGTTCGCTAAAGTTAGTCATATTAACAAGAAGCATATATCCATTCTGAACTGACATTTGTACTGTGCAAAAGTGTGAATTGTATATAAGCGTACATTAATTATATACAAACTGTCAGCGTTACATTTTTAACCTTTAGCTGGTAATAGTTGTATGTCCGCCACGTAAAAAAAGTTTTTAGCACACACACACCGGCCCCGCATATATCCTGAAATGCGCATAAACGCTAAACTAAATTGTTTACGCACAGCAACACTTTTAACCTCCACTGAAGGGGAACTGATCCAATTGATAAATAGCTCCTGCACAAAAGGTTTGTTTTTATATGGCTGCATACCGGCGAATACACTGCATCCGGGTGCCGCTTATTTACCTGGATGATATTTTTTGTTATACACACAAGCCGGCAATAGTAAAAAATATTGCCACCTGTGAATTGTGCAAAATTTATCGGTAATCATGTAAAGGTACGTGCTGCATTTTATTTCAACTTTGCGGATAAATAGCTTGTATGAAGTCCTATTATGCCTTTGTTGAAGACTTTAAAAAATTCATGCATTTTTTTAAGCATTTTTATCCCGAACTCTATGAAAAATATGGTACCCATATTTCAATGCCTGTCAACGGAATGCCTGCACCCAGTATTAAAAATGATAACACATTGACGCCGGTTGCGCGCTGTGTTTTGACTCATATAATTACTGAGTTTTACAGGGTGCGTTGTAATTAAACTACCTGCCGGTCAAATGGTATATGAATGCGCAATCCAGCAGTATTTTCTGCAAAACATGCTACTGCACACTGATTTTTAATTTTTTTAATCAGTTAATCAATTATCAGTGTTTCAAATTCTCTACCCGCTAAAATGATTTCATATAAGGTAAATTATGTATCCATGTAATGGTATTACTGTATCCCCGGTGCAGGTTCCATTTTTCATCTCCGAAGTGTGCATTC
>JBDSOC010000217.1:0-4170 GCA_039915085.1 Chitinophagaceae bacterium
CGTATCCTATTGCCAAAAAGACCACCGGTCTTTACCTGGTAATGGAATATTCAGCGCCATCCACCTTCAATGAGAAGTTGAAAATTCAACTTCTTCGTGACGAGAGTGTACTCCGTCACATGTTTACTGCACTCGATAAATACGCCGTCGAGTACAATGATAGAAAGAGAAGCGGCGCACAGCATTTTATAAGTACTGAAAAAACAGAGAGGGTTTAATCATGGCTAAGACAAATGAAATTAAGTACCTCACTGCGATTAAAACCGAAAAACGTCAGAAGAAATATTGCCGCTTCAAGAAGATGGGCATTAAATACATTGACTATAAAGACGGTGAGTTTTTGAAAAAATTTTTGAATGAGCAGGGTAAATTATTACCCCGTCGTATAACTGGCAATTCGCTGAAATACCAGCGTAAAGTGTCTGATGCGGTGAAAAAAGCCCGTCAGATGGCGATACTGCCTTATGTAACGGATCTTTTGAAGTAAAAAGTCAAAATTCAGAAATCAAAAATTTTGTGCAGTTAATATACCGGGTACAAGCCTTTTGACTTTTTAATTTTTAATTATCATTAGTAACCAACCCTAATCTTGCCTGGGCAGGAGACAGTCTAAATCTTAAATGATTGGGCCATGGGGTACTAAACGAAAACAATGCAAGTAATTTTAATTCAAGACGTAGACAACCTGGGCGGTTCAAATGAACTGGTTAGAGTAAAGAATGGCTACGCCAGGAACTTCCTGATTCCCCGCAAAATGGCTGTAGAAGCCAACCCATCTAATATGAAACAGATGGAGGAAAAAATTAAACAGAAATCTAAGAAGGAAGCCAAATTGCTGGCCGAAGTAAACCTGGTAATAGCCAAATTGCAGGAAGGACCTGTAAAAATTGGAGCCAAAACAGGTACCAGTGGTAAAATATTTGGAGCAGTTACGTCTTTGCAGCTGGCCCGCGCCATCCGTGATCAAAAAGGTTATGAAATTGACCGCAAACGTATCAGCATCCCCGATGAAGTAAAAGAATTGGGAACTTATAAGGCAATTATTGATTTCGGCAATGGTAAAACTACTGAGCTGGAGTTTGAAGTAGGAGCAGAATAAGAATACCAACGTAAAATAACCGGTTCCGGACCTCCATTTTCAGGTCCGGAATTTTTTTTGTCCTGCCTCCAAAAACCTTTCCCGGTCTAAATTATTTCTATATCTTCGTTATTGGTTCCTAATGATCTTTTCAGTTTCGCATTGTTCTCTGAGCGTTTTCAACATTCCCGGGGTTTAATGTTTCACTGTTCTCATTTAGGGTCATAAAATTTGTTTCACTCAAACTGTAAAAAAATGAACATTTATGTTGGAAACCTCAGTTGGAACTTGACTGAGGAAGATCTCTCAAATCTCTTCGCTCCTTATGGCACAGTAGTTTCTGCCAAAATTGTTACTGACAAATTCAACAACAACCGTAGCAAAGGTTTTGGTTTTGTTGAAATGACAAATGATGCTGAAGGCCAGGCTGCAATTGCCGGCTTAAATGAATCAGAAGTTGATGGCCGTAACATCGTAGTTAATGAATCTCAACCTAAACCAGCCGGAAGTGGTGGTGGTGGATTTAAAAAACGCAGCTTTGGTGGCGGCGGTGGTGGTGGTGGAAGCCGTGGCGGTGGCGGCGGTTATGGCGGCGGCGGCGGAAGCCGTGGCGGCGGTGGTGGATATGGCGGCGGTGGCGGTGGAAACCGTGATCGTGGCGGATTCAACAGAAGAAGCGACTATTAATTTGCTAACGCAACCGATAATTGTAAAGTCCGGCTTATGCCGGACTTTTTTTATCTCTTCCCATAATTTCGGTTAATCATAACAGTTATATATAAGATGGGGGCAACATTTATTTTTCGGTTTATTATCCGCAGCCAGTTTTAAGACAGGCATTTTCATATTCATTATTTCTCTTACTCCAGCACTTTTATTTTAATACTTCTGAAACTTACTTCGTTACCATGATCCTGTAAAAGAATATGTCCCTGTTTTGCTTCGCCAAAGTTGGGCCACACTTTGTATTTACTGATGGCTACAAGATCACGATAAGCGGGTGAGCCTCTTTCATATTCCAATACTTTTATACCATTGAGGTAATGCTCCACATGATTATTGGGATATACTATTATGCGGCCGGTATTCCACTTTCCAGGCTGGTGTATAAACCGGGATGTCTTTTCTGCTTTTATCATATCGTAAACGGAGGCCAGTGTCCGATCCCCGTTTCTGCCCAGTTTAGCATCAGGGTGCAATGAATCATCCAGCACCTGGTATTCCAGCCCGATAGCGGAACCTTTATTTGCTTCAGCAAGTGCAACAAAGTATTTTACCCCGCTGTTGGCACCTGGTGTAAGTTTAAAATCAAATGACAAATCAAATGCGCTGAATTGTTCTGTTGTTACAATATCACCTCCATTGGTTGATTCCGCACCATTTGACGGCACCACACTAATGGTACCATCTTTTATTACCCACCCTTTTTCGGGAAAAGATGTTTTGTATGCGCCCACCCAACCTTTGCTGTCAACACCGTTAAATAATAATTTCCAACCGCCTTTTTTTTCTGCTGCCGATAAGTAGTTAGGGATAGTATTAACTGCATAGATATCTTTCGGGAATGCTGAAGGAATAAGGCCTGCTGTTTTTATACGGATGTTTTTCCACCAGATTTTCTCGCCTGCAAATTGTTCATTCTTTCCGATGCTGTGTACCTGCAATGCAATAATCCCCTTTGCGTCAAAAGTATCCACCAGGTAAGCTGCGGGTGTATTATTTATCCATGTTTTCATTTCATGGCCAATACATTCTATACGAACTTTATTAAACACGCCAAGTTTGAAAGCTTTCTGTGCGCCGGGATTCAGCATTAACGGGTAAAGCCAATCCCTGCGGCCTTCATCGTAGATACCGGCGGTCCAGGCGCGGGCTGCGGGGTCCAGTTCATACTGGTAGCCGAAAACTTTACCCTTTCCTTCATGCCCTGCCGGGTCATAATTACTTCTGAATTGTATCCCCGAATTAGCAGTAGTATCATTTATTTTCACTTCCAGCTCCAGTATAAAATCTCCATACTGTTTGTCTGTAATCAGGAAGCTATTGGGCGAATTAATAACTGTCTGGCCAAGTATTGCACCATCTTCAATGGAATACTTTGCGGTACCGGCCACCTGTTTCCAGCCGGAAAGGTTTTTTCCGTCGAATAATAATTCCCACCCTTCTTTTTTCTGTGCTGTTGTTAAACTATTGATGGCCGTTTGTGCATGGGCCAATGTAAATAACAATAATACGCCTGACAATACATAGGTTGCTTTCATGTAAATTCTTTTAAACAGTTGATTTACAAATATCAGTTAGAATTATTTTAGTTGAGGAGATATTACTTAAACAATTATTAAAATTTATGCCATATACTATAAGTGAAATATTTCATCCATCAATTCGTTTTTATTCTATGCGACAAGTTTTCTATACAGTGATGGCAGGTATTCTCCTTTTCAGCGGGTGCAGCAAGCCTGGAATAGACGGAATTGCCGGCACGCAAGCTACTATGTTCCGCGAACACGGTCTGGACGTAGATTGGGACCATTCCGGTTCCGATCGCATAGCATTTTCAGCAAAAGGGTCAGATGGATACTATGACGTACATACCGCTAATCCCGACGGGAGTCAGGACAGTTGCATTACCTGCAATCTGCAACCGCTCACTCAAAAACACATTGCGGCCATGGCATGGCATCCCTCCGGTGAATGGCTGGTCGTAGCTGTTGAAAAACTGAGTCATCCCGGTAGTTCCTTTGATGCATTGCCTGGTTTGGGTTCCTATACAGATTTATGGCTTATCAACCGGACTGCTACAAAATATTACAAGATACTGGAACCGCCCGTTGATGCCGACCATGGAGTGATTATACCAAAATTTTCCCACGATGGTAAAAAGCTTACATGGACCGATCGAAAAAAAGCAGCAAACATTTTAGTACCACGTCAAACAGCAGGTTATTGGACTATTAAGGTAGCTGATTTTGCATTTGACTGGGCCGGCACACCTTTAATCTCCAATATCAAAACAATTGAGCCAGAATCCGATATTTTCATTGAGGGCTATGGCTTCTCTCCCGATGATAAGAAAATTATTTTTTGCAGCA
>JBDSOC010000223.1:0-21581 GCA_039915085.1 Chitinophagaceae bacterium
ATCCGTATTGTTTCCTGGTCACAGATATTCCCCGCTGTTTATGGACCACATTATTTACCCATTGCCTATGCAGTGGGCATTTCATTAGTAGGAGTGGTATTGTGGGGAACATTGAGTGGATCTATGCTGCCGCTTTTATTAAAAAGGCTGGGAGCCGACCCCGCAGTCTCTTCCGCTCCTTTTGTTGCTACCCTGGTAGATGTAACCGGGTTGATTATTTATTTTTCTGTGGCATTTACTATTTTAAATGGAATAATACTCTGATAACTATTTACTATTACAAGTATGAGAAAAATTAAGTGCTTTATTTTATTATTTATTACTGTAACAGGTTTTGCTCAAAACCAGCCAGGTGCTTTAACGGTTGAAAAAATAATGCGTGATCCCAAATGGATCGGCACTTCTCCTGCCAATGTAAGCTGGAGCCACGACAGCAAATACATTTATTTTAACTGGAACCCGGAAAAAGCAATTACTGATTCTTTGTATTATATAAGCAAAGAAAACCTCATTCCGCAAAAGACAACTTATCAGCAAAGGCAATCCATACTACGTAACAGGAACATTACATACAACAGCAACCGCACCAGTTATGTGTATGACAAAGACGGAGATATTTTTATAGCCGATACCAGGACAGGCAAGGAACGGCGGATTACACAAACAGTGGATGTAGAAAGCGACCCTATATTTTCTTTTAACGACACAAAAGTGGTGTATACCCTTAACCAGAATCTATATGCATGGGATATTGCTACAGGTCTTACCATACAGATAAGCAATTTTCAAAGAGGAACCCCGCCTCCCAAAGATTTAAAAAAAGACAACCTGAATATGCAGGAAAAATGGCTGAAAGAAGATCAGCTGAGAAATTTTGATGTATTACGCAGCCGTAAACAAAAAAGAGATCTTACGGACTCTATGGCCAACGCTATCCCAAAAAAGAAAACGTTGAAAACTATTTACCTGGAAGATAAAAGTCTTTTTGGGGTAACTGTCAGTCCGGACGGACGATATATTACTTACCGGTTGTTCAAATCCGAACGTGGTAAAACAACCATTGTACCCAACTATGTTACGGAAAGTGGTTTTACAGAAGATATACCAGGACGCACTAAAGTTGGCAGCCCGCAGGGTGTGCAGGAACTTTATGTATTTGATACAGAAAAAGATACTTTACTGCCAGTTAAAACAAATGATATAGAAGGGATAAAAGACATACCCGCTTATTTTAAAGATTATGCCGAATTGTATAAAAAGAAGCTAAAAGATTCGCTGAACCGATCTGTTAGTTTTTTAAACCCGATATGGTCTGTGAAAGGAACACATGTGGTGGCAGACGTACGTGCGCAGGATAACAAAGACAGGTGGTTATTTTTATTAAACCCTGCAACAGGCAAAATGAAATTATTGGACCGGCAGCATGATGACGCATGGATAGGCGGACCAGGTATAGGTGGAGGTTTTGGAGGCGCCAATGCAGGATGGATTGATGAAAACACTTTCTGGTTTCAATCGGAAGCCACTGGTTACAGCCAGTTGTATACCATTAATGTAACAACCGGGGAAAAGAAAGCACTTACCAGCGGCAGGTTTGAAGTACAGGAGGCGGCGTTATCCATCAATAAAAAATATTTCTTTATTACCACCAACGAAGTGCATCCGGGGGAGCAACAGTTCTACCGGCTACCAGTAAGCGGTGGAAAACCGGAACGCATTACCACACTTACCGGCGCCAACCAGGTGAGCCTTTCGCCCGATGAGAAACAAATTGCATTTTTATATTCTTACAGTACCAGGCCATGGGAATTATACCTTCAGGAAAACAAACCCGGCGCTAAACCACAGCAGGTAACAAATAAGGCCAGCAGCGAAGAATTCAATTCTTACAGCTGGAAAGACCCGCAGGTAATAACCATTACTGCGCGTGATGGCGCACAGGTATATGCCCGTTTGTATAAGCCTGCCAAACCAGCTTCTTCCAGGCCAGCCGTAATATTTGTACATGGTGCGGGCTATTTGCAAAATGCACATAAATGGTGGAGCAGCTATTTCCGGGAGTATATGTTTAATAACCTACTGGCCGATAATGGTTTTACTGTTATGGATATTGATTACCGCGGCAGTGCAGGTTATGGCCGCGACTGGCGCACGGGTATCTATCGTTTTATGGGCGGCAAGGATTTAACTGACCAGGTGGATGCTGCAAAATACATGGTAGATTCATTAGGAGTTGACGCCAGGAATATTGGTTTGTATGGCGGTTCTTACGGCGGATTTATTACGTTGATGGCATTGTTCACTACACCTGATGCGTTTAAAGCCGGCGCTGCATTAAGACCGGTTACAGACTGGGCCCAGTATAACCATGGATATACTTCCAATATTCTGAATGAACCCTTTAATGACAGCATTGCCTACCGGAGAAGCTCACCCTATTATTTTGCAAATGGCTTAAAGGGGCATTTACTTATTTGTCATGGCATCATAGATACAAACGTAAATTTCCAGGATGCGGTAAAACTTTCACAGCGTTTAATAGAACTGGGTAAAGACAATTGGGAGATTATGGGTTATCCCATGGAAGATCACGGCTTCGTGGAACCCAGCAGCTGGACCGATGAGTACAAGCGTATTTTCAAATTATTTGAAACCAATTTGAAATAACCAATAATAACTGCATTAAACAGAACAGGCTGCTGAGAATACCAGCAGCCTGTTCTGTTTTCTATACCTGGATTATTATTTCTTTTTACCTGCGTCCGGCGTTTTCATTTTATTCATACTTTTCATACTTGCCATCATTTTTGCGACGTCACCGTTTCCCATATAGCCCCAGTGCTCTACGGCTTTGCCATTGCTGAATTTTACCACTTCAACACTATGCATGTCGTAAGGCCCGGCAGGCATCATTACTCCATCGCCTGTTCCGGTCATATGCATCATGGCAAATACATAATCGTCATCTGCCATCTCTTTGGTGGTTTCCGTCTTCATGGTTTTGTCTTTAGCGCTCATTTTAATCATGGCCTTCAGGCTGTCCCTGTTCATATCGCCTTTATCGGTATGATCAATAAAATTGTCAGCCACAACACTATCGATGCCGCTTACATCGCCGGTTTCGAAAGCCTTGTCAACAACATGCATGGCATCCATGTTTTTCTGTGCCATTGAACTGATCGCTTTATCAGTAACCGGCGTATCAGTAACCGCCGCTGTCTTATCATTGCTATTACAGGAAACCAGGAACAACGCAATGCATACGTACGCAAATTGAATCATTTTCATTTTAGTTATGATTTTAGGTGATAAAATTGAAGAAATTCAAGGGGGAGGAATTAATGAAAGAAGTACACCAAGCTACCAATTTTTTCCCGGTCTGTAAAAAAAATGAACAAGCCGCTTTTGCCCGGTAGGGGAACATACCATACATCACGGAGTGCCGGTACGGATAATGTCCAGGCGTTTTTCTCCATGGGCTGTGTCTTCACCGGCCATTTTTCGTTTTCATTTCTTTTGCGGATAATAGACTGAACTGGCTGCAGGATCAACAGCAATAAAAAACACTGCTGTATCTTAGCATGATTAAAAAACAATAGTATGCTACTGGAAATTTTAAAAAAATTGTTCACCCGCGATTTAAAAAAATTGAGGACAGAAATCAGTTTATATAAGAATGAAGCCACCATCTGGCTGACGGATAAAGCCATTGCCAATTCAGCTGGGAATCTTTGCCTGCACCTCGTAGGCAATCTGAATACTTATACCGGCGCAGTATTGGGCAACACTGGTTATATCAGGAACAGGGACCTGGAATTCTCCCTAAAGGATATTCCCAAAGATGAGTTGCTGAAAAAGATAGATGCTACTATTGTTGTTATTGAAACCACGCTTGATCAGCTGAAAGAAGAACAACTTGCAGATGATTATCCTGTGTTGATTTGGGAAGAAAAAACAAGCACGGCTTACATGCTTGTTCACCTGGCAACGCACCTGGGCTATCATTTAGGACAGGTTAATTATCACAGGAGATTGTTAGATAATTAAACTATTGCATCAATAAATTTTACTTCAAAAGTATAGCCTGCCTGCGAGAAGGAAGTCAGGTTTTACAGCAAGCTTATTTAAAATCGCTGGGCTCGAAACTTGATTTTCCTGTACCACTGTCTCAATTTGAGCTGTTACCGCTTCACATGTCTCCAGCTGACATTGCCCACCGTATTGGGTTTGTCCTTTTCTGGTTGAGAAATTGAACCTATCCATTCTCCTTTACTGTTTTTTTCCATTTTCGCCAGTCGCCAGCTATAAGCGCCTTTTTCATAATCAAAGGTTTCGCCATCATCATCATACAATTTAAAAATTCCATTTTTTTCCCCGTAGTGCCTGAACTCAATTGGAATTTTTTCCCCTGGTTTTGCAGCATGCAGCAAAGGAGGCTGCATAGGTATCATGGCGCCATCTTTTACGTATACAGGAATTTTATTAAGGCCAGGCGTTACCGTTATAACCTCGCCATTACCCGCAAAATAACCCGTATAAAAATCATACCAATTGCCTTTGGGTAACACCACCGTGCGGGTAGTGCCACCGGTAAACAGCGGAGCCACCAATAGATACTCTCCGGCCATATACTGGTCTTTTATTTCTTTACTGCTGGCCAGGGCATAAGGATTTTCCTCCAGGTTTGTATTGATTGTATCCTTTGTTATACCCTGGTTAAACCCTTCTTCAAGATTCATGGCCCTGAAAGGCGGAATGCCTTCAAAGTGATACCTGGCAAAAGTTGTATACCAATATGGAATCATTTGCATCCGCAACAAAGCCAGCTGTTTTACCTGGTCCGCTACTTCGGGATAAGACCATGGTTTGGTACCGCTGGCCCATGCATTGATCATGGCCATCGGAGAAAATATTACTGTTTGCATTCTCCGTAACCATTCTTCCGCCGTTGCTGAAGCCCTTACTTCCGGGGTCCACAACACGCCGGAAAATCCACTATTTATCAATGCGGTAATAAAATCTTCATGCTTGTAGTAATCATTGTAAATAACATAAGAAAAAGAAACAGCGCCTGCATTGGATGCTCTTACCAGGCCGTATGTTCTTTTATTTTGCTGACGAAAAACATCTGTGCTATATCGTTGCAGTAATACACCATACGTCTGGCGCATTTGTTCAGCAGCAATACCGCCTGGAAAAGTTGCTGCATCTGGCCATAGCCAGTTATCATATCCATCTACTTCATCAATTTTATACCCGCTTACACCTAATTTGATCTGATCATCTTTTAGTTGATCAAAAAAATATTTGCGGGCAGGTTCCATTGTAAAATCCGGTACAACGCCATTCCATACTGTATGGGAACCAGTGTAAGGCAATATATTTTTATAAAATGGAGCGTGTTTTGAAACATACGGGTTGATCCACAAGTTGAGGCGAATATTTTTTTGAAGCATTTCTGAAACAAATTTTTCAGGATCAGGAAACCTGGTCTTATCCCATTCAAAACTATCTGGATAAGATTTGCTTTGCCACCCGGGTTCAAGGCCAATAAAATCCAACGGATAGCCTTTTGCTTCAAAATCCGCTGCTTCTTTTTTTACTTCATCTGCATTGTACAAAGATTTTACTCTTTGTGTGAAACCCAGTCCCCAGCGTGGCGGCAAACATCCACCGCCATTGTATAAGTTAAAACGCTTTATTGCATCCAAACTGGTGGGGCCTGCAAATACATATACTTCTACCCCTCCGGCGGGTACCAATATTTCAACAGCGTCTGAATACGGTTGCGAACTCCAGTTTTTATCTGAGTTACGGTCTTGCTCTTCCGGGCTGTTTTTACTATCCTTTCTTACACCTGTACCAGCATAGACTGTTAAATACCTTGCCGAATTGACAAACACACCATATCCCCGTGAAGAAACATAAAAGGGAGCAGGCGAATGTGTGCGGCCATTGTCCTTGCCGCCATAATGATCTACATGAAGTTGCAGGATTTTACCTCTCTGGTGCACAGTTTGAAAATTTAAACCAAATCCGTACAACTGTTCTTCCCTCTCTAAAGGAAAGCGCAAATAAGTTTTATTATCAGTGATGGTAGCCGAAATGTTAGCCTTGTCAAATGGAAAATCAGCTTTTTCAATTTTTGCAATGGCTGCAGTATTTGGAACAACTCCCGCTGCTTTTATTAAATCATAATTCTCGGGCGTTCCAACTATCCCTTTCCAGACGCCGGGTGCTACTTCAGTCCATGATAATTGCTGGGCCAAACAATTACAGTTTATAACTACTGAAAGTAAAATGAAAAGTATAGTTCCTGTTTTTTTCATATAGAATTGCCGTTGAAATGTTCCAAATTGCAGCAGATAGAATTAAGTTGCAGCAAAATGAAATTACTAAAAACTATTCATCACCCTACCCGTGATTTACAGTAAACATTAAATTGAAAAACTGTATTAAGGTCATTAGACCTTTAAAAAAATCAGGCAAGGATAGGGACGACTAAATAGTTGTATTTATGTATGCAGTTGAAAACAGCTTAATTTCAGCGTCTTGAAAAGACTTTAGCCATGGAAATAGGTGTTTACACGTTTGCAGACATTACGGCCGATCCATTAACAGGAAAAATGATCAGCCCGCATGAACGTGTGCGCAATCTGCTGGAAGAAGTAGAACTGGCGGAGCAGGTGGGCCTTGATATTTTTGCTGTGGGTGAGCATCACCGGCCTGATTATATTGCGTCTTCACCTGCTGTGATATTAGGTGCTGCTGCCGCCAGAACAAAAAAGATAAAACTCTCCAGCGCTGTTACTGTATTGAGTTCCGATGACCCCGTGCGGGTGTTCCAGGATTTCGCAACTATTGATCTTATATCCAGCGGGCGTGCAGAAATAATGGCTGGCCGTGGATCTTTTATTGAATCATTTCCATTGTTTGGATATGATTTAAAAGATTATGATGAGTTGTTTGCAGAAAAATTAGGTCTGCTGGTTAAACTAAATGAAAAAGAAAAAATAAGCTGGAAAGGAAAACATCGTCCGTCTATTAATAACCTGGGTGTTTATCCACGTCCTTTCCAGGATAAACTACCTGTATGGGTAGCAGTGGGTGGCACTCCAGAATCTGTAGTGCGCGCGGCTACCCTGCATTTACCCATGGCGCTGGCTATTATTGGTGGCATGCCCGATCAGTTTGTACCGCTTATTGAGTTATACAGGAGCACAGCAAAAAAAATTGGTTACAACAATTCCATAGCTGGCATTAATTCACACAGTTTTGTTGCTGACACTTCCCAGCAGGCAGCCGATGAATTCTATCCCTCCTATGCAGATGTAATGACGCGTATTGGACGTGAGCGCGGGTGGTCTGGAATAACCCGCGAACAATTTGAATACATGCGTTCCCCAAAAGGATCATTACTGGTAGGCAGTCCGCAGCAGGTAATTGATAAAATTCTATACGAGCACGAATTATTCAAACACGATCGTTTTCTTGGGCAAATGAGCATGGGCGCTATGCCCCATTCATCCATCATGCGGTCTATTGAATTATTTGGAACAGTTGTAGCGCCAGCAGTGAGGAAAGCGTTGTTGTGAAGCGTAGTCAATCGTGAGTTCCCAATTCCGGGTTGATAAATATATTCAAAATCCACTCACGCCTTATGTCTCACGATTAAAACACGTTCTTAATAATAGTCATCGCCCCGTTAAATACAAAGCTATCTCCTTGCTTTTTATTTTGCAGGATGGTTGCCAGCGGTGCGTGTGGTGAAAGAAACAGAATTTGCCTATCCTTAATTATTTGTTTGCCAAGGCCGGCAGCTATAAAAAAAGATGACTGATCTGTCTCTATAAAAGCCCCTGCTATAGCCTGGTTATAAATAATACCGGTATTGACTGCATGCAGCTCACTTATCTCCTTTATATATTCTGACAATTGCCGTGCATGCATATCCTTTTGCAGGTGACCCATAGCACGGCCGGTTTCATATTTATCACCAGCAGAACTTTTTTCTTCGTTATTGGCCGAATCCTGCGCGTTTTTTATAGCCTCCTTTGCAGCAGCTACTCTTTGTTCAATATGCTGCTGGCAAAATTGCTTCAGGCTATTTTTAAATGATAGCTTTTCTGCTGTAGTCATGCCATACAATGAATTGTCTGGTATGAAGATATTGATAAAACCCATTCAGTTTCCATCTGGCTTAGTGGCAGTTACAAAGGCACTCTGGGGCCAGTAAAAATTTTCTGCAGGCGATGGTTTAGCAGGATCAAATAAAGGTATCTCCTTCCTGGTAAATTTTTCCAATGGTAAATGCTGTTGCCGTATGCTGCTTACCACGCAGCTTGCCAGCTGATATGCCCCATAGGGATTAAAATGTGTATTGTCCTTTAATGGTTCAGGCTGATGAGGAAAAGTATTGGCCGGATAATGTACAAATGCTTTGATGGATCTTTCTTCGCCCCAGGCTTCATACAGGATTTTACTCATGGCGTTCAGATCAATCAACGATACATTTTCTTCGCTGGCAGTTTGCCGCATGGCTTCCGGATAATCAAGCAGTGTATTGATAATATGACCGGTTGAGTCAAAACTTCTACGGTGCATGGACGTGACCAGTACCGGTGTTATGTTCCTTTTCCTCGCTTCTGTAATCCATTCTTTTAAAGTTTGTTTATACGTTGTAAATGGATCAAGATAGTTGCTGCCGGGTTTCTGATCGTTGTGTGCAAATTCAATCAGGAGATAATCTCCGGTTTTTGCCATGCTCCATATTTTTTCCAGTCTTTTTTCTGCTTTGAATGCTTTTAATGTTTCACCTGATTCTGCATAATTGGCTACTACAGCTTTGCCTGGTTGAATAAAGCGGGGAAACATCTGTCCCCATGCTGCCCATGGCTCCCTGTCCTGATCAACCACAGTAGAATTACCAGCCAGGAAAATAGTAGCAGCTGTTTTATTGGGAACAATTTCAATGGCACATACTTTGGGTAACGAATCATTAAATTCCAGGGTAAGTAAATTATCCCAATGCAAAAAACCATACTCCCGGGTTTTCAGTTTTACTTTATCAATTACTGCATCCATTGCATTTCTTATTAAGCTGTCTTTTACATGCACCGTAATTTTTTGTATGCTTATTTTTCCGCTGGCAGTTTGAATATTCTCCAGCATTAACCGCCTGCATTCGGTCCTTACAGTAGTAGCAGAACTGCCTTTTATATCACCCAATATAATTTTTACATCATAATTCCCTTCGGGAAGTTTTACAGAAAAATAAAACGGTTTTGAAGATGTGATGTAAGAAGCTATCAGCGGATTTGTTCCACCCCTGTCAATGGCTTCAACTGCTGAACCCTGGTCAAACCCATAGCCTTTATCATAACTGAAAGTTGTTTGTGGAGTAACGGGTATGTAGCCTTTTACAATTTTACCATTACCAAAACTATATTTAAAAACTGTTTGCGCCTGTGTATTTACAAGTGATAAAGCAGCAACGCATATGGCTATAATTTTTTTCATCTGATATTACATGTTTACTCCGGTACCACGCTTATCATTTATCTGTGGAATAATATTGTAAGGCGCTGTCATTTATTCTGAATGCATTTTTTTTGAGCAATTGTATCATTTCTCCCCCGGCCAGCAACACTGGTCCGTAACCGTGAGCGGCATACACATTTACCGGTCGGTAATAATAGAATGCTGGGTCGAAACCCATTCCTGTTCCTACACAAACCCCTTCTACCTGTCCTTTGTTATTTACTTTGGTTGATACGGCGGCCCAGCCGAGTGCAGCCATTGGTCCATAAGCCACGCCATCTATCCATCCTTTATTAATAGCATGTGCAATACAGTAAGTATAAATAGCGGTGGCAGATGTTTCCAGGTAGGAATCGTTTTTGTCTAATAGCTGGTGCCAGAAACCTTTGTCAGACTGGTAAGCAGCCAGTCCTTTTACATGTGCCTTAAGCTGTTCAATAATATAATTTCTGCCGGTATGATTTTCAGGTAATACATCCAGCAATTCAACCATCGCCATAATGGCCCATCCATTGGCTCTTGCCCAATGAAATTGGGGATGTTCCTGCATGCCCTGTACCCATCCATGCATGTAAACGCCTTTTTCTTTATTGAACATGCGCTCAGAAAATTGCCGGATTTGTTTTACTGCATCATCAAAATATTTTGGATCGCCTGTCAGCTTGCCCATTTGTGCCAGTGCCGGCACGGCCATATACAGATCATCTAACCATAAACTGTTGGGTTGTGGCCTGTTCCGCGCGAGTGTAGCGTCAGCTAAACGAAATTCCCTGTTGCTGATGTACTGTAAAAAATTATCAATCAAAGGAAGCAGGTTTGCCTGTTGCGGATTATTGCGCTGGCTTTTTATCATTGCTGCACTGAGGGCTCCACCATCATCCAGTGCATGTGGATTTAGAAAAGAACGGATGGGATTAGGAGCACCAGGATTTTTATCGTACAGTGTTTTAAATGCAGGCGCAATAGCAGCTATAAACTGTAATCTTTTGTTGGTATAATCAGCAAATTTTTTATCCCCTGTTGCTTCCGCCACCAGTAACATACCGCTGTAGGTTACACCCCATTCATAACTGAGTAAACGAAAATCGCCTGGTTTAAAAATAGTATTGCTGTCAGCTTTGGTGTAATCAGTTACAACTTCATTGGTCTTTTTATTTACCAGTTGCGCTGGTGTAACAGCATCCAGGTAATTATAAATGCGATCCAGTGTTTTTTTTATGCTGTCTTTGACAGGTACACCATAGGGCACCGGGTAATCTGGCTGCAGGAGGTGCAATGGCGTATTAACATCGTTGCTCCTGGGTGTTGTCTGAGCTATTGCAATGTAAGGAAGCACCAGGCAAAGGAACAGGGAAATTTTGTTTATA
Source organism: Chitinophagaceae bacterium (assembly GCA_039915085.1). Classification (GTDB taxonomy): domain Bacteria; phylum Bacteroidota; class Bacteroidia; order Chitinophagales; family Chitinophagaceae; genus JACMLD01. The sequence continues at coordinate 10,908 of JBDSOC010000223.1, forward strand.
AATGTTCTGCTCATTTCAATGAATTTAGCTTTTGTCCATTAATCAATAAAAACCTGGATCACTAACGCTTATAGCTAAAGGTTAAAGCTAAAAAGGACGGCACAATATACATTGACCGTCCTTTATACTACTGCTTATGAAAAACTTAACAACGAACTTTTAATTTATTCAGCGTACCCGTCAATAGCCAGGGTTTTGCAAAGTCTGTTTTTGTGGTGCTGTCAGGTTTAAACCATTTGCCTGAACACCATCAAGAAAATTCTGTGGTATTGGGCGCAAACTGTGGGTAATTTTTACATTGGGGCCGCCTTCAGGGTTAAAAACCTGTACCCTTTTAACCAGGGTTTGCGTTCTTGATAAATCTTCCCAGCGTTTAAATTCACCCATCAATTCACGGGAGCGCTCATTAAGAACCAAACACAACATCCTGTCGTAATCACTGGTTAAACCTAATTTACCGATGATGTATTCATCCTGCGCAGGTAAAGGATTAATGCCAGTAACAGCCAGGTTTGCAGATGCTGCGGTTGTTACCGGGATGTTGTTTGATTCATAGTATGAATTTCCCGGATAAAATGAATTAATGGTAACTGGCTGAAGACCGGCCGTCAATGTATTGCCCCCATCATTGTATGCCGCCCGGTTTTCGCCGCTTGCAAATTGAGCCCTTGTTCTTACTGCACTAATATAAGGCAATGCATCAGTATAACTACCTGTACCGGCTTGTGCCAACCTTACTTTTGCTTCAGCCGCAATTAAATAAGTTTCAGCACTTCTGGCCAAAATAAAATCTCTGTGGCCAACTACATCATTTAATGAGTTTCGTGAACCATCCAGATACTTATTCAAAGATGGAAAAGCCTGGTACACCGTCGTTAAATCTGTATTCAATGCCCCATCAGCAGTGGCGCCATTAGGATAAGCCACATAGGTGGTGGGTATAGCTCTTCCGGTACCAAAAGCATCTGTAACAAGACTGCTACCAGCTGTAGTTTTGCAAATTTTTGAAAGAGGAAACCGCGCATCACCTGGCTGATTGATGACAAACATAATCCCTACATCCCCTGATTTATTGGGCGCTACCGGTGCATTCCCATTTATAGCACTTTTGGTTCTGAATGATTTCCAGAACCTTGAATCATTCACCATATCAAAAACATGGTAGTCGTAATAAGTAGTTGCTAACCTGCTAAAAGGCCTGTCGCCTGTTATATCACGCTGCATCTGGTCTTGTATATCATATCTTGAAACAAAATACAAATGCTGGGTATTACCATTACCGCTATTGCTATTTAGATCGTTGGTAAATTGAGCAGAAAGAATCACTTCCGGTAATGATTCATTGGCAGAATTAATTCCTGTAAAATTAAAAATGCCTGCAAAATTTGACGCTAAAGGGTGCCGTAAAATTATTCCATCGCAAAGCGGCCCGATAGCTGCTAAATCAGCAGCTTTGGTATCAGTATTCCAAGAATTATTTATTTCGCTGGCCCTGAATAAATAAGCTTTTGCCAAATAGTGCGAGGCAGCATCCTGTGTTATGTGGGAAGGACCACCACTTGTTGGCAGCAATGGTATGGCAGCCTTCAAATCAGAAATTATTTGTGCATATATATCTTTTGGGGCAGCCCTGGTAAATTCAGTCACTACTGTTTTGATGGGAGTAATCTGAAGGGGAACCGCACCGTACTGGCTTACTAATCTCAAATAATTATAAGCACGCATAAAATAGCCTTCGCCCAAAGATGTATTTTTTACTGTAGTACTGGCAGAAGTACTTTTAACACAATTATCAATCAATAAATTGGCATCGCCAATTCCGATGTATAATGCATCCCATTGAAAATTAGCAAGCGCTACGTTGGTATTACTACCCTGGTTTACAGAATTGAAAGTTGCGTCGTAGTTGTTCCATGGTGCATTGGAGGGGTCTCCACCAACATGAAACTCATCGGTGCCATAATTGGTTGCTGAATAATACCATTCTCCATTTGGCGGAACAGCGAAGACCTGGTAATAAGCGCCTGCTGCCAGTTGCAGTATTCCGGCATCTGTGGTAAAAAAAGCTGTAGTTCTTGCCGTTGTATTTGTTTCATCCAGGAAATGTTTATTGCAGGAAGATGAAAAAAACACCAATGCAACCATCATTAGTTTTGTAAAAAAATTATTTTTAGTCATATAATTCAATTTTATTGTTATCAAAATGATGCGTTAATGCCAAATGTAACGCCCCTGTTCCAGGTTGGTGACTCCACATCCATATCAATGTACTTAAGTTTAGAGAATAACATTCCCGGATTGCTTACCTGTACATAGACCCTCAAGCTGGAAAGCCCTGCTTTTTTAATATAACCGGAACTGGTATTATAAGCCACAGAGATATTTCTTATTTTAATAAAAGAAGCTGGCAAGTATCCTAACGCAGCATAGTATGGATCCAATGAAGCATTACCAGCATTGTACACTGGTTTCTGGTAGTCTGCATTTTTATTATTTTCAGTATAATAATTAATTTGCCTGGTAACCCCACGTCCTGCTTCTCCTTCACCACCTGTGTTGTACACGTAGTTTAACCGGCCATATAAAAAGATCGATACATCAAAGTTTTTATAGCTCACGGTATTTGTCATACCAACTATCCAGCGTGGCCTTGTAAACCCCACAATCTGGCGGTCATTATTTGGGTCAATTTTATTATCGCCGTTTAAGTCTGCCACTCTTGTAAAACCTGGTGAGAAATTGTTGCCATTTACATTAAAGGCTTTGTATGATGCAGTATCTTTTGTTTGCCATAAGCCTACTGCTTTATAACCATAAATTACACCCTGGGGCTGATTAACAAACAAGTTATTGTTGATATCATTTTGGTCACCAAAAGCTGTAGAAACAATATGATCTTTTTGCCATGACGCATTGATGGTAGTGCTCCACATTAAATCTTTTTGTTTAATGTTTACCGTTGTTAAACTAATATCATATCCATGGTTGGCTGTCTGCGCAATATTAAAATACGTGAAATTATATCCGGTTACAGTTAACAGGTCTCTTCGCTGTAACAAATCTGATGTCTTGGAAGTATAGACATCAACACTACCCATCACTCTCCTGTTGAATAAAGAAAAGTCTACCCCAACATTGTATTGTTTTGTTCTTTCCCATTTAAGATCCAGGTTTGCCAATAATGGATTGGGGGTAGAGCCCGCAACATTGCTGGATGAGTAAGGATAAAACAGTGAAATAAGCAGGCCCTTGGTTGAATATGCCCCTACCGCTGAATTCCCTGTTTCACCTACACCCGCCCTGATTTTAAAATCATTTATCCAGTCAGTATGCTGCATAAAACCCTCGCGGTTGATACGCCATGCCAGGGCTAAACTTGGAAAATTTTCATAATGATGTTTTTCTGTAAATACAGATGAACCATCCCGGCGAATGGAAGCTGTCAGCAAATATTTATCTTTATAACCATAATTAACCCTGGCCATGTAGGATAATAATTGTGATTGTACCAGGTTGGAACTGGTGGTTATAGAACCTGTTACCGTTCCACTTGTTAATGCATTCCATTTTGAAGAAGCTAAAGGTATACCTACACCATTAATGGTGCTGCTATCTCCGGTTACTGCAGTTTGGCTTTGCAATAAAGTGATACCAAAATTATGGTCGCCGATAGTTTTGTCGTAATACAACAAATTATCCAGCGTGTAAGAAACTGCCTTGCCTTTTAAAAGAGAGGCTATGCTGTTAGCAGGATTATCAGTACCTGATCCATTGGCTACAGATTTAGAATCTACATAAACCCCATCCGTATAACTTGAAATGTCTGGACCAAAATTCATACGGTATCTTAAGCCTTTTAACGGCCGGAAAATTTCACCCAAATCAATTTGGGTGAACAAACTACCAAATGCCCTCAGCGTAGTTCTTTGATCTATATTATAATTCTCTTCGCCTACTACGTTTTTCCAGGAGTTATCACCGCCTGGAAAAATGATTCTGTTTCCTGCAGAATCATATGGTACCGCATAAGGAAATAAAGACCTGGCAGATTCATACAAACCGCCGGCAGGTGTTCCAACAGTTCCTACACTTCTTGTTGATTGACCATATTGCTGGTTGGAGTAAGAAATGTTCAGGCTGCTTCCAAAAGAAAGCCATTTTGTAGCTTGTATATCTATATTTGTTTTAGCTGAATATCTTTTAAAAGACTGGCCTTTGATAGTTCCTGTATTATTTAAATAACCAAAAGAGCCGTACGCTTTTATTTTATCGCTACCGCCGCTAACACTCATAATATTATCGCTGGTAACAGATTGTTGCTTTACCAATCCTCTCCAGTCGGTTGTTGTAACAGCGTCGCCATTCCATGTGCCGCTGGCCCAACCTTTCATTAAATTAGCAAAGGCAGCGGGATCGCCGGTTGCATTAAAAAAAGTTCTATCGGTAGCAATCGTTGGCTGATCACCCCTGGGGTTGGTGCTAACACCTGTTGTATTATTTAAACCAGCATAATAGTAAGCCCACCTGCGAAAAGTAATATAATCGCCTGCACTAAACATTTTTTCACTATCCTGCAGATTGTCTAATTTAACGGAGCTATTAAGGTTAAGCGTTACTTTACCTTTTTTACCCTGCTTGGTGGTAACAATGATTACACCATTAGCACCCCGGCTACCATAAACAGCTGTTGCAGATGCATCTTTTAAGACATCGATTGTTTCTATATCCTGAGGATTAAAATTGTCTATTCCACCGCTAATCAGCGGTATTCCGTCTACAACAAATAAAGGTGCACTTGATGCAAGGAGAGAACGAACCCCCCTGATGCTAATATTACCAATTGTACCGGGGCGTTCATTGCTGGAAATATCAACACCCGCAACCTTTCCCTGCATTGCCTCTACTGCATTGGCTACCGGTCGTGATTTAATGTCTGCCTGGTTAATACCGGCAACAGAGCCTGTTACATCTTTTCTTTTAACGGTGTTGTAGCCAACCACCACTACATCTTCAAGCGCTTTTGAATCCTGCACCATCCGAACGGTAATGCTTGTACGGTCCTGAAGGTTTACTTCCTGGGCAAGAAATCCAACATAAGTAACAACCAATGTTTCTTTGCCGGTGGCGACTGTAATGCTGAAGGAACCTGCATCATCGGTAATAACAGCTTTTGAAGTGCTGCCCTTGATGCTAACAGTTACTCCACCCAGGCCCCTGCCGGTTTCATCGGTTACCTTTCCGGTTACAACCGCATAAGCACCTGCTGTTTTCACATCCGGGTGGTTGGCATCATGTGCTTTTAAAATTACAGGTGGAACTGATTTTTTTGAAAGACCTGCAATAGCATTGTCTTGCTGTGCCTGCAGGCAATAAACGGGAGATAGCAAAAACAGGAACGACAGAATCCTTCCGACGGCAATCGTCTTTTTTTTCATATAGCAGTATTTAGTTAGTTAGCGTAAAACAAATATACAAACCTTACTTACAAAACATTACCAGGCGCACAAAAGCATCTTCTGCAGGCAGGTGCTTACAAAAATAAAAACGTTGTTAAATTTAAGCGGATTATCTACGCAATCGATTGCGTAGATAGCCAGATATATCAGGATGGAACAGGATAGTTTTTACCCTGCTCTGCAAAGTGACCGATAAACCATCGGAAAGATTTCAGAAAATGATATCAGGGAAGGAATGTAGTTTTGAAATTGAATTTTTCGTGCAGCAATATTTTAAGCTCCTTATAACCAATGACCGGTATCTGCCAGATTGAAAAATTTTGGTATTTTTTTAAGGACCAGTACCCTATCCATATACCAACAACCAGCGGAAATACCGTTGCAAGTGCTACCCCATAAATGTTCCCAAAAATGGCGATACCCGCAAAATCTGTAACGATGTTTACTATCAGCATCACCACTATCTTATAAAAATTAATGTTTGGTTTATGAATGGCATCAAGACCCACAGAAATGAACCTGTCTGTAGGAAAAAGCAAAGAAAACGTCATAAACAACCGGAGTACATTGGCAGGCTCTACATCCCAGGCGCCGTTTATTAAATACACTGGTATGCCGGCAAATATTACGGATGCCACGCAAACAGGAATCAATGCAATGGTGAGCAGACCCGCATATTTTTTCATCACATAAATCAGTTCTCCTTTCAATCCGCGGTTGTACGCAGAAGATAACGACGGAAAGGCTGTAGCAACAAAACTGCGTAAGGGTATTTCAATAACTTCCATCAGCTTTAACCCGATATTATATTTGGCAACCGCTTCTGCACCCAGTGTAGCACCGATAATAAATATATCTGACGCACGCAACAGATTTGAGCTGATAAATCCCATCACACTAAACTTGCCAAAATGATAAAGCTCCACGATTCCTTTTTTTGTTCTTCGCTTCCAGGTCCAGATGTTTGTCCACCCTTTTATCAATACAAACAAACTGGTTAAGAGTAAAGACAGCAGGTTGGAGTAAATAAGCGTTTCAAGCGTAAGCCGGTGCAAAAAAATCAGCACCACAATAAACACAAGCAAAGACAATTGGTTTACCATACGCATATATAGCAACCTGTCGAACCGGGATTCTGCCTGCAGTACGCAATTGGCAATAAAACTGGGCAATGAAAACAAATAGCAGATACCAAACCATTTTAGAAAGAAAGAAAGTCCTTCCACTTTTACAAAGTGCACCAGCAAAAGCGCAGGAATATTCAGCAGCATTAAACCAACCGTAATACCGGTAGCCAATGCCCAGGCTGACCCAAGTACTTCTGCCGACCTGTCTTTATCTGAGCCAGCATAAAACTTTATCGTAGCATTGGTTAGAAAACCCGTCCGCACCATTTCCACCAGCGCAAACATGTATTGAAAGAACACCCAATTACCCATCTCTGCCTTGTTAGGCAAAGCACGGTATAATATGCCCATGATGATGATAGAAAGACCGGACATTATTACATTGCCTGCCAGGGAAAAAAAATGTTTGTTATTAAAATTTTTAAAAAATTTTGGTAGCGCCATATAATTATAATAACTGCAACACAGAATCGCATTTTTGTGAATAACAGGGTATTTTTAAATTTACGGTACTTTACATGGGTTAATTTGTGTAAGTACTGAGGTGGCCATACAATAGAATAATCAGACAGGGTTTATAAAGACCAAGGAAGCAAAACAAGCGTTTTATCCTTCAACGGTGTATTATATCTTTAAAATATACCATTTGTTAATACAGGCACAATAATACAATTTTGACCCCATATTTTATATAAATAACACAAAAGAATAGTGGTATAAAAGTGGTATTGCCAACTGGAAAGGGGAAATGTTCAGGATACTAAAAAAACAGTCATGCTCTTTGGGCCGTGTGCGCCCAGCACCAGCGACTGCTCTATATCTGCGGTTTTAGAAGGCCCCGCAATGAATACGCCATAATCATAACCATCATCAGCAATTTTTTCATATGCTTCGTGCATATTGTGAACGATATTTTGTGGATGCAATACGACTACCAGGTGCTGGCAGATAAATGGCAATGCACGTGTTTTAAAAGAAGAAGCGGTTATCCATATAGCTGAATTCTCTGCAACTGCAAATTCGCCTTTTATGATAGCTACTTCTACATCTTCAAGTTTGTGGGCGATTTCCTCAGTATTCAATTTTTCTATGCCCTCCAGATTCTCCATACTGGTAATGTATTTATTCCCTTCTTTAAAATGATTTTGCACATAACCTGTTATCTCCTGCAAATCATTTGCGGTTATCAATACACCGCCGATACCTTCCAGTACGTTTTTAAATTTTTCCTGCAAATCATCAAACCTTATGGCATGGATATCCGCCAATGAAGGCAGTTCCTCCCATGCGGGTTGATTTTTTTTTACCGCCGCTAATATTTTTTCTCTGCTGTTCACTGGTAATTCGTTTTCCTTTTCGACGGGCTACACCCATCGCTGACATATACCGCACCTTCAGGGCTCTTATCGTTTTTTATTTTATAACAAGTACCTTATACTGCCGAAAAATCAACCAATCAACCACCTCTCCTGTTCTTCCTGTACCAATCACCAAAAGATGCTTTGGGTGGCGCAGGCATATCACGCTGTTTATACCATGGATTCAATTTATTATTTACCAGCCATGGCATATACCGCATAAACCACCTCCCTGCTTTACCCGCACTACGGTACAAGGCCGGTTTTGATAAAGTAGTTGCCATTGCGTTCATGGCTACGGTTTTTGCTGCGGGAGAATAGCCTTGCTCCGTTATTACCTGGCGCCATTTATAAAGCTGTGTATGAATATCAATTTTTACCGGGCATACATTACTGCAGGATCCGCACAGGGTAGAAGCAAAAGGCAGATCTGCATGCTCTTTCATATCTAAGTTAGGGGCCAATATTGCACCAATAGGACCGGCAATGGCTGTATGATAACTATGACCACCACTTCTCCTGTATACAGGGCATGTATTCATACAGGCGCCGCATCTTATGCATTTCAATGAACTGCGGAAATCTTCCCGGCCAAGCTGCGTACTTCGTTCATTATCTACCAGCACAATATGCATTTCCTGGCCCGGCCGCGGTTTTACAAAATGACTTGAATAAGTAGTAATGGGCTGACCAGTAGCGCTTCTTGCAAGCAATCTTAAAAATACACCCAGGTGCTTCCGTTGTGGAATTATTTTTTCAATTCCCATGCACGCTATATGCACATCGGCCAGGTGCGCACCCATATCGGCATTGCCTTCATTTGTACAAACTACTATTTCTCCTGTTTCCGCTATTGCGAAGTTTACCCCAGTAATGGCTATGCGCCGGGTTAAAAATTTTTCACGAAGATGCAGCCTGGCGGCATTGGTTAAAAATTGCGGATCTGAATTACCTGCCGGCGTACCCAGGTGTTTATGAAATAAATCGCCTATTTCTTCTTTCTTTTTATGAATACAGGGCAATACAATATGGCTGGGTGCCTCACCCGCCAGTTGCACAATGCGCTCGCCCAAATCTGTATCTATTACTTCAATACCCTGTTCTGCCAGGTAATGGTTTAAATGACATTCCTCTGTAAGCATCGACTTACTCTTCACTATCTGCGTTACACCATGCTTTTGCAATATGCTGTGCACAATAGCATTGTGTTCCTTTCCATCCTGTGCCCAATGAATAATAATGCCATTTTTCTGTGCATTCTTTTCAAATTCTTCGAGATATGCGTTTAAACCGGATAAGGTATTCATCTTGATGCGGCTTGCTGTTTCCCGCAACTGCTCCCATTCCGGCAATGTCCAGGCAGCCTTATCTCTTTTTTGCCTTACCCACCATAATGTTTCATCATGCCAGTTTACCCTTGCTTCGTCAGCATTAAACTGCTCCGATAATTCTGCATGTGTATGCGTTTCATTGGTCATTCTGATGTTCGCTATTTATTCAACCCCTGCAGGGTTGATTGTTCAACTTCTTATTACCGCAGTTTCACCTGCGGCTATTCAAAATCAAGCCTTGCAGGCCTGCAATATTGTTTTTCGCTTTAACAATATCCTTTCAAAACTGACGACCTCTTTCTGCTCACCACTAACCACTCTCCGTCCATTCAAAAATCTGAAATGAAAATTACAAGTTTGGCAATCTGCGGCGACTTTACTTATAACATATCACTTACAACTTAGCACTTCCTACACCATTCAGTATCTCTGCAATATGTATCACTTTTACTGTTTTGTTCTGCCGCTTTAATATTCCTTCCATATGCATCAGGCAACTCATATCCACCCCTGTTATATATTCTGCATGGTGCTTCAGGTGATCGGCCACCCTGTCTTTACCCATTTTTACTGATACTGCTTCCTCAGCTACACAGAATGTGCCGCCAAAACCACAGCACTCATCATTCCTGTCAAGGTTGATTAACTCAAGTCCATTCACCATCTTCAGCAACTGTAAAGGCTTTGAAAATGGTGGGGACACCAGTTCAGTCATTTGTGAAATATGCAATCCCCGCTGTCCGTGGCAACTCTGGTGCATACCAACTTTATGAGGAAAATTGGCGGTAATATTTTTCACCTGCAACACATCCGTAAGGAATTCTGTTAGCTCATATATGTTACTGCTGATTTTTTTTGCGGCAGGTTCATTTTTATCATCGTGCAAATGATCTTTAATGTGCAGTGTACAACTGCCGGAAGGACAAACAATATAATCGTATCTGCCAAAATTTTTTACAAATAACTGGTTGCATGATTGGGCCAGGTGTTCGTAACCGGAATTGGCCATGGGCTGGCCGCAACAGGTTTGGTCAAGAGGGTATTCAACGGTGCAACCGAGTTTTTCAAGCAATTGTAAAGATGCAATTGCCACCTGGGGGTAAAACTGATCTACGTAACAAGGTATAAATAATCCAACGGTCATATTTCGATAGCTTCAATATCGGCATAAAGTTTTAAATCAATTAAGCCGGAAGGAAAATTATTTTTATTCCAGTAAGGATGAACAGCCAAAGCCGCACCCATTGCAGACGCCTGTGCTACAGATGCTGCATACACTTCAATTCCTGGAAATACAGCTGCCAGCAAATTCATATATATGGGATTTTTACCAAAACCACCATCAACAAAAATCTTTTTTACACCACAATTTTTTAAAACAAGATTGACAGATGCCACCTGC
>JBDSOC010000234.1:0-8650 GCA_039915085.1 Chitinophagaceae bacterium
GGTATGGCCGTTGCTTTGCTGATTGGCCTGTGGGTATCCAATGAAAATTCATACGATAGATTTCTGCCCGCTTACCAGCAACTATACCGGGTGCAGCGCAATTTTAAAAGTAATGGAGATACGCTAACCTTTCGTACCACCTCATTGAAACTGGCCGATGCATTGCGTACACAAATCCCCGAAATTGAGTATGTGGCGGAGAGCGACTGGATGGGCCCGCATGGCCTGATGGTGGGTGATAAAAAGCTGTATATGCGCGGCGCACAGATTGGCGCCGACTTTTTAAAAATGTTTCAATATCCCCTTCTGCAGGGTGATGCCCGGATGGTAATGCAGGATCCCTATTCAATTGTACTTACCGCATCCACTGCAAAAGCATTGTTTGGAAATGAAAACCCCATCAATAAAATGGTGCGTTTTGACAATAAAAACGATTTAAAAGTAACAGGTATATTGAAAGACCTACCCGGCAATTCGTCCCTGCAATTTAATTTCCTGGTACCTTTTAGTTATTTAGATCAAACTTCACCAAACGTAAAAAGGCAACGTACCGGCGGGTATGGACAAAACAATTACCAGATTTTTGTAAAACTTAAACCAGGGACTACTAACGCACAGGCAGCTCCCAAAATAAGAGATATAGAACACACCGAAAAAGGGAATATCAATGCCATGGGCTCCTTCGTACTGCTTCAGCCACTGCAACGCTGGCACCTGTACAGCAATTTTGTAAACGGAAAAGATTTACCGGGCTTCCTGGAATACGTAAAAATTTTCAGCATCATCGGGCTCCTGGTCCTCCTTATTGCCTGTATCAATTTCATTAACCTTACTACTGCCCGGTCCGAAAAAAGGGCCCGGGAAGTAGGCGTAAGAAAAGCCATCGGTTCGCAACGCAAAGATTTAATACTACAGTTTTTAACGGAATCATTTTTAATTACGCTGCTTGCGTTTTTATTTGCACTTACCATTGTGCAATTGTGTTTGCCGGCTTTCAACACCCTTACCGGAAACGAAATACGTATACCCTATTCAAGCGCAGCATTTCAGCTCAGCATGATGGCTGCCGTTTTTGCAACCGCATTGCTGGCAGGCAGCCGCCCTGCATTTTATCTTTCTTCCTTTCAGCCTGTGCAGGTTTTAAAAGGCAGTATCAAAGCGGGCAAAGGAGCTACCCTGCCAAGAAAAATACTGGTAGTACTGCAGTTTTCCTGTTCCGTTGCATTGATCATCAGCACCATTATTATTTACCAGCAGATACAGCATGCAAAAAACCGGCCTTCCGGATATGATTTAAGCCGGCTGATGACTACAGACATGAACAGTGATCTTGGTAAAAACTATACCGCTCTTAAAAATGAATTACTTGAGAAAAATATAGCTGAAAGTGTAACAATGGCCACCAGCCCTGCTACCGATATATACTGGCATTCTGATATAGACCAATGGCCGGGTAAAAACGCTGGTGAAACAATAGAAATGGGCACCATTTTTATTGCTGATGATTATTTTAAAACACTTGGCATGAAGATGCTCCAGGGTACCGGTTTTAAAAATACAGCCGATAGTACCAGTGTCATTTTTAATGAAGCCGCCATTAAACAGATGAGGTTGAAAAACCCGGTCAACCAGCTCATTTCATGGGACTCTAAACAATACAGGATCGCCGGAGTAGTAAAAGATGCACTAATGCTTTCACCCTTTGCGCCGGCAGATCCTACTATGTTTTTAACTGCACCCGATGAAGGCGGTAATCTCATGTACCGTTTATCGCCATCTATAAAAACGCAGGATGCCGTAACACAGCTCACGGCTATATTTAATAAATATAACCCTGCTTTTCCTTATGATTACCAATTTGCAGATGAAGATTATGCGGCCAAGTTTAAACAGGAAGTGTTAATTGGAAAGCTGGCCGGCATATTCGCGACCCTTGCAATATTTATCTCATGCCTGGGTTTGTTTGGCCTTGCTGCCTACATTGCAGAACAAAGAACAAAAGAAATTGGCATCCGCAAGGTATTGGGCGCCACTGTATCGCAGGTCTGGCTATTGCTTTCAAAAGATTTTCTGGGATTGGTTTTAATTAGTTGTGCCATTGCTACACCGCTTGCCCTGTATTTCTTGCAGGGCTGGTTGCAGAAATATGATTACCGCATCAGCATCGGGCCGGGCGTATTTATTATTTCGGCAATAATGGCCATGCTGATTACCGTTATAACCATCAGTTTCCAGGCAATAAAAGCAGCAGTTGCCAACCCCGTGAAAAGTTTGAGAAGTGAATAATGAATAGTGTGGTAATGTGATGAATGTGAAAATGCTGCAACCCCGGTCGGTACCGATGGTCAATACCGGGAAGGCCGGAAATCAACAGTGAGGTTGAAAAGTTGAAAATATATAAATTCTAATCGGGACTTACAAAATCCCTATTGGGAGATTTAGGGCCCGAAACGAAAAAACCCCGCTTCATTAGCGGGGGCTTTTCTTATTTCGAACTATATACTTTATAATAAATACAGTGGCTTTACACTCAGTACTGGCTTACTTCACTTCTTCAAACTCTGCATCGGTTACATTTTCGCTGCCAGTTCCGGTATTTTGCTGAGGGCCACCAGCGTTTCCTGTATCAGCGCCGGGTTGTGCGCCTGCACCTTGTGTGGCCTTGTACATTTCTTCGCTGGCTGCTGTCCAGGCCGTATTCATTTCTGCAGTAGCCGTATCAATGGCTGCCAAATCCTGGCTTTTTTGCGCTTCCTTCAATTTTGTAAGCGCAGCATCTATGGGCGCTTTTTTGTCAGCAGGGATTTTATCGCCATATTCTTTCAACTGTTTTTCAGTGGTAAATACAAGGCTGTCTGCTGCATTTATTTTATCTACTTTTTCACGCTCAGCTTTATCGGTTGATTCATTTGCTTTTGCTTCATTTTTCATTTTTTCAACCTCTTCCTTGCTTAAGCCGCTTCCTGCCTCAATACGTATTTTTTGCTCTTTACCTGTGCCTTTGTCTTTGGCTGTTACATGTAAAATACCATTGGCGTCAATATCAAAAATAACTTCCACCTGCGGTACACCACGTGGTGCCGGCGGAATACCATCAAGATTAAACATACCCAGGCTTTTGTTCTGGTTAGACATAGGACGCTCGCCCTGTAACACATGAATCTGAACCCCCGGCTGGTTGTCGCTTGCAGTAGAAAACACCTCAGATTTTTTTGTAGGTATAGTTGTGTTACTATCTATTAATCTTGTCATTACGCCACCCATTGTTTCAATGCCAAGAGACAAGGGCGTTACATCTAATAACAATACATCTTTTACTTCACCTGTTAACACCGCACCCTGAATGGCTGCACCAACTGCTACCACTTCATCCGGGTTAACTCCCTTATTGGGTTTCTTTCCAAAGAATTTTTCTACAATTTCCTGCACTTTGGGTATACGTGTAGAACCGCCCACCAATATCACTTCATCAATCTGGCTAATGTTCAGGCCCGCATCTTTTAATGCTTGTTCGCAGGGCTTCAGGCAACGTGCAAATAAAGTGTCTGCTACCTGCTCAAATTTAGCCCGGGTCAGTTTTTTTACCAGGTGCTTGGGCACTCCGTCAATTGCTGTAATATAGGGAAGGTTGATTTCGGTTTCAGAAGAAGAACTTAATTCAACTTTTGCTTTTTCAGATGCTTCTTTCAAACGCTGCAATGCCATTGGATCTTTGCGCAGATCTATATTTTCTTCTTTTTTAAATTCTTCCGCTAACCAATCCATAATCACTTTATCAAAATCATCACCCCCAAGGTGGGTATCGCCATTTGTACTTTTCACTTCAAAAACGCCATCACCCAGCTCAAGTACAGATATATCGAATGTACCGCCACCAAGGTCAAACACGGCAATTTTGTGGTCTTTGCCACCTTTATCCAATCCATAAGCCAAAGCAGCTGCAGTTGGCTCATTTACGATACGGCGTACATTTAAACCAGCAATTTCTCCGGCTTCCTTTGTTGCTTGTCTTTGCGCATCATTAAAATAAGCAGGTACTGTAATAACAGCATCTGTTACTTCTGTGCCAAGGTAATCTTCTGCAGTCTTCTTCATTTTCTGGAGAATCATGGCGGAAATTTCCTGTGGGGTGTACAAACGACCGTCTATGTCAATACGTACGGTATTATTGTCACCTTTTGCAACTTTATAACTCCAGTGGCTGATTTCTTCTGTCACTTCATTAAACTGGCGGCCCATAAAACGTTTAACACTGGTAATGGTGTTTTGCGGGTTGGTAATTGCCTGGCGTTTAGCCGGATCGCCTACTTTACGTTCACCATTTTTGAGGAAAGCCACAACAGATGGCGTGGTACGCCTGCCTTCATCATTTGCAATTACTACCGGTTCATTGCCTTCCATTACAGATACGCAACTATTGGTAGTTCCTAAGTCTATTCCTATTATTTTTCCCATATTTAAAGAATTTAATGTTTACGTTTGATAATCAATCATTATGCCATGCCATATAAAATGAAAAATTGGCAGAAATTCCTCAAAAAAACGGCAATTTTTGTATCCCTGGCACCTTCTGTTTACCTTGATTACCCGAACTGTCTATTTTGCCCGGTATTTGTCAGCAGGCAACCAGGGTCGTTAGCACTTTATTTAGCTTTTCCGGCAATTGCAATCTCATACCAAATAGCCAGCGATTAACTGCCTTTTTGCCGGTGAATGATTTATTTTCAGAAAATTGGGAAAAGCTGCTTAATCTACACCTGTATCTTCTGCTTTAAAACTGAAATGCCGCTGAAGGAGATAACTGGTAGCAATGACCACTACGGTGGCAATAACCTGGGATAAGATAGCGTCAATATGTAAATATTCAATAAGCATTTTGAGAAGCAGATAATTGATAAACAAATTACATACAAACACAAAAAAATACCGGAATAACTGGATGCGGCCGCGAATCGTCGAATCTACAAATACCACATATTTCATTAGGAAAAAGCCAACTGGAAAATTAATAATGAATGCAAATATAAGCGATGCGGTATGCGGCTCAAAGGCATAGAAACCAAGATCGAAAATGCGACCTTTAAAGAGAAATTTTATACCAATTGTATAAAGCAAAAAACCTAATACCGTATTACCCCCACCGCACGCTGCATACCGGAAAGTCTGCAGGGGAATCCACTTTTTAAAGGGCTGGTAAAAGAAATCTATTATATCAGTAACCCGGTTATGAACCACATCTGTTTTTTAGCTGGCGCGAAGATAATTATTGCAGACCATTCTTTTGGGTAAATAGTTAAATCCTTAACCAACCATTAAAATACCCTGAAACCATTACAACTTTTTTAATGATTATTACATCTCATTATTTCGTATAGCTTATAATTTCCAGGGGGGGGTAAAGCATTCATTCCAAACCCTGAACCTCAAGCCATGTTTTGTCCGTCCGGCAGCCGCAACCCTGCGGCTGTTTTGTTTCCCCCTATCTCCTGAAAGGAAGACATCGATCGTGCCCTTGTTCAAATTCAACACAGACTTTTTCAAAATACCAGCATCGGCTTATTTGTATTTATAAACAAATACAGCAATTTAAAAAACCAATATGCAAAGCGCTTATAATAAGTCATTGATGTTATTACTTATCATCATAATCTAAAGTCTGCTCTTTAGGGGGACAAGAGCTTTTTTCTTACTTTTGCAGCCCAGAAACAAGTATATGGCAATAGCAGCATTATTAAGAGATACAGCAATAGAAAGCCTCACAACATTATACCAGCAATCTTTTTCAGATAAAGATTTTCAGATAAACCAAACCAAACCTGAGTTTGAAGGAGATTATACTATTGTTCTTTTTTCACTGATAAAAAAATTGAAAAAATCCCCGGAAGTTGCGGGCAATGAACTGGGAGGATATTTAACGGCTACATATCCTCACCTGTTTTCCGGGTATAATATCATTAAAGGATTTCTCAATCTGTCCATTGCAGAACCTTACTGGCTGCAGGGGCTGGAAAAAAATTACGCAGACAGCAACTTTGGAAGACAGCCATTAAATGGTGAACGTGTGATGGTTGAATACTCTTCACCCAACACAAATAAACCATTGCACCTGGGCCATTTGCGCAATAATTTTTTAGGCTGGAGCAGTGCCGCTATTCTTACTGCAAGCGGGTATGATGTAGTTAAAACCTGTATCGCCAACGACCGGGGCATACATATATGCAAAAGCATGGTGGCCTGGCAACTATTTGCCAATGGGGCTACGCCTGAAAGTACAGGAATGAAGGGAGATCATTTCGTAGGCGATTACTATGTATTATTTGGCGCAGAACTTAAAAAGCAGGTAGAAACTTTAACCGCGCAGGGTATCAGTAAAGAAGAAGCAGAAAAACAAGCGCCCATTATGCTGCAGGCGCAGCAAATGCTGGTTGACTGGGAAGCAGGTAACCCTGATGTAATAGCATTATGGAAAAAAATGAATAGTTGGGTATATGCTGGCTTTGATGTTACGTATAAAAGAATAGGAAGTGACTTTGACAAAACTTATTACGAAAGTGATACTTATTTATTGGGGAAAGACCTGGTAGAATTTGGTTTGAAGAAAGGCGTTTTCTTTCAAAAAAACGATGGCAGTGTATGGATTGATTTAACCGCCGACTGCCTGGATGAAAAAATTGTACGCAGAAGAGATGGTACAGCTGTTTACATGACACAGGATATTGGGCTGGCGGTAAAAAAATACGAAGAATACAAATGCAATAAAAGCATTTACGTGGTGGGCAATGAACAGGATTATCATTTTAAAGTATTAAAACTGATTTGCCAGAAACTGGAACTGCCTGCTGCCGATGGTATTTTTCATTTAAGCTATGGTATGGTGGAACTACCCAGCGGCAGAATGAAAACAAGGGAAGGCACCGTTGTTGATGCAGATGATATGATTGATGAAATGGTAAATGTATCAAGACAAAAAACCGAGGAACTTGGTAAAGTAAAGGATTTTACACCAGCAGAATTAAAAGATCTCTTTGACACAATTGGACTCGGCGCCTTAAAATTCTTTTTACTTCGCGTTGATCCAAAAAAGAAAATGCTTTTTAACCCGGATGAGAGCATCGACTTTCATGGCTTTACGGGTCCGTTTATTCAATATACACATGCGCGGATAAAATCAATATTGCGTAAGGAACCTGTTACTGATATCGCTTTGAAAAAACCTCTATTGACACTGGAAAAAGGATTATTGATTATACTGGAGCAATATCCGGCTATTATAGAACAGGCGGCCACTGAATACAACCCTTCGCTGATTGCCAATTATGTTTATTCAGTTGCAAAAACATTCAATTCGTTTTATACCGAACACTCTATTGCCAATGCAGAGTCTGAAGAAAAGAAGCAACTGCGTTTGCGTTTGTGCCAGATGACAGCCAATATTATTGCTTCCGCAATGGGTTTACTGGGAATTAAAGTACCGGAGAGAATGTAGGCATTGGTTGATCGGTTATTGGTTGACGGGTTCTTGCTCCCTGGTCGGTGTCTCACCGACCTGAATCATGGTATCGAGATCAATAAATACACACCGGCAATTTACAAGGAGATAGATTTGTATATTTTTTATTGAACACTGATTATTTTACCTCCCTGGTAGGTGTCTCACCGACCTGAATCATGATATGAGATCAATAAATACACACCGGCAATTTATAAGGAGATAGATTTGTATATTTTTTATTGAACACTGATTATTTTATTCAATTATGTATGCTTTTGTAAAGATATTTTTTCTGTCAGTCGTAATATTCATCTCTGCATTTTTACAGGGGCAGAATATTGTCCCGAATGGCGACCTGGAAGACGTGAATATTTGTACAGAATGGAATGCCCCCTGTAGCCCGTCTGCCTGGTTTATTGTTAAGCAATACATTCCCGGCGGGTACTACCATCAATACCCCGATAAAGCTGCCAGCGGCAAGCAGTATTTCGATCTGCGAGTTGTAATAAACGGCCGGGGCAGGCAATACTGGCAAACCAAATTATTATGTAAACTGGTGCCCGGAGAAAAATATGAAGTCAGCGTAAAAGTGTCTGCTGCAGGGATTGGTCCTAACCTGCATGATATTGGTTTTTATTTCACCAACAGCTTTATTTTTTCTTACAACGATACTTTATTGCAGCCGCCCGTGTACATTAATTTTCTTGATGCAAAAGTGAAAGGGCTAAAGCACAATTGGTTTCAACTTACAAAAGAATTTACAGCAACAGGCGATGAAAGCTGCTTAATTATCGGAAATTTTAATGCTGAAGACAACCAGTCTATTATAAAACAAAGGAACAGCAGCTATTTTATTAATTTAATGATAGATGATATCACTGTTACCCCCCTGCAGAATACTACTTGTGCGGGCTATCAGCAAATAAAAGATTCATTGTACGCCATCCGCAAAAGACATTCTGGCGATACAATTTTTGGAAAACCGGAATTAGCAGACACGACAAATAAAAAAAAGGCGGATACAACTGTTACTATAAAAAATGAAAAGGTTGACACCCTTCATGTAAGCAATGTACTGTTTGAATTTGATCGCTACCAATTAATAAATCCGGATACGCTTGAAGCATTCAGGCCTGTGCTGTCAAATTCCACCATAAA
>JBDSOC010000250.1:0-4516 GCA_039915085.1 Chitinophagaceae bacterium
GTTTGGATGACGCATCATTGCGCAGAGAAGCATTCAAAAAATATTTGCTTTTGTAATTGTACATTACCCTGCCCAGTTCAGAAACAGTAGTAGAAATGGTTTGGCTTGAAGTTGCCAGTGTAGTGGCCGGATCTTCATAGCCAGTAGTTACATACCAAAACCTTTTATCATCTGGTATGGGCAATGCTCCAGGCGTTGTCCTTTGCTTTGCCGTACCGGTACGGCCAAAATAACCAAAGTTATAAGTAGTGAAACCGCCTAAAACGGTCAAACTATGATCGCCAAAGCGTTTCTTATAAGTCAGCAATTGATCCTGCTGGTATTTTTTATAACTGTTATTGGTTTGGGTAACACCAGTAGTGGTATTGTACAGGTAAGTTGAATTGTCGATTGGGTTATAAGCATAATATAAAGGTTTGTAAATCCTTTCATCTGTGGTTGACACATCCGCATAAAAAGAAGTGCGGAAGGTGAAATTTTTCAGGAAACTGAGTTCCGCATAAACACTTCCAACCGCCCTGTCTTCCACATGGGGGTTTTTATTATAGGTGTTTTCCGATTGCAATACCGGGTTCACCACACCACCTGATTGAAGGGCAGTGGCAAGACCGGAATAAACAGGCATCGTTGAACTATCTCCGGTATATGGATTAAGTACTTTAAAGTTTTTTGTGCCATTTGAAATTTGCGGCATTACCTGTCTTGCCTGGTTTAAAATACTGTTGTTGGCTGAATTATAGGTGTAGGGGTCATTTTGATGTGTTACATTTAAATTGAAGCCCACCTTAATGTGTTTGTTTATCTTAAGTTCATCGCTCAATGAAAGCAGCATCCTGTCAAGCTTTTCATGCTGAATCAGGCCTTCATCATATGTATAACCAAGCCCCAAATTGAATTTATTCTTTTCGGTGCTGCTGGAAATGCTAAGATTTGAAGCTGAATACTTGCCATTCCTGGTTACGGCATCAATCCAATCAGTATTTCCGGTTAAAGCAGAATAGTCGGGCGTAGGGATATTGTTATTGGCATTTTCTTCTGCAAACAGTGTATTAAACTGGGCTGCATTGGCCATCTTTATTTTATCAACCAGTTTTTTAAAACCAAAGGTGGTATTGAAATTGACTGTAAACTGACCGGCTTTTGCTTTTTTGGTAGTAATAACAATAGCACCAGTGGCGCCACGCACACCAAAAATGGCCAGCGATGAAGGATCTTTTAATACCTCCATACTTTCAATATCATTGGGGTTAATATAATCGATATTGTCCTGCAAAATTCCATCAACAACATACAGCGGGTGAACCTGGCCGATACTTACCGTACCACGGATGCGGATATCGGGAGCATAACCAGGCGTACCGTTATTTACAATACTTAATCCAGCCACTTTTCCCTGCAAACTGGCCACCGGATTTGTATTTGGCTTATCCGCAACTTCCTTACCCTCGATTTTTACAATTGAGCCTGTTAAATCTCTTTTAGTTGCTGTTCCGTATCCAATTACCACCACTTCATCCATTTTTGTTGCTGAAGCAACCAGCGTTATAGTAACGCTGCTGCGCCCGCCCACAGCTATTTCCTGTGTTTCATATCCAACATAAGAAATTGTAAGTACCGCGTTGTCTGGAACAGTAATAGAGAAAACTCCATTGGCATCTGTTTGCGTACCGAGCGTACTACCTTTTATTTTTACAGATACCCCTTGCAAAACTTCGCCCAGTGAAGAGGTTATTTTACCGGATACTTTTGTTTCTGTTACTTCCATGTCTTTGCCGGTAATTACCACCAGGTTATTTTCCAGAATTTTATAAGACAGTAACCGGTTTGCAAAAAGTTTATCCAGCAGATCCGTTACAGGTGTGTTATTGGCGTCTACGTCTACTTTCATCCCGCTTTTCACTGTTTCATCGTTGTACAAAAAGCGGAAGTCGCTTTTCCGTTCAATCAGTGACAAGACCTTTTTTAATTCTACAGACTGCAGCTTTAGCGTAATCCTTGTCTGGGAGTACACTTTGGCCGAAACCTGGAAGCAGGTGAATAATAATAAAGCCGTCGTTAATTTCATAATCAGGAGCGTCTTTAAAAAATCGTGCCTCCGGAATAATAAAGGCACCAAATAATTTTTTTTCATACTTTTAATTGAAAGGTGAGAGATGAAATGCCCTTGAACTTTTGAAAGGGCGTTGCGCAATTGTCTTTTTGCCTTACAGGGTTCCGCGCCAACGGTGCCCTGTTTTATTTTATGTTGGTTTAGTTTGTTTCATACAGCATGTTTAGTTTTAGCAATAGTTATTATTTGGAGGAAATGATGACCTGGTTTTTATTGATTTTATAGGTAAAGGCTGTTATCAGCTGCAATGCTTTTAATGCCTGCTGAATTGTTTCGTTCTCAAAAGTGCCATTGAGTTTTTTTTGTTTGATGTTTTCATCTGAGAAAGCGATACTCATCGCATACCAGCGTTCCATTTTTACTGCCAGGTCTTCAAATGTTTCACTGCGGAAAATCAACTTGTTTTCCATCCACGATGTTTCAATAATTGTACTGTCAAGCGGTGCATATGTAAGATGGCTTACCAGCACTATTAAATCCTGTTTGGCCATTTCTTTAACCAAAGCAGGTTTTATTTTACCGGCGGCCTGATCAATTGAAGGCATCTGGCTTACGGTGTCTTCATTTGCGGTAACCAGTTTTTCATTTGGCTTTAAAATAATTTTTTCTGAAGGCCTGTTTCTGAAGGTTACTTCAATACTGCCGCGTATCAGGCTCGTCTCTGTATTTTTTTCTCCCGGAAAAGATTTTACATTAAATGCAGTACCCAGCACTTTAATATCTATAGTTGTAGTATGAATAACAAAAGGATGGGCAGGATTTTTTACCACATCAAAATAAGCTTCGCCGGATAATATTACTTCCCTGGTACCATTACCAAAATTTTTATCATAAGAAAGTTTACTTCCAGAGTTTAACCAAACCTGGGTACCATCGGGCAACTGCAGTTTTGTTCTGGAACCATATTTTGTAGAAACTTCGCTTTTATCGGTTTGTGTTTTAGCCAGTGTCTTGCCGGCTTCGTGGAAAAATAAAGAATAGGAATAATAACTTACCGATACTAACAGCACTGCAGCGAGTGATAAAAGCAGGTATTTCTTTGTGCGTGGCTGAACAGGATTCGCAAAAGGCTGGTCTTCCCGTACCTCCATATTTACACCGGATTCTTTCATGCGATCTGCATGTTTGGAAAAAGCAAGGTGGGCATCTTCTGTATCAGGTGTTGCATGGTGCCACAGATCTGCCACTGTTTGCATGGGGTAATGCATTTCAGGATTGACCCTTAATAAATTTTCCAGTTCGCCTAAATCTTCAATAGAGGCTTCGCCGGATAATTTTTTGGCTATAAGTTCCCAGATCTTATTATTTGACATGCAATCAGTTAGAAAAATAATCTGTGTAAAGAGTAAGGACACTCAAATCAGGAAAAACCCCTAAAGGAAAGTTAAATATTTTTTATTTGGATATGCCTGAAGGTGCTGCAATGGCCTTGCTCATATCGAAGTTGATGGAGGTTCCTATCTTTTTTAATGCGATAGCTATCTGGCTTTCAACCGTTTTTATAGAAACACCCAGGATCTCGGCCACGTCCCTGTATTTTAATTCTTCTTCCTTAATCAGTTTAAAAATCAATTTGCATTTGGGAGGCAATTGTTCTATGGCACCTTTAATACGGGCAATCATTTCTGCCGTAACCATTAACTGTTCCGGATCGAAATAAATACTTGTGAATTCTATACCCGCTTCATCAACACTATCTGTGAGGTTTTTATTTTGCCTGCTGAGGTAATTGAGGGCAGTATTTTTAACGGCTATAAAAAGGTAGACTTTTAAATTGCCGATGCTGTTAATCCGTTTTCTTTTCTCCCAGATATTAATAAAAACATCTGACACTACTTCTTCGCCCAGCTCTCTTGATTTTACCAATGTAACCGCAAAACGCAACAAGGGATTATAAAACGATACAAATAGCTCTTTATAAGCAAATGAATCATCATTACGGGCAATCTGCTCCTGCAGGTATTTTACTTTGGAGGCGGCAATCATTCTGGCAACGCTTTAATCAAACAGTATGTAAACCATACGCAATGTAACAACTATAAGGTATAAACAAAAAAAACGGACAGGGTGCTGCTTTTAATTTAAAAAATCCCCAATTGACTGATTTAAAAATAAAATTTACAATTCAATCCTTTTTAGTGGCCTAACTACTGCTATTTTTTCTATTTTTGCAGCGCTTTTTACCGAAAGCTGGACCCTTAGCTCAGTTGGTTAGAGCATCTGACTCATAATCAGAGGGTCGCTGGATCGTGCCCAGCAGGGTCCACCAAGACTAAGTCCCGGCAATAACCGGGGCTTATTTTTTACAAGATTTAACAATTTTCAACCTTTCATTACTTACAAGCAAGATACATTTGCTGTTCACAACTGTATTATGAAACAAATTGCGTTACTGTTCACCGCTGT
>JBDSOC010000277.1:0-8926 GCA_039915085.1 Chitinophagaceae bacterium
GAACACCTGCTGGGTGTAAAACCGATTTGGGATTTTGAATTGAAGTAACCTGTACATCCCACATAGAAACTTATTATAAAAACTACAGCCTGTTTTCGGCAATGGAAACTAAAAATATACTACCGCATGAATCCGATCAAACCAAAACAACCGGAATCTTTTGAAACTCCGGTTGTTTTATAAAGATCTATAAAGGCGTTTTACATTTTCAATTCACCCCAACCGCTCCTGTAATTTCTTTTTACAAATGCATTGGCCGGATCAAAATTGGTGATCCGCATGTTCGGTCCATCCCATAGTAATTTTTTTCTGCCGGGATATGTAAATCCGCCTTTGCCATCGCTTTCGCGATAATTATAACTGCGTACTGCCAGGTTTCCCATTAATACCGTTTCTGCCAACGGACCACTTTTATCAAATGAAGAACTGGTGTATGCGCCGTAACCCTGTTTGCAGGCTTTTACCCATTGCTGCTGGTGCCCTTCCGAGCCGTTTTCTACAAATGCAATCTTACTTTTGGGCAGGTTAGCGGTTTTCATTTTTATTGTTGGCAACAACGTTGGGTTTCTTCCAAACAGGCCAGCCATTAATTTTCCTTTACTACCTTCAAAGATCATTCCACCGTCCCATTCTGCCAATGGTTCATCAGGTAACAATTCTGCGGGGCGCTGTGGTTTAATGCCACCATCGTACCAAACCAATTGTACCGGGCCCATACTTCCGCGTGCCGGAAATTGAATATAGGTTACCGAAGATGGCGGATAACTGTCTGTATATACTTCTTCTTTAAAAAAGCCGGAATAAACTGAACCAACGCTGCATTCCACTGATATTGGATATTGTAACTGCAGGGCGCGGTAAGGCACATCAATAAAATGGCAACCCATATCTCCCAATGAACCTGTTCCAAAATCACTCCATCCTCTCCATGTGGCGGGCAGATACGTTGGATTAAAATCACGAAACGGCGCTGTGCCCAGCCATAAATCCCAATCCAGTTCTTTTGGTATATCAAACTTGCCGGTGGGTGTTGGTATACCCTGCGGCCATACCGGGCGATTGGTCCAGACGTGTACTGTATGCACATCGCCAATTATGCCGCCCTGTATCCATGTTTCTACATTCCTGGTATCGGGACCGCTGCTTCCCTGGTTGCCCATCTGGGTAACTACTTTGTAATGTGCGGCTGCCTGTGTTAAAAATCTTGCTTCATAAATATCATGTGTGAGCGGTTTTTCGCAATACACATGTTTGCCCATTTGCATAGCTGCAAGCGCAATGGTTGCATGCATATGATCCGGCGTGGTTACAATAACCGCATCAATATTTTTCTTTTCTTTTTCAAGTAATGTTCTGAAGTCTTTATAGTAAGGAGCGTTGGGCCATTTTTTTCTTGCATTCACCGCCATGCGATCGTCCACATCGCAGAGCGCAACAATATTATCACTTCCATTATTATATGCATAAGGCAGGTTAACCTCTGCTTTTCCTCCGGCACCAATGCCGGCGATATTTAATTTATCACTGGGCGCTGTAAAACCCCGGCCCAATACATGGCGGGGAACAATATAAAAACCGGCGGTGGCAAGGGCTGCATTGCGAATGAACTTGCGGCGACCCAGGGACAGATGTTGTTTCATGTGCAATCGTTTTATGGTAAGTAGTGGTTAAAGTAATGGACTTAACTGTAAAAAAATGCAATATTGACTAACAAGTTAATATTAATTACAGAATTAATGCTGCCCGGGATCTGCGCGTGCGGACAGGTTTGGAACACACAGATCATCCCCTATACGTTTTTACCGGCGTTGGCAAATTGATCAAACAAACCACCCTGCACAAACTGCGGCCTGGGTAATTGAAGTCCGCATACAGCATTGAGTTTATCTACCAGGTAAACAGTCAACTCAGGAGAAAAAGCTTCATCGTGCATATGCATAAAAAATACAACTCCTGCAGGCCATGGTCAAGCCAGTTTTTTATCCTCGCTACCCATTCGTCTGTTCTTGTATAATCTGTCCTGTGCAGGCTATTACCCACATACCGGATAAATGTTTTGGGTATCGTTAATTCCATGTGCGCACAATCTCTTCTGCCCGCTGTATCTGTAATCACCGCACCAATATTCAGTGAACGAAGCGTATCAAATAATTCTTTGTTGATTCCCTTATCTGAAAACCAGTCGGGATGGCGGACTTCTAAAAAAAACTGCAGATCGGTGGGCAGTGTTTTCAGGTAATCAAATAATTTACCGCGCTGTTTAGGACTGTACTTTTCGCTTACCTGTAAAAAAATGGGGCCAAGGTTTTCTCCAAAAGCAAGTATTCCTTCCAGAAAAGAAGTAGTTAGAAAATCAACATTATTAAAGCCGCTGTAATGACTGATGCTATTGGTAACCTTGGGGCAAAATTTAAAATTTTTTCCGGCAGCCTTTGCTGCCCATTTCATTATTTCTTCCGGTTTGTATACTTTATAATGAGTGGCGTTTAATTCAATGGAATTGTAATGTTTTACATACTGATCAAGAAACTGTGCATCTTTTGTTCCTTTGGGATAAATTTTTCCTACCCATTCTTTTCTGCCCCATTTGGCGCAGCCCAGGTAAACCACCGGCTTGCTTTCTGTTTTCTTCAATACCAGTTTATTTGCCTCCGGGTCTTCCGGCAAAGAAAAATCAATCTTGTCCAGGTCTTTTTCTGTCACGCGGCCAAATTCCATTGTATATAACGTTGATGGGTAAACGACTTATTGTTATTTTGATCTTCTTTGCTTTGTTAAATAATCCTTCCCGTCTGTATTATCCGTGTTCAAAAAAACGTGGAACAGGCTTCCTCACCCAAAGATACTTTTTACCATGCCGCCGTCCACCGTAATGGTTTGCCCGGTTATATATCCTGAAGCCGGGCTCAATAACCAGGTAGCGAGGGATGCAAAGTCTTCCGGCTTTCCAATCCGCCCAACAGGTATTTGCTGAATGCCCTGCCTGCGTGCATCTGTAGCAGATATTCCCGTTTGCTCAGCTTTTTTATTATAAATTCTTTCTATTGCCGGTGTATCATGAGAACCAGGTCCCATCACATTTAAGGTAACACCACTTTTTGCTATTTCCTGGCTCAGGGTTTTTACAAATCCTACCACCGCCAGCCGCAATGAATTACTTAGTACCAGGTTTTCCAAAGGTTGTTTTACAGAAGAGCTTTCTATATATACAATGCGCCCATAAGCGTGTTCTTTCATTTTAGGAACAAATGTCTGCGTAAAATTCACTTTCCAGCGGAGGATGTTTTTGTAAGCATTATCCCAGTCTTCAAGCGTTGTTTCTAAAAATGTTTTTGCGGGCGGGCCACCTGCATTTACCAGCATCCCATGTAATTGCCTGGTACCAATTGTTGCGGCTATTTTATCAATCACTTCTTTTTCTGTGATATCGCCCATAACAATTTCTACCTGTGCCGGTGCTGTTGTTTTCAGTTCTTCCAGCTTTTCTTTATTCCTGGCTACTGCAATAATATTTGCACCTTCTTTGATTAATGCGTTTGCTATGGCTTTGCCAAAACCACTGGTAGCACCGCCAACAATAAAAAGCTGATTTTTAATTCCGAGATCCATATTTATTGGTTAGGTTTTAGAACTATTTTTTGCTATTGTAAAATTCGTTTCTGTTCGTATCCATTTGTGTGTTAAATAATAATACCGAGCAATAAACAAATCATAACAATAACCGGCGATGGAAGTTTGGTAAAAAACAATAAACAAAATGTGCCGGCAATTACCAGCAGGTTTAATACACTAATGGTATTAAGACCGGTTAGAGAGACATCTTTCATCATATAGAGTGTTGCTGCAAGCATGATACCGGCTACAGCTGCATTAATTCCTTCCAGGGCCCTGTACACGGCGGCGTATTTTTTTAAATTATGCCAGATGGGATAAAAAAACAGCACCAGCAAAAGACTGGGTAAAAAAATAGCAATGGATCCAATAACAGCTCCCATAATCTGCATAGCCGTTCCACGATCTTTCATGGCTATTGCCCCAGTAAAAGAAGCAATGGAAAAAACAGGTCCGGGTATAGCCCTTACGATGCCTGCGCCGGTATAAAACTCATCTTTATTTATACTAACCACAGATTGACGCTTAGACTGGTTTTTTCTTATTACTATTTGGGATTTGGGCCGTTCCACAAATTGCTCGTACATAAAAGGAATTAGAACCTGGCCACCACCAAAAACCAGGCTGCCCATACGGTAGGTGTTTTCAAATAAGTTTAAGGGCCGCCTGTTTGCCCAGTCCTGCAACCTGGCTATTTCACTCGTGATACCTGCAGTTATAAAAATCAATGCAAACAACCAGATATTCCACCATTTAATTTTTTGCGGTTTTATTTCTATTTGAGGTATGCGCTTGCTGCTGAGATTGGTAACAATGCCAGCCAGTAGAATTAATAATGGAAAAATAAATGGTGCTTTAAAAAAGACAAAAGAAACAATAGCAGTAGTGATAACAATGATCTGCGTTGCTGTATTTTTTACTGCTTTCCGGGTAGCATAGTAAGCAGCAAAAGCAAGAAAGCCTACCGCCATTGGACCAATAAATTTAAATATATCTGTTTTAAGCGTTTTTTTATCAATGTATTCCAGTAAGAAAGACAAACCACCCATTAAAAAACAAGCTGGCAATATCCAGATAATAAGTGTTAAAACCGCCAGTGGTATGCCTCCTCTTTTATATCCTATTAATGTAAGTGTTTGTGTAGAAGAAGCGCCGGGCAGCAGCTGGCAGAACGAATTAAAATCCAGCAATTCTTCTTCTGTAATATCCTTTCTCCTTTGAACAAATGTTTTCAGCATCATGCCAAAATGCCCCTGCGGCCCACCAAAAGCAGTAATGCTATGGAGGAAAACGGCTTTCAAAAAAGGTATGTGGCGAAGCAGGATCATTAAAGCGGGAGAAATTTTTTATTTATTCTTTTGTTGTACAATTTATCAATAGCACGACTATCCGCCAAATCGTTTTGACGAATATTAATTTTTGCTGCTTCCTGCCAGCAATAATAGTAAAACAAGATTTAATGAGCCCCGGTTGATTTTAACCCTGCTCACCTGTAATAATGATATAGTTCTATTTCTTCGCGCACTTTATCGGGCACCAGATAACGGACAGATTTACCCGCTTTAATCATCTCACGTATATGAGTAGACGAAATTTCAAGCAGCGGGGCTTCTGCAACGTCCATCCTTGCATTGAGGGTGTTTACTATTTCGAAGCCGGGTCTTTTATAAACAAAAAAATTATATTGCTTTACCAGCACCGCGGCATTTTTCCATTTATGCAGGTTTTGTAAACCATCGCTTCCCAGTATAATAGAAAACTCATCATGCGGATGTTTTTCTTTAAGATAGGTAAGCGTATCAATGGTATACGATGGCCGGGGTAAATGAAACTCAGTATCACTTGCCTTTAGGTTGGTTTCATCTTCCGTAGCCAGTTTTGCTAGGTGCAGGCGATGATATTCATTCAACAGGCTGGAAGATTCTTTAAAGGGGTTTTGCGGAGAAATTACCAGCCATACTTTGTCAAGATTTGTATTTTGAGCAAAATGACTGGCAATAATACAATGACCAATATGAACCGGGTTAAAGGAGCCGAAATACAATCCTATCTTCATATAATATTGTAAGTCAATAATTTATCTTAATGATTGGTATTACAAAGACTCCAGCTTTTCAACAAAGATATTTTGAGCCTCATTTAGTCTCAGGCTCAGACTATAGCCGGATACACTTATGGCGATAGGATCTCCAAGGGGAGCAATCTGGTCTACCCTGATGTCTTCGCCGGGTACGCATCCCATTTCCATTAATTTAAGAAAAATATCATTGTTCTCGAATGATTTTATTTTCACTGTTTGTCCTACGGGTATTTCTGATAGTCTTCTTAACATTGTGCTGCAAATCTATGCTGTATCTCAGGTAAATTATTACGACTTTTGGAAATGCCTGATAAATCATCGCTTTCAAGTATTCAATTTCATTTTTTGCAGAAAAGCGCGGATCCAAAACAACGGCGCAGGCTAAAAGCATTTATTTTATTGCTTTTCAAGAAGGAAAAGACACCACTTGCTTCACTCAACTTTATTTTTTGTTCCGATGAATATTTATTGGAGATCAACCAACAATTTCTACAGCATAATTTTTATACTGATATCATCAGCTTTAACCTGGCTTCAAAAAATGAGCAG
Source organism: Chitinophagaceae bacterium (assembly GCA_039915085.1). Classification (GTDB taxonomy): domain Bacteria; phylum Bacteroidota; class Bacteroidia; order Chitinophagales; family Chitinophagaceae; genus JACMLD01. The sequence continues at coordinate 6,242 of JBDSOC010000277.1, forward strand.
GTCGAAGGTGAAATTTACATTAGCCTTGACAGGGTGCGTGAGAATGCCAGGGAATTAAACCAACCATTTAAGACAGAGCTCCACCGGGTAATTTTTCATGGCGCTTTGCATTTATGTGGATATAAAGATAAGCGGCAAACCGATATTCAGCTTATGCGCAAAAAGGAAAACGGATATCTAAAATCTTACTTTAAATAACATGTTCCACGAATCACAGTTTCACCATGAAACTGTGATTCGTGGAACACTATCCTTCAATATCTTTGCTTTATGGCTAGAAAAAAATGGGTTTCTCAATCGGAGATAACTCCTGCATTGCTCAAATTCAGAGAAAAAAGGAAATGGCAAATAGCTTTAAGAAGATATGTTCTTGAGAAACAGGCTTCTGTTTTATACGCCCCGTACTTTGGCCTGGATATAATCAGCATAAGAAAATGGTTTGAAATGCAATTTCCAGTTGGGATTGGGTGGGACGACTTCGCTAAAAAGTGGCAATTTGAACACATAGTCCCTGTTGCCTATTTCGATTTCGGTTTAGAAGAGGAGTTGAAAATGTGCTGGAACTTTACAAATATCAGGGTTGAGTTGTTTGAACTAAACAAAGACACGGGAAATCGACTGGATGTTTTAGCGGCAAAAGGCTATTTCGAAACCCTCTATAAAACAACCCTGTATAAACCTTGTCTTGCTCTTCTCGAAAAAATAAATAAGGTTGAACTGTCTGAAGTTATTAATTCTGAAAAACAACAGGCTTTTATTATGGAGCACAGGACCTACCTTGATGTGATCGACAATTATTCCTCTTTTGAATTCGAATTGCTTAACAGTGGGAGGACCATCAGAGAGGTGATCAAAGAAGTAGACTTTCTAAAAAAGTTTTAGAGTAATTTTGCCGCTTATGTTTCCAGAATATGATGTCATAGTAGCGGGTGCCGGTCATGCCGGTTGTGAAGCGGCGGCAAGTGCTGCCAACCTTGGCTCAAAAGTGCTTTTGATTACCATGAATATGCAGACCATTGCCCAAATGAGCTGCAACCCGGCCATGGGTGGAATTGCAAAAGGCCAGATAGTAAGAGAAATTGATGCACTGGGCGGTTATTCCGGAATTATCTCTGACCTGAGTACCATTCAGTTCAGGATGCTGAATAAATCAAAGGGTCCTGCAATGTGGAGTCCGCGTACGCAGAACGATCGTATGCTGTTCGCATCCAGCTGGCGCGAAAAACTTGAACAAACGCCCAATGTTGATTTTTACCAGGATACCGTAGTTGGCCTGCTAATAAAAGATGGCAGAGCATATGGAGTGGTTACCGGTCTTGGTAATGAAATAAAGGCTAAATCGGTAGTCATCACAAGCGGTACTTTTTTAAATGGCATTATACATATTGGAGAAAAAAAATTTGGTGGTGGAAGAGTAGGCGAAAAAGCATCGACGGGTATCACGGAGCAATTGGTATCACTTGGCTTTGAAAGCGATCGGCTCAAAACCGGTACACCCCCCCGTGTGGATGGCAGGAGCCTTGATTATTCCAAAATGGAAGTGCAGGAAGGCGATGCCGAGGTTGTTGGATTTTCTTATACAAATACAAAAAAGGTAAAAGCTGCCGACCAAAAAAATTGCTGGATAACCTATACAAGCCAAAAAACGCACGATATTTTAAAGACCGGTTTCGACAGGAGCCCAATGTACACCGGCAGAATTGAAGGCACTGGTCCCCGGTATTGTCCAAGTATTGAAGATAAAATAAACCGGTTTGCTGAAAGGGACCGTCACCAGATTTTTGTTGAACCAGAAGGCTGGAACACCGTTGAAATCTATGTAAATGGCTTCTCAACATCGCTGCCAGAAGATGTACAATACGAAGCTATTCGTACTATACCCGGGTTTGAGGCTTCAAGGATGTTTCGCCCGGGTTATGCCATTGAGTATGATTTTTTTCCTCCTACCCAACTTACCTATTCCCTGGAAACAAAGGCTGTCAGCAACCTGTTTTTTGCCGGCCAGATAAATGGCACTACCGGGTACGAAGAAGCAGCCTGCCAGGGATTAATGGCTGGTATTAATGCCCATCAAAAAGCATTCAACCTGGCACCCTTTATTCTCAAAAGAAGTGAAGCTTATATTGGTGTTCTCATAGATGACCTGATCAGTAAGGGAACCGAAGAACCCTATCGCATGTTTACTTCCAGAGCAGAATTCAGAACACTGCTCAGACAGGATAATGCTGACCTGCGTCTTACTGAAATGAGTTACCGTCTTGGCCTGGCATCGCAGGAAAGAATGGAAAAAGTAATCACTAAAAGAAATGGCGTGGAAGAAATAAAATCCATTTTGAAAGATTTCACCATTGACCCAATTTCAATTCAATCGTTTTTGGAAGAAAAAGACTCTGCCATTTTACACCAAAAGCAAAAAGCCAGTCAATTATTGTTGCGCCCAAATCTTGGTCTGTTGTCGCTTATGAAAGCAATTCCGGCATTAAATGAGAAGCTAAAAAGCTATGATCATGAAACACTTGAACAAGCCGAAATTCAGTCAAAATATGGCATTTATATAGAAAAAGAGAAGGATTTGGTTAAAAAAATGGCACAATTAGAGGATTTGCTTATTCCTGATAGTTTTGATTATGACCGCATAAATTCACTTTCAAACGAGGCTTTACAGAAGTTCAAAAAAATAAAACC
>JBDSOC010000291.1:0-13907 GCA_039915085.1 Chitinophagaceae bacterium
TAATGAGTACCAGGTAATGTTTGAGAATATCCGGTCAAAGGATTTTCTGCATTTTACGGATCTTAAATCTTACGAAAAGCGTTTGGAAGAAACCTGGGCCAAAACAGATATCACAGATTCAATAACAGTGGCCGCAGGAAAAGTAAAAGAGAATGATTTTGTAATTGCCTGTATGGATTTTGAATTTATAGGCGGATCGCTGGGCAGTGTAATGGGCGAACGCATTTCCAGGGCCATTGATTATTGCCTTGAACACCGCACACCGCTGATGATCATTTGTAAAAGCGGGGGCGCCCGTATGATGGAAAGTGCTTTTTCATTAATGCAGCTGGCAAAGGTTTCGGGTAAATTGTCGCAGCTTACAGATGCAAAAATTCCTTACATATCCTTATTAACCGATCCTTCTTTTGGTGGTATTTCGGCTTCATTTGGTATGTTGGGCGATCTAAATATTGCTGAACCCGGCGCATTGATTGGTTTTGCAGGACCACGCGTTATTAAAGAAACAATAAAAAAAGATTTGCCGGAAGGTTTTCAGCGCAGCGAATTTTTGCTGGAACACGGCTTCCTTGATTTTATAATTGACAGAAAAGAAATGAAGGAGAAGCTGGCAACCCTGCTGGTTTTATTTAAGAACTAAGAGAATGGCAGAATTAAGAAACAGATCGGCTTTTCATGAATATTTTATAGAAGACACTTATGTGGCTGGTATGGTATTGGTAGGCACTGAAGTAAAGGCATTGCGTGCCGGCAAGGCCAGCTTTAATGATAGTTATTGCTATTTTGTGGATGGAGAACTTTTTGTAAAGAGCCTCCATATTTCTGAATACGCTTTTGGTACCACGCAGAGACATGAACCAACCCAGGAAAGAAAGTTATTGCTTACAAAAAGAGAATTAAAAAAACTGGAAGCAAAAACTACTGAAAAGGGGTATACCATTGTGCCGCTTAAAATTTTCTTTAATGAAAAGAATATTGCTAAAATAGAAATTGGTATAGGTAAAGGGAAAAAACTGCACGACAAAAGAGAAACTATAAAAGGAAGAGATACAGACCGCGAAATAAAGCGATACCTGAATAAATACAGCTAGCTGGTTGATTGACCGATAAAGTAGAAGGTAAGTTAAAATAAAAATATCGCGTTTTCGCATTGCGGAAATCAGATATCCCCAAATCAGACATTTTTACCATTTCCTTCATTTCCCCTGCTGTGAGTTAAAAGTTAAAAATAGGAGCTTCGAATAAAAGAAATCAGGCATCATCAAATCAGACATCAGACATTTCTTTTACCTTCATACCATGCGTTTACTATTTATTTTATCATTGCTTGGTTTATCTTTTTTCATGCAGGCCCAGTCTGTTACGGGCAGCTGGTATGGCCTGGCAGAAGCCACCGCCAAAGGAGGTAATAATAATAATTATCTTACTGAGCTTGTCATTAAACAAAAAGGCAATGAGGTGGAAGGCATATTTGGCTACTATTTCCGCAGCGGTTACCAAAGTTATTATATACGCGGCAAATACAATCCCAAAACAAGATTGCTGACTATTAAAAATCTGCCAGTATCTTTTTATAAAAACCGGGACATTGATGGCATTGAATGCCCGATGGATTTTAGTGCGGTGTTGTTTACGTCAAAAGTAAAATCCACACTAAAGGGTTCGTTTAAGAGCCACGAAAAATATAAATACACCTGTCCCGGGCTAATCTTTAACAGCTCTCTTGATGTAGATGAAAAAAACCAGGATAGCCTGATAAAAAACAGTACATTAAATATAAAAAAATACTGGAAACCAAGAGAGGAAGAACTGGTTATTAATACAAAAGATATTTCTACCACTACCGCCATGGCGGAGCGCATGACAACGGAAGCAATAAAGGATTCTATTGCGGAAATTAAAAAAACGATTTCTCCAAAAGATACTGCCAGTAATGCAAAAGATACGCTTGCTGCAATTTCAACAGATTCAACCGCTTATAAAATTGCCGAATCCGAAAGAAAAAAGGAACTGGAAAAATTGGTGGTTTCTTTTGAACAACGAAAAACCATATTGAGTACAGAAGTAGAAATTGAAAGCGATTCTGTGCGTATCAGTTTTTATGATAATGGAGATATAGACGGTGACAGCATTACCATATTCATTAATAAAGTGCCTGTTCTTACTCATCAGCCGCTTTCTGAAAAAGCATTGAATATGTACCTGGCTATGGACAACGCACATGCCAATACAGAAATATCCATGTTCGCAGAAAACCTCGGTAAATACCCACCCAATACTGCTTTGATGGTGATTACGGATGGCTCCAAAAGGAAGGAAGTGTTTTTATCAAGCAGCCTTACACAAAATTCATCCGTAATACTTAAAAAGAGAAAGCGATAACGTATTTGTTACTTATTCCATTTTTCATAAGTTATCGTTGGTATATCGCAACAACTGGCTGCAGGAAGAAAAATTAATTTACTCCCCTCAAATCTTACAGAATCTTTTTCTTTTATCGCCTGATTGTTTAATGCATATTGCAATTGCAGCAACCAGTCACCTGAACGGGAAGATCGGGTAAGTTGATATGACCCGGAAAGTGGTATAGAATTTACACCAGGAGGAAAAGTAAACTTGTATTGATTATTATTATAAAATTCAACTAAATACCCATTACCCGCTGCATAGTTGATGTTGCCTGCTATTCCACCTGCTGATTGTCTTAATTCCCATTTACCTGTAAGCAACCGCTGGTTGTCAATGCTGCTTTTCCTGCAGGAAATAATTAGCAGGCATGCCAGCATGACGATAACAAATGTTTTCATACCTTTTTTCTTTACCTGACAGCATAAAAAAGCCTTTCGTTGCAGAAAGGCTTCAGGTACTGATTTTTTATAAAGGCTAGAATAGTTCAGGCTGATCTTTATTGTTACCTTTCTTTTTCTCCCACTCCATTTTTACACTTTTGCTGAAATCGACCAGTTTGGCCCCTACAGCTTTCCAGCCCATAATTTCAACCATTTTTACTACTTTAAATTTCGCTTTGCGTACCTGGTCACCTCTTCCGCTTTGCACTGCCAGTATTGGCTCTTCATCGGTAGACACGGCTTCCAGGTAATTGCCATCTCCTTCTTTTATAAACGAAAATTTATTGTGAAGGGTAGTGGTCTCTATTTTAAAACGTTTTATATTAAACTGTACTTTTTCTTTATCAAGATAAACCGCAGTTACAATTTTTTCAGGATTAAATTTTTGTATCTCCAGTACTTTTTCAGGGTCAATTCTTTGTGTTAGTTCCTGGTCGGTAATTTCATACAAACCATCTTTATAAAAAATAACGATGCGGTCTTCTGCTTCAAAACTTCCCAGGTAAATGCCTTTTTCTTCTGCTGTTAAACGGCCAAATTTATCATCAAACCATAACTTTTTGGCGCTTAAAGTAGATTTGCCGGCTTCTTTAAATTTTACTGACTTTACAGGATATTTTGTAACCTGGTTGCCCATACTGCCACGGGCTTTTATTTCCATCTCCTCAAAATAGAAATCTATTTCTTTAATACGTGCAGAACTACCGGGTGTAAGTACAATTTTTACTGCTTCCGCTTCGCCGTTTGCATTCACAGAAAGATAATGCACCTTGCTTTTTTCATGTCCTTTGGTAAGATCATATTCCTTATCTCTTGTTATACCTGTTACGTTAAACCTTTTGGCATAGCTGGTGCCACTGGCGCCATCCAGGTATACCATATTGTAAGTAGTGCGTTCATCATTCTTTGTAAAAATAGCCGCATGCAGGATGTCTTTACCTATATATGTTTTGTCTGCTACTTTTACCACCTTCATAATACCGCGTTTGGTAAATACAATGATGTCATCCAGGTTTGAACAATCCAGCACAAATTCATCTTTTTTGAGACTGGTGCCAATAAAACCATCTTCGCGGTTCATGTACAATTTGGCATTAGCAATAGCTACCTGCTTTGCCTGTATGGTATCAAACTGTTTGATTTCCGTTTTACGCTGCCTGTTTTTGCCGTATTTCTGCAGGAGGCCTTCGTAATATGCAACTGCATAATCTACCAGGTTGGCAAGATCATGCTTTACCTTTTTAATATCCCCTTCAAGGCCTTTTATCTGCTCATTCAGTTCATCAATATCCAGTTTATAAATACGGCGTACAGGCTTTTCCGTTAGTTTTACCACATCTTCCCGGGTTATATCCCTGCGCAGTTGCTTGCGGAACGGACCAAATGCTGCAGCAATCGCTTCCAGTACCTTATCCCAGGTTGCATGCTTTTTTTCTAACTCTTTATAAATTTTTTCTTCAAAGAATATTTTTTCCAGCGACGTGTAATGCCATTTTTCCTGCAATTCTGCCAGGCGTATTTCAAGTTCACGTTTTAATAGTTCTTTGGTATTATCTGTTGAAACTTTTAATAATTCGTGTACACCAATAAATTTTGGTTTATCTGCAATAATTACACATGCATTGGGAGAAATACTTACTTCGCAATCCGTGAATGCATAGAGCGCATCAATTGTAATGTCAGGAGAGATGCCCGGCGCAAGATCAACCTGGATCTCTACATCTGCGGCGGTATTGTCTGTTACTTTTTTAATTTTGATCTTTCCCTGGTCATTGGCTTTTACAATGCTGTCCATCAGGGTTGCCGTTGTAACGCCATAAGGAACATCTTTGATAACCAGTGTTTTCTTATCCAGCTCTTCAATCCTGGCACGTACGCGTACTTTGCCACCACGTTTCCCCTCATTATAATTATCTACATCAATCATACCTGCAGTAAGAAAATCAGGAAATAATTCGAAGCGTTTGCCACGCAGGTATTTAATAGCGGCTTCGCAAAGCTCATGAAAATTATGTGGTAATATTTTAGTTGAAAGACCAACAGCAATACCTTCTGCTCCCTGTGCAAGTAACAACGGAAACTTCATGGGTAATGTTACCGGCTCATTTTTCCTTCCATCATAACTCAGCTGCCATTCTGTTGTTTTTGCATTGAATGCCACCTCCAGGGCAAATTTCGAAGGCCGGGCCTCAATATAACGTGCAGCTGCAGCGTCATCGCCCGTTCGTACATCCCCCCAGTTACCCTGGGTATCAATCATCAAATCTTTCTGTCCAAGATTTACCAGGGCGTCGCCAATACTTGCATCGCCATGCGGGTGGTATTGCATTGACTGGCCAATAATATTCGCAACCTTATTAAAACGGCCATCATCCATTTCTTTCATGGCATGTAGAATACGGCGCTGTACAGGTTTTAAACCATCTTCAATTGCCGGAACTGCACGTTCGAGAATTACATAGGATGCATAATCAAGAAACCATGTTTTGTACTGGCCCTGTAATCCACTATCATTATTCAAAAAATCGTTCGGTTTATTTTTAGCTGCGCTCATTGCTATAAAAACTATTTTATTTTTTTAGCCGGCATATCGCGGCCATTCTGGTGTAAAATTAATTTATCTGTTTTACCATCTGCATCTTTTGTAAATTCAATTTTTGCATCCGGCACCCTGGAAAAAAAGAGATTTTCTTTTTCAGCATATACCTCTGTTTTGCCCTGGCCGGTAGCCTGCACCATTAACTTTCCTTCTTCAAGTGTAACGTACAGAATAAAGTTGGGGCCTAATTCATAGTCTCCGGTATATTGCTTTAATATAGCCGTATCTACTGTAATTACCGTTTGTTCTTTGGGAATATCATATTTTTCATTGTGCAAAATGGCATTTAATCCCGCTCTTATTTTTTCAAGATTGCCATCGCCTTTATTATCAAATAAAATAATACATATATCTTCTTCCGGATCGCGCAGAATAGTAGTGGTGAATCCAAAAATACCACCACTATGAGTATATACTGGTTTGCCAAAAGCAGAATCGATTCCCCAGCCAAATCCATATTTGGCCTGTCTTGCGGTATAAGCATCTTTAAGAGAGGCTTTGCTGATAATTTGCTCTGTGTACAAGGCCCTGTCCCATTTGTATAAATCACCTGTGGAAGCATAAATAGCGCCGGCGGCAAATGATGCAGTAGAGTCAACAATAGGGGCCGGTGTATTCAATTTTTTGGTCAGAACAAAATATCCAATGGCTTTATCGGGTGAAGACAATGCTGCGAAATCAAAACCACTGTGATCCATACGAATCGGTGTAAAAATCATTTCATGCATCACCTGTTCATACGGTTTGCCCGTTACTTTTTCAATGATATATCCAAGTAATATATAATTTGAATTGCTGTAACTAAACTTAGTTCCGGGTTCAAATAACAAAGGTTTGTCTTTGAATAAAGAGAGTATTTTTTCCTGCGAAGCGGGTTTGACCGCTTCTGTCTTCATAAAATCGTTGTTATTAGTATAATTGTATATCCCGGAAGTATGTGAGAGCAGGTGTTCAATGGTTACTTTATCTGCAAATGGCAATGCGGGGTAATATTTACTAAGTTTATCCTGTATGTTCAATTTTTTCTTTTGCTGCAGGCAGAGAATGAGGGCTGAGGTAAATTGTTTTGTCAGGGAGCCTACCTGGAAAATAGTATTGCCATCATTCATTTCATTTTTGGCAGCATTTTTATAGCCATATCCTTTTTGTAATAAGATGGTTCCTTTTTGGGCAACCAGCACTGTGCCATTAAATTCTTCATTTTTTGCATACGCAGCAACCAGTTCATCAAGTTTCTGAGCCACCTCCTGTGCTGGAAGTGAACATGAAGTGACTACGGTAAAAAAGAAAAAAAATAAGGTTTTCATGTGCTGAATTTTATAAAACTTACCCGGCCGCCTGAAGTGCAGCAGATTTTGCTTTCACTTCAAAATCTTTCATTTTCCTTATTTCACCCTGAACATCAAGTATGCCTTCTGCAATCATTCCTTTCAAACGCCAAAGCAAATACGCATCCCCGGTAGTATTTTTGGCTTTTGAAAGAAATTGGTGAATCAGCTTGCTTGCTTTCTGCCAGTCGGATGTAATAAATTTCTTTAATTCCTCATCATAAAAATCATATTCTTTCTGCAGCAGTTTTTTTCCTCCTTCCAGCAGACGCACGCCTTTACCTTCGTTGCCTGTTTTTGTCCATTCATCCGGGTCTACTTCAAACTCACTTAATGTAACGGGTCTCGACAAACGTTTTGCTTTTATAAATTCTTTTGGAGGAATTATATGCAGCCACTCTGGATAAAAAATATTTCCTTTCTCATTAATGAATGGCAGGTTATTAAGATATAAGATAAAAATTCGTCCCTGGAAATCTTTTAACTGGCTCATGAGCCAATAATAACCGCTTACATCGTGTTTATTTTGAGCTGCCCAAATCCATATTATTTCTTTTGGATCAGTTGTAAGTTTTTCAATTAAACCAGTTACCAGTTTATTGTCATCTACTTCACCCGTATCAGCTTTTCCTTCATAGTCGCCGCCTGCCAGTACTTCTTTCCACCATTGTTTACGTGCTTCTATTCCTTCTTCAGTATACATATTTGTGAGCGGACCAACTGCATAATCATCTTTTACCTGCAGCACATCACCTGCAAGCGTTTCATCCATTTCAATGGCCTGTTTTAAAACAGCTACATCAGCTTCGTTGAAAACTATGTGAATCATATATAATTAGTAATTAAAAATTAAGCGTCAAAATATGACCGGCAGCAATCCATATTATTTTTTTACTTTTGAATGCGTACTCATGCATTACTAAGCTTTACTGTACCTTCCGGCTCTTCCACTAAGTCAACCTCCACTTTCAAATTGTCAATAATAAATTCCTGCCTGTCCGGCGTGTTTTTGCCCATATAATAATCAAGGATCTCCTGGATGTGTGTTTCTGGCATTATCATTACCGGCTGCTTGCGCATGTCTGCACCAATAAAGCGTGCAAATTCATCAGGACTTATCTCGCCCAAACCTTTGAACCTTGTAATTTCAGGTTTACTGCCTAGTTTTTTTACAGCTGCTTTTTTCTCCGTTTCATCGTAACAATAAATAGTTTCCTGTTTGTTACGCACCCTGAACAACGGCGTTTCCAATATGTACACATGACCGTTCTTTACAATATCAGGAAAAAATTGCAAAAAGAATGTCATCAGCAATAAACGTATGTGCATTCCATCTACGTCCGCATCGGTAGCTACTACAATATTATTGTAACGCAATCCTTCATAACCTTCTTCTATATTTAATGCATGCGGCAAGAGGTTAAACTCCTCATTTTCATATACCACTTTTTTTGTGAGGCCAACACAGTTCAGCGGTTTACCACGCAGGCTGAATACTGCCTGCGTTTCAACCCTTCTGGCTTTGGTAATAGAGCCGCTGGCACTGTCTCCTTCAGTAATAAAAATCGTACTTTCGTTTTGCTTCTCCAGTATACTCTCTTTTTCCTTACCGGTTGGTTCATCATTATAATGAAAGCGGCAATCCCGTAATTTTTTATTGTGCAGGTTGGCTTTCTTTGCCCTTTCATTGGCCAGTTTTTTTATACCGGCCAGTTCTTTTCGCTCTCTTTCGTTTTGTTCTATGCGTTTCTTCAGCGCTTCTGCAACAGCAGGATTTCTGTGCAAATACAAATCCAGATCCCTGGCAAGAAAATCACCAATGAAATTTTTCATTGATGGACCACCTTCATACACCACCGGCGAACCAAGTTTTGTTTTTGTCTGGCTTTCAAATACAGGTTCCTGTACGCGTATTGAAATGGCCGCGCTAATGCTTCCCCTTATATCAGTAGAATCATAATCTTTTTTATAGAAATCACGTATGGTTTTTACATAGGTTTCTTTAAAAGCTGCCAGGTGAGTGCCGCCCTGTGTGGTAAACTGCCCGTTTACAAATGAATAATATTCTTCCCCGTACTGGTTCTCGTGCGTAATGGCCAGTTCAATATCTTCTCCTTTCAGATGTATGATGGGGTAACGAATTTCATCTTCATTGGTTTTACGTTGCAATAAATCCAGTAAACCATTTTTTGAAATATATCTTTTGCCGTTATAATTAATAACCAATCCGGCATTGAGGTAACAATAATTCCAGAACTGGTTATCCAGATATTCATGTATGTAATGATACTTTTTGAAAACCGTTTCATCAGGAATAAATGTAACCAGCGTGCCATTTTCTTCCGTGCTCTTTGTTTCTTTGTATTCTTTTATCAGCACCCCTTTTTCAAATTCTGCTGTTTTTTCTTTTCCTTCCCTGAAAGCAGTTACTTTAAAATATCCGCTTAAAGCATTTACTGCTTTTGTACCCACACCATTTAATCCAACACTTTTCTGAAACGCTTTACTATCGTATTTAGCGCCGGTATTTATTTTGCTTACAACATCAACAACTTTGCCCAGGGGGATACCCCGTCCAAAATCACGGATGGTTACTGTTCCTTTTTCAATGGTAACATCTACATGCTTTCCATAACCCATTGTGTGCTCGTCAATACAATTATCCAGCACTTCTTTCAGCAATACATAAATGCCATCATCGGGGCTGCTGCCATCGCCCAGTTTACCAATATACATACCGGGGCGCAGGCGGATATGCTCTTTCCAGTCGAGACTCCTGATACTCTCTTCTGTATAGTCAAACAAGTTTTTATCTTTTTCTGCCATAATTTTTCAATTCTCAATATAATTTTAGCATGCTATGCCATTTGTTTTTTGCAACATTATGTCTTATGAAGTTTTAGAATTATAAAACAAATCACTAAAACTTTTAGTAAACAAGGCGCAGGCAAATATAATGAAACGGCATGGCTGCTGTTTTAATTGATTTATTCACTTATGTGGAAAACAAAAACTGTTTTAAATTTCGGACTTAATTTTCTGTTAATACGTGCTTATTTTATAAAAACTTATGGCACAGTCCTTGCTTTTTTACGGTTATTCCATTGAATAACAAATAATAACAATTATCCCCCGGATTGAAATTTGTGAAGGGGAATTATTCATTTTAAATTATAATTTATGAAAACATTTAAAACAGGCATTCTGGCTTTGAGCGTAGCTACAGCAGGATTATTTGCTTTTAAAAGTATTGACACTGGTTCTATAAAAGGTACTATTACACCTGCAGATGGCGCCACTAAGGCCTGGGCGCTCTCCAGTTCCGATACTTTAAAAGCAGATATACAAGCTGGAAGTTTTGAAATAACTAACGCAAAAGCCGGTACCTACAGGCTGATTATTGAAGCAAAACCACCATACAGGAACACGGCCAAGGATAATGTAGCAGTTATTAATGGTCAGCCTACAAACGTTGGTGAAATAAAACTTAACCAGTAATATATAATGAAAGTTTAGTAATAAGGCAGGGTCTTTTTGACCCTGCCTTTTTTAATTAACTGTAATATGGAAAGCTGTTTTTAAAATATCTCAACAGATAAAGTTCAAATATTTATATTTGCAGCCCGGTAATTTGCCGGTTACGTCTTCGTAGCTCAGTTGGTAGAGCAGCTGACTCTTAATCAGCGGGTCCACGGTTCGAGCCCGTGCGGGGACACAAAGTTTAAAGGCTTCTTACCAGGAAGCCTTTTTACATTATTTATTTATTTTCTATAGCGGCAATGCAAATAAACAAGCATCAGAAAGCAAAACTGGCCACGCTTGATGACATTTCGGTGAGCACGGGTGGCAACCAGGTTCTTGCGCATATCAGCCTTACTATTCATAAAAAGGAACAATGGGCCATTATAGGACATTCGGGGAGTGGCAAAACAACACTTGCTCATGTTTTTCAGGGAAAAATTTTCTACAGGGGAGTGCTTACTTATCATTTTCACGAAAATATCGACTTAAATATTGAACTGGTAGAACAGCAGCATCATTTTAAAAATCTCAGCAATACCAGCAGCTTTTACTACCAGCAAAGATTTAATGCTTCTGAAGCAGCAGATAGTATAACAGTTGCAGATGCACTGGAAGGGCATATTGATAAGGAAAACTGGATTGAATTGCTTCACCTGGATGGTTTGCTGCAAAAACCTTTGCTCCAATTATCAAACGGAGAAAATAAACGGTTGCAGCTGGCAAAAGCATTGCTTGCCGGGCCAAACCTGCTTATTCTCGATAACCCTTTTATTGGCCTTGATATTAAAGGAAGAGAAACACTGCATGCAATATTTGGCAATATTTGTTCAAAGGGAATCCACATTATTCTTATTACAAATCCAACTGAATTGCCGGATTGCATTACCCATGTAGCGGTGCTTGAAAAAGGGCATTTAATATCAATACAAAAAAAGAAAGATTACCTGCTGCAACCTGTTACAATAAAACCAACTGTTGATATAAACACAGCCTTACTGCAGCAACTGCAACCGCCGGCAGCAACAGATTTTAGGATGGCGGTAAAAATGGATAATGTTACCATACGCTATGGAGAAAAAGTTGTTCTTAACAATATAAATTGGCAGGTGAAAAAAGGGGAATGCTGGAATGTAGAAGGACCGAACGGGGCAGGTAAATCTACACTGCTAAGTCTTATTACGGCGGATAATCCGCAGGCATATGCCAATAAAATTATTTTGTTTGATAAACAACGCGGAACCGGTGAAAGCATCTGGGATATAAAAAAAAGAATTGGTTTTGTATCGCCTGAACTGCACCTGTATTTTGAACAGCATATTACCTGTTTTGAAGTAATCGCTTCAGGATTGTTTGATACAATTGGTTTGTTCCGGCGGTTATCTGCTGAACAGGAAGAAAAAATTTTACTTTGGATGCGTTTGATGGAGCTGGAATCTTTCCGGGATAAAAGAATTTACCAGTTGTCAACCAGTCAGCAGCGAATGGCTTTGCTTGCCAGGGCGCTCGTAAAAAATCCACCGTTATTAATATTGGACGAACCTACGCAGGGGCTGGATGAGATGCAAACAGCTTATTTCAAAAACCTGATCAATGAGATTTGCAGCAGTTTTAAAACAACATTGATTTATGTAAGTCATTACACCAGTGATCTGCCTTCCTGCATTAACCAGTTTTTGCAATTAGACAATGGAATTGTACAGTAAAAATGAGTTTAACATCTCCTTCACCATTTAATATTGTAAAACGTTGTTTATCAATTTATTGTGTTTTTAATGGCTTTATATGTCATTTTCCCATTCACAAAGGGTAATAATTCATTTAGATACGTTGGTAACTAAAACACAGTAACTTTAGATTTTAAATAGTTGATAACAAGCAACTTACACGAATAGTTAATAAAATACCAGAAATTTAATAATTGTGGCTGTATGAAATAACCCTCAAAAATGTAATTTTAGATAGCCGTCTGCAACTCTCTGGAAATATTCATTTTTTAAAATTGAATATATTAGTTGCAGGCTGCAATTACATATGATTCTTCACTTACTACCCCATTAGTATTTAGTAAAAGTTTAAAATTGTGTGTATGTATTCTTATTCATTAATGGAAGCGGGTTGTTACTATTTAGTTCAGGACAAGGAGGATTCAGGTATTACACTTATCAAGATAAATTTTGAATCCGATCAGTGTGTATTTGTATCAAAATATGAGGAAATAGAAGTGCAGGAGTGGAAAAAGAAATCAGACCCCATTCATGACATTATTGAATTGCTGAGCGATGATAAGGTGAAGGAGTGGGAGGCTATATTTAATAATAGCCAGGATGCCTATTATGAAGAAGATGAAGAATAACTAATCTTTAATAATAGCTATTTAATGAGCTGGCTGCTTTTGCAGCTGGCTCATTTAGGCTAGACAGGTTTATAAAATTACTTTCATCTTTATCATCTTCTGTCACATTTCAACACTTTAAATAACGCAGCTAAATCACATTCTTAGCCTGCCATATAAAGACCCATATTGTTTTACAAAGCTCATTTAAATTGAAGTTTGATTAGCCAGCAGTCCATACAACAGATTCAAAGCCGCATAGATATTATAGATATTGTTGGCGGGTTTATAAAACTCAAGAAAAGAGGCACCAACTACTTGGGTCTTTGTCCCTTTCATAACGAAAAATCGCCTTCATTTACGGTAAGTCCGGCTAAAGAAATTTATAAATGTTTTGGTTGCGGCCGCAGCGGCAATTCCATTGGCTTTTTAATGGAACATGAAAAATACAGTTATGTGGAAGCCCTGAGATGGCTGGCCGCCAGGTACAACGTGGAGCTTGAAGAAACGGAAGCAAGTCCTGAAGTAAAGATGAAACAACAGGTTGCGGAAAGCCTGCACATCATCAATGCATTTGCCCAAAAGTTTTTTGATGAGAAATTATTTACTACCGATGAAGGGATCGACATTGCAGTAAGCTACCTGAAACACCGCGGCTTCAGGGAAGATACCATCAAAAAATTTCAACTCGGTTATTCCCCGGAAGAAAGAACCTCGTTTACAAAACGGGCGCTGGCTAACCAGTTTAACCCTGAATACCTTGTAAGAAGCGGCCTGGTAGCCATGCGTAATGAAGAGTTACAGGATAATTACAGGGGCAGAATAATATTCCCGGTTCATAATAACAGTGGAAAAATAATTGGGTTTGGCGCCAGGATTATAAAGAACAATGACAAAGCCCCCAAATACATCAATACGCCGGAGAACGAGCTTTATATAAAAAGTAAAATTCTTTATGGTACTTATTTTGCGCGGCAGGCAATTGATAAAGCCAATGAGTGCCTGCTGGTAGAAGGATATACCGATGTGGTTTCATTGCACCAGGCAGGTGTAGAGAATGTGGTAGCCAGCGGCGGTACTTCGCTAACACCTGATCAGCTCAGGCTGGTAAAAAAATATACCAATAACCTTACTATTATTTACGATGGTGATGGTGCCGGTGTAAAGGCTGCTGTGCGGGGAATGGATCTTGCTTTGGAAGAAGGCCTGAATGTAAAGCTTGTACTTATACCGGACAATGAAGATCCGGATAGTTATGTCAATAAAATAGGGCCAAC
>JBDSOC010000300.1:0-5874 GCA_039915085.1 Chitinophagaceae bacterium
TTCCAATGTTTATGACAGCGGCAGGCAGTATTCCTCCTGCAAAAATTCTTATTCTGGGTGCTGGTGTTGCGGGGCTTCAGGCCATTGCTACCGGCAGGCGTTTGGGTGCAGTCATAGAAGTGTTTGATACCCGCCCTGCAGTAAAAGAAGAAGTAATGAGCCTGGGTGCAAAGTTTGTGGAGGTAGAAGGTGCTGCTGATGCAAGTAAGGCAGGAGGTTATGCAGTTGAACAATCAACAGAATTTTTACAAAAACAAAAAGCAAAAATTGCGGAAAGCATTGCAAAAGCAGATATCATAATTACTACGGCACAGGTGCCTGGCAAAAAAGCGCCCATACTGGTTACTACCGTTATGGTTGATGCTATGAAAAAAGGTTCGGTAATTATTGATCTTGCCGCGGCAACAGGAGGTAATACAGAATTAACAAAAAACAATGAAACCATATCTTATAATGGAGTAGCCATAGTGGGCAACTCCGCATTGGCATCTACCATGCCATCAGATGCAAGTAAACTTTATGGAAAAAATGTATTGAACTTTTTACAACTGATCACAGATAAAGACGGAAATCTTCATTTGAACTGGGAAGATGATTTGGTAAAAGGCTGTTGCATTACGCATGCAGGTGAAGTGATCAATGAGCAGGTGAAGAAGTTGCTATAAAAATGTTGAAATAGGAGAATATGATGAATGTGGAAATTGGGAAGATGTTTCATTTTAAATTTTAAATTAACAATATGCTGGATTGGATAAGTACGCATGAGCAGATGATTTACATTGTAGTGCTGATGGTTTTTTTGGGAATAGAAGTAATAGGTCGCGTGCCAAGTGTGCTGCATACGCCTTTAATGAGTGGTGCCAATGCCATTCATGGCGTAGTGATTATAGGTGCCATCATTGTAATGGGCAAAGCGGAGGCAGATAATTATGTGGCGCTTATTTTAGGATTTCTTGCCGTGATCCTGGGAACCCTGAATGTAGTGGGTGGTTTTGTGGTGACGGACAGGATGCTGGAAATGTTTAAGAAGAAAAAAGTCTGAACCACGATTAATGGGATTAGGAGGATTTTCAGGATTAGAATCTTTGACGTCTTTACGTGAAAATTAATTATGGAATTAGATATACTTACTATTTGTTACCTGGTTGCTTCAATCACATTTATATTGGGGTTGAAAATGCTTTCCAATCCTGCTAAAGCAAGAAGCGGAAATTTAATTGCAGCAGCAGGTATGACGATTGCCATTTTTGCGACTATTTTTTTGTATAAAGACGATAATGGAAAGGCGCTGCATAATTACGGATGGATATTTGCTGCACTGATAATTGGTGGTATTGTGGGAACACTGGCTGCCAAAAAAGTAAAGATGACCGCCATGCCGGAAATGGTGAGCATATTTAATGGCATGGGAGGTGCTTGTGCGGCATTGATAAGTATTGTAGAGTTCAATCATTTGTATAAATCAAATTTTCTGGTAAAAGAAAATTCTTTATACATCAGTGACATTTACACAGCATTGAATTCAGCCTCACATTTTGTAACGACAGCCACGCTTTTAATAATATTTGCCGGTTTAATAATTGGTTCTATATCCTTTGCAGGAAGCATGATTGCGTGGGGCAAGTTAAATGGTAAAGTGAAAGATAAAAGCTTTAAAGGTCAACATGTTTTCAATATCGTCTTGTTGATAGCTATACTGTTGATAGCAGCGTATTTAATCATAAATCTCAGCACGGCAAATTATTTTCTTTTTTATGTTATACTTTTCGGCGCACTCCTGTATGGCATATTCTTCGTCCTGCCCATAGGCGGAGCTGATATGCCCGTAGTAATTTCTTTACTCAATTCATTTACAGGCGTAGCAGCTGCATGTGGCGGCTTTTTGTACAATAACAAAGCCATGCTTACCGGTGGTATACTGGTAGGCGCTGCAGGTACACTATTAACCATATTAATGTGCAAGGCCATGAACCGGTCGCTGACCAATGTATTAATTGGTTCATTTGGTGCAAAGGCAACCAGCAATGCAGTAAGCTCAAAAGACCAGGGACATTATAAAGAAATTAGTTTGAGTGATACCGCCATGCTGATGAGTTATGCAAAAAAAGTAATGATTGTTCCAGGTTATGGATTGGCGGTAGCCCAGGCGCAGCACGCTTGTCATGAACTGGAAAAAATACTGGAGGATAAAGGGGTAGAAGTAAAATATGCCATTCATCCGGTTGCAGGCCGTATGCCTGGTCATATGAATGTATTACTTGCTGAAGCGGATGTTAGCTACGATAAGCTGGAAGAGATGGAACAGGCCAATGAAGAATTTTCAACTACCGATGTGGTACTGATACTGGGTGCCAATGATGTGGTAAACCCCGCTGCTAAAACTGACCCGGCTTCGCCCATTTATGGCATGCCCATTTTAGATGTTGAACTTGCTAAAAACTGTATTGTAAACAAACGAAGCATGAAACCCGGTTACGCCGGTATTGAGAATGATCTTTTCTTCCGTCCCAAAACTTCTATGCTGTTTGGCGATGCAAAAAAGGTCCTGCAGGATTTAATTATAGAAATAAAGAATGTGTAGCAGTTTATCTTTACAAAAAATATAGTTGAAACTTCCTGTCCAATTATTACAATCGTTGCAAAATGTTGCCGGTTTTGATGAAGAGGCTTTTATAGCTGTTCATGAAAGTGGCAGACAGGTTGTTTCTATTCGTTTCAACCCGGCCAGGGGCGGAATAACTAAAATAAGGAGTAACGAACATCCAGTTAACGGCCTTATTCACGACCCACTGCTCACGCCTCACGATAAAGTTCCCTGGTCTTCCTATGGTTACTATTTGCCTGAGCGCCCTTCTTTTACTTTTGATCCGCTTTTTCATGCGGGTGCTTACTATGTGCAGGAAGCATCCAGTATGTTTTTGGAACAGGCTTTAAAACAATCCGTGGATCTTTCTCAACCATTGCGTGTATTGGATCTCTGTGCTGCGCCAGGAGGTAAATCAACTTTGCTGCAATCAATGATAAGCAGTGAAAGTTTACTCGTAAGTAATGAAGTCATAAAATCACGCGCAGCTGTACTGCAAGAAAATATAACCAAATGGGGATCTGCAAACGTGGTGATTACCAATAATGATCCTGCTCATTTTGCACGACTGGAAAATTATTTTGATGTGATAGTTGTTGATGCACCCTGCAGCGGTAGTGGTTTATTCCGCCGGGATCCGGAGGCCATTAATGAATGGAGTGAAAACAATGTGCAGCTTTGCAGTCAGCGCCAGCAACGCATCATTGCAGACGTATGGCCGGCGTTAAAGCAAAATGGTATTCTTATTTATTCCACCTGTTCTTATTCTGCCGGGGAAGATGAGAATATACTTGATTGGATAGCAAAAGGCTTTGAAGTAAAAAGTATACAATTAAAAGTGAAGCCTGAATGGAACATTATTGAAAGTTTATCAGATGAGCAGCGCATTCATGGATATCGTTTTTATCCTGATAAGATAAAAGGCGAAGGTTTATTTCTAGCAGTGCTGCAAAAAATGGATGGTGCTGAATTTGCTGGTTTGAAACAGGGTAAAACCAATGTTGAGAAATTAAGTAAGGGCGAGGAAGCCATTGTTAGACCCTGGTTGCGTGAAGACGCGGATCTAATTTTATTTAAGCAGAAAGAAGATATAATCGCTTTGCCATCCTGCCTGCAAAAAGAAATATCTGTTCTTCAATCTGCTTTATATATTAAAAAGGCAGGCGTAACCGTTGGAAAATTAGCTGGTAAAGATCTGATACCCGATCATCAGTTGGCGCTCAGTACTATCATCAATGAAAATATTGCGCATGTTACTTTAAACAGGCAGGATGCTATAAAATATTTACGTAAGGAAGAAATGCAGGTAAATGCAACGCACAGGGGCTGGTCGCTGGTTCTTTATGAAGGGCATAGACTGGGCTGGATAAAAATATTGCCCAACAGATTTAACAATTATTACCCAAAAGAGTGGCGGATAATAAAGCAATCCAAGTAAATAAGCGCATACAGGAGCATGATAATGGGACAAGTGTTCATTTACTGCATTTTGGCTTTAATTTTGCCAAAAATGGATAAAAAGTTTTCATATTTGCAATGCAGAAACTTAAAATACAGCAATGAAAAATAAATGGCTACTTATTTGTTTGTGTGTGCTTTTGGCAAATTTGGGTTTTGCACAAAACAATGATTTGCAGGTGCAGGGTGTTTCACCCAATTTATATCTTACGCATGCTGTGCAGGCTAAGGAGACCTGGTACAGTATCGGCCGTATCTATAATGTCAGCCCAAAACAACTGGCGCCTTATAATTCATTGAGTTTAGACAAAGCACTGGCTATCGGGCAGCCACTTAAAATACCATTGACAGCAGAAAATTTTTCGCAGGACGGCAGTAAGACTGCTGATGAAGTTTTTGTACCTGTTCATCATACCATACAGGAAAAGGAATGGTTGTACCGTGTAAGTGTTAATTATAATAAAGTACCGGTAGAAAGTTTAGAGAAATGGAACAATATCAATAAAGACCAGGCAAAAGCAGGGTTTAAATTAATTGTCGGATACCTGAAAGTAAAAACGGGGCAGTCTGCACTGGCAGCACAGGGAGAAACAAAAATTGCACATACCAACCCTGTTGCTGTAAATACGCCTGAAGAAAAGAAACCGGAGACCAAAGAGCAAAAAAAATCTGCACCACCTGTGGTTGATAATGTTGATCCCGGATTGGTAAAAAATACTACAATTAAACAGGAGACCAAACCTGTTATCACTAATCCTGTTGCTACTTCCACAACCAGTAACCCTGTTCTTACCAGCAATTCTGTTACAGCAACCAGGGGCAGTTATTTCAAAGGGCAATATGAAGAAAGTGGGAAGTCAGTAAGTGGTAATTCCGGTATTTTTAAAAGCACCAGCGGATGGAGCGATGGAAAATTTTATGCACTGGTAAATAATATTGCAGTGGGCACCATTATAAAAGTTAATAACCCGGTTTCCGGCCGGGCTATTTTTGCCAAGGTGCTGGGCAACCTTCCTGATATGAAAGAAAGCATGGGGCTTATCGCAAGGGTGAGTGATGCTGCTGCCGCAGAACTGGATGCTGCTGGTGCAAAATTTAGTGTAGAAGTCAGGTATTAGCTATGCCACTTCTATAAGCCTGCAAGGAGCTGAAGAAAACGAAACAAGTTTACCCAATCATTACATTTTCGATAAAATTGAATTGGTTTCTTTTAGTCAGTAATTTATACTGCAAATCATAAATGAAATAAATGGAAATCGATATCAATCAAAAAAAAATCTCAATAGGAGATAAGTACCAGGTATATATTGATGGCGTTCAGACACACCGTGCAGCAGCAAAAATATTCAGGATTTTTTCTGAGATCAATTTGTTTAATTTAAACAGCGACTTCCCTGAAATGACCATTAAAAGAAGATTTGCATTCCTTGCTGCCAAATTTGATATTTCAAAAAAGGATGGAATTATTTATGAACTGGTGACCAAATCTTTCTGGAAAAGCCATTTACAATGTATATGTGGGTCTGATGTATATGATATTTATGGCCACAGGGGAAGAAAACGTTCTGTATATAAAAACGACAAGCAGGTAGCCTGGTGGGATAAAAAAGCGGTAAGCTGGTTTAATGGCGATAACTATAAAATTATTGCCGATAAAGATTGCGATAAATTACTAATTATATCTTTCTGTCTTGCTTTAGACAATTATGCAAGCAATGATAAAAATAAGGGAGCGGTTAATTTCAATGTAGGAAGAATTGGTCCACAGGCTCGTAAATTTGATCCTTCGTGGCAACCGAAATATTAAACTGATTTTTATTATAGCTGCAGGT
>JBDSOC010000315.1:0-51149 GCA_039915085.1 Chitinophagaceae bacterium
GTTGAGTTTGTTACCGCAGTTGCAGGAACAGTAAAGTTCCCTGTAACATTGGAAGTTAGAATGTCTGCATTATAATAAATTTGTTCAGTTGCATTATTAAAGAGTCCATCATTGTTATAATCAATCCATATTCTCAGTTGTTCTCTATTTGAAAAAGTTAAGTTTACAGAAAAAGTATACGTATTGCTCTTTTGCAGTTGAATGAGAGACAGGCATTTTGTGGTATTATTTACGTATCCGCCATCGTCTGCACTTCCTCCGGAAGAAAATGATTTATTTGTCAGGGAAACATTTGTTATGCCGGCAAAATTCATATTTGCAATAATGCCCGAAGCACTTGTAACCGGTACGCATGCTGCCCCCGGAGCGGTATACGGAGAAGCAGGATAAGGGCCTGTAGCCATAGAATTAGCCAAACTTACACGTCCGGGTAAAGACATGGCCGCCTGCATGCGTGCTTTTTGCCCTGCGGTAAACAATGTATAGCAGTTGGTATAAGCCATATAATTGTGTTCCGTATTAATTGAATAGGGAGTGGAGGTGCAGGTATTTACACCTGTTCTGCAGGTAAAACTAAAGACACCTGCTGAAACGTTATCAGAAATGGGATCTGTATCACATATCTGATCTCCATCACTGCTGCAAGTTGTATTGCTGGGGCAAACAGACACGTCGGTGGATCCTTCAAAAGGATGGTAAAGACTTAAGGCATGTCCAATTTCATGTGGAAGTGTTTTTTGGCCGGCAATCATTTGCGTAGCCAGCATAACCGTACCATCCCTGGAAGCAGAAGCTCCTGCGAAATAAGCATATCCCGCAACAAACTGGCCGCTGGTTCCGTCTTTCGTATCAATTTTATTAACTACCCATATATTGTAAAAATAAGCCGGGTCCCAGCGGTCGAAATTTTTTAACGCCAAATCACTCACCCCCCCTGATGCACTGGAATTAACACCATCACTCACATAATTAGTCAGAGAGGAGCCGTCAATTCTATCTATTCCTGTAGAAGCATTGCAATTAGGATCCCTGGATGCCAATACAAACTGTACCCCCAAATCGCCCACTCCTTCTGTTCCGGGATAAGTGCCATTATAGACCTGGTTCAAATAATTAATAGCGCCTGTAATTTGAGCATCTGTTGGATTGTAAATTGTACCAATCGCCCCGCCGGTATGTACCACGTGCACCACAACAGGAATAGTATAAGGTAAAGCAGTAACTCCTGACTCACGCAATGTTCCCAGCGGACTAACCGGCCGGTTGCGTATGAATTCCTTTATTTTAGCTTCATTATCAAGAATGTTTTTCCTGTAAACCGCATCCTCCTTCATCAATTTGCTATGCAGATTATCAAAGGCACAAATAGCCTGTGAAAAGGTTGTTTCAACAACCAACAGGCATAAAGCAGTTAAAATCAGCAGATGGTTCTTCATATTGGACAATTGGGATTAAGAACGCATTAATATTAATTTTATTTAGCAGGCACAAAAAAAAGCCCCTCAAACTGAGGGGCTGGTTATTTGTTCAAATTTTTTACCATTTATCTACTTCTTCTGTAGCACTGGTGTTAGGTACATTACTGCTCACTGGTTCAGTTACAGCAGGCGCTTCTTCCGTAATTACGGGTGCCGCAGATACAGCAGCTATATTCGTTGTTGTTGCTTCTTCACCATCCATTTCTCCAACCGGCTGGTCATGATTAAATGCATCAAAATCAAAATCGGGCATTAATTCGGTTTTCACATAGTCCACAGCCTCAACCAACCCTTTTATAAACTTATTGAAATCTTCTTTGTACAGGAAAATTTTGTGCCTGTCATAACCTTCACCCTCAAATTTCTTACGGCTTTCTGTAATGGTAAGATAGTAGTCGTTGCTACGCGTTGCCCTTACATCAAAAAAATACGTTCTTCTTTTGCCAGCCCTGATGCGTTTGCTATAAACGCTTTCCATCCGTTTTTCATTATTATTTTCGTAAGCCACAGTTGTAATAATTTTCAGTTAATCGAAATGTTGGTTTTAGAATGCCTTACAAATATAATATTGTTTTAGAACTGGCAAAATTTGAACAGCTTTTTCCTGCCTTCATTTTAAGGATAATTGGGGTATAAACGCAATTTATCAATAATATGGCCCGCCATTGCTGATTACCAGCCCTTTCATATTGAAAGCAGCTATGCTGCATTGCGTTTATACAAGCTCTTTACCATTTCCATGTTCCTGCTGTTGCTGCTCGTCATACAAATGGCGGTAATAACCATTGCGGGAAAGCAGGTCAGTATGCCTGCCCTGCTCTATTATTTTGCCATCATCCAGCACGATAATGTTATCAAAATCAAACAGGGAAAAAATACGATGGGTAATAATAATGGCCGTTTTATTTTGAAGAAACCGGTATAAATTACCAATAATCTCATTTTCAGTTTTGGCATCCACCGCACTAAGGCAATCATCAAATACAACCATATTCGGGTCTTTAATTAAAGCCCGGGCTATGGATATCCGCTGTTTTTGCCCACCGCTGAGGGTAACCCCTCTTTCTCCAATCATGGTTTTGTATTCCTGCGCGAATCCTTTTATTTCTTTATCTACACTGGCATAGGCCGCAGCCTGCTCCACCTTTTCAAAAGGTGCATTTCCAAGGCCAAAAGTAATGTTGCCGGTTACCGTATCGCTAAAAAGAAAAATATCCTGCGGTACATAACTAATCTGCTGCCGCAGGGTTGTAAGCTGTATATTTTTTATATCGTTCCCATCCACAAGTATGCTTCCACTATCAGGATTATACATACGCAGCAACAGTTGTGCTACGGTAGACTTTCCACTGCCTGTTCTTCCAATGATAGCTATTTTTTGTCCCTTCGTTATATGGAATGAAAAATTTTGAATAGCATGAATACCAGTATCCGGGTAGGTAAAATTTACTTTATCAAAAATAATATCGCCCTGCAAAACCGGTGTAATAACCCCCGGCACATCCTGGATGTCCGGAACTATATCAAGAAATTCATTCAGCCTTTTTTGAGATGCAGCTGCTCTTTGTATCATACTGGCCGTCCAGCCAATGGCACTTACCGGGAAAGTAAGCATGTTTACATACATAACAAATTCAGTAATAGTTCCCGTAGTTACATCTTTATGACCATGTAATGCATACAAACCGCCAATCATAATAGTAAGAAGTGTACTTAGTCCTATCAACAATGCCATGGCAGGAAAATAAATAGATTCAACTTTCGACAATCCGATAGCGTTGGTTTTGTAATCTTCGCTGTTCCTGTTAAAAAAACCCATCATCGCTTTTTCCTGCACAAAGGATTTAATAACGCGTATCCCGGAATAAGATTCCTGCGCTGTGGTAGTTAAGTCTGAAAGCAGCGCCTGTATACGCTCACTCCTTTTATGAATGATATTGTTTACATAATAAATGGTAATGGCAAGAATGGGCAGGGGCGACAAAACATATAAAGTAAGCATTCCATTTTCTCTTACCATAAAGAAAATACTGAAACCAATCGTAACTGCCAGGTTAATAAAATACATCATAGCCGGGCCCGTGTACATTCTTACGCGGCTCACATCTTCGGTAATACGGTTCATTAAATCACCCGTACTGTTGCGTTTATAAAAAGCAGCATCCAGCTGCTGGTAGTGACTGTACACTTCATTTTTCTGGTCATATTCAATAAGACGGCTCATTACAATAACGGTTTGCCGCATCAAAAACATAAAAAACCCACCGAGTAAAGCAAGTACCAGCAATGTAATGCCGCATATAATAATTTGTTTGCCAAAACTGGTAGCGCTGCCATCCAGCCAGGCTATAATTTTTTGAACCAGTAAATCATAATTGGCTGAACGGTGAACGGTAGCTGCTGGTATCTTTTCTACTGAACTGCGCACTGATTGTTCAACCTTGTCTACCACATAACCAGACAACTGCGGACTGAGGATCCGGAAATAGTTAGAAAGCGTAATAAAAACAATACCAAGCAATAAACGCCAACGGTACTTAAAGAAATATTTGTTAATAGCCTTAAGGTGCTTCATGAATAAGCGAAGATACGTAGCTACGGGGTGAAGGAAAAAAAGGAAAACATTTTGAGTTTTTGGGGACAGTCATTTGTACAATGGCTGAGCATTCTTGCCCGCCCGGATGAACCGTTCGGACAGGCGTCGCACAGTTTTACTGTATATGATTGGGCATCTCCTTCATAAACGGCAATGCCATTTAAAACACAATATCACTTTAACCCGGGTTTTTGGGTTGTTACGCCGGGCCATTTATATTACACCCCTTCAGGGCTCCGTGTAAAATTCATATTCACCGGGCTTCGCCCGGTACTCTGTGTATTGCATCCCTTCGGGGCTTTAAACAAAATCTTTTTACCCTTGCACAAAAGCCATTCCGCGGGGGTCTGTAGATGCAATCTAGTAAGTAAGCGGTTGCTCCAGGGCCGATATACTATTAACTCTGGGGATTACGCTGACCATAAGAGCACATGGATGGCTTTGCCCCTGATTTATGTACAAACGGATTGTTCTGTGGCATACTGCCTTCATCATTCTCCGCTGATATTATTATTCCTTTATCCTGTTGGCCAATATTGCCGGTAATAATCCTACTACTGCTATCACGGCAAAAGACAAACGCAAACCAGCCGCCTCTGCAATAAACCCAATTAAAGGAGGGCCAATTAAAAAACCAAGAAATGAAATAGAAGAAACCGCGGCCAGTGCAAGACCGGGTTTCATGGTACCCGATTTTCCGCCCAGGCTGTAAATAAGCGGCACAACAGATGATACGCCCAATCCTACCAATAAAAAACCGGCAACAGCAGTAGCCAGGTAAGGAAACAGTATTGAGACAAACAAACCAGTAGTAATAAGTGTAGCACTTAATTGCAATACTTTTTTTATACCGAGTTTAGTTACCAGCCTATCTCCCAGGAATCTGCCCGTGGCCATAGCAGCAGTAAATGCCACATAACCAAAAGTGATAAATTCTTTGGGTGACTTTACTATGTTTTGAAAATATACACCACTCCAGTCGGCCATTGCACCTTCACAAAGCATGCTGCAAAATCCAATCAGGCCAAGATTCAAAATAAATTTATCCGGCTTTACGAAAAATGGCTGCTTTTCCGCTATTGCCGTGTCATTTGGTAAAGTGAATTTATAAAAAAGTAATACCAGCAGACCTGCCATTACAAAAATGATCAGAAAATGTATCCATGGAACAACACCCGCTGAAACAAGCAACGTGCCTATTGCCGCGCCACTAAAACCAGCTATGCTCCATAACCCATGAAAAGAAGCCATAACCGATCTGCCGTACATTGATTCTACATCTACTGCCTGCGTATTCATGGCAATGTTTACCAGGTTTGAACCCAGGCCAAAAAGAAATAATATACATGCCAGCTGCCATACATTGCCGGTAAGTCCCAGTAATACCAATATAGCCGGGTAAAATAATGCAGCTGCTATCATTACCCTGCGGCTGCCAAAACGTGATACCAGCCAGCCTGCAAACAATAAGCTGGTCATAAGCCCTGCGGGCAAAGCAAATAATACAGCACCGAGGAGTGCATTACTTAATTGCAATTGTGCTTTAATATCAGGTATACGGCTTGCCCATGTGGCAAAAGTGAGGCCCGAAATAAAGAAAAATGCACTTACAGCTATACGGTAGACCCGTGGCTTACCTGCAGAAATAGATAAATTCATAAAATATGCGCTTAATTAATTGTATTTACTTTTAAAACTACCTGCGTGGAATCGCCGGTATTAAAATAAGTTCTTGATTTGCCTGCGTAAGAAAAATCAGGCAGTACTGGTACTGAATGAGATTTGTTCATTAGCGCGGATGATAATACAAAGTCTGCCGTGGCGTGATTACAGGCGATTATAATATTTCCTGTAACTGCCATATCATGCAATGCACGGATACCATTTTCAAATGGAAGTGGCTGAACAGGATCCCAGAAAAATAAAAGAATATCTATCTGCTGACCTGTAATCATAGCAGCCAGCTGATGATTTGCGGCTGAGGCGCCATCATGCAATCTTGTTACAGGTACGCCAATAGTTCCTTCCAGTATACCGGCTATTGCACCGGTTGCAATCAATTCATGGTTCCTTAAAATTTCCTGGTTATAATAAGACCATTCTATTAAGGATTTTCTATTATTATCACTTGCCACAAAAGCAATGCGTTTTGCGACATTCATTTTTCTATTGTTAATCATTATATTTTTTTTAATAGTTCTAAATAACAGCTTCTGAAAAGCTATTTTTTATAACAGGCAATCATTTAAATGGTAAAGATGGCGGCAATTGTTGGCGGGCAACACAGTCTGCAGGCTGGCAAAAACAGTTAAATGCGTTCATTTTAAACTGTCTGCAAAAGTTAAGGCTGGCAAGCCAATGGCAAATTAATTACAATGCAGGACGCAAAAATAAGCATTTTTGTTTAAACGATTAAACAAATACTTTATTATCTTCGCTCTTAACTAATTTTTATATATCCTGCTAAAATTTTCAACCCCGGAAAGCTACTTAATTACTTAATAATCAATCATTTATAATATTAAACTCATTGATATTCAGTCATGAACAAAAAAGTCTCTTTAAAAGATATTGCAAATGCGGTGGGGGTATCTGTTGCCTTGGTTTCATATGTGCTCAACAATAAAAAAGAGGGACGCATAAATAAAGCAGTAGCGGAGAAAATAAGGGCCACGGCACTTGCTATGAATTACCGCACTAACCAGATTGCAAAAAGTCTTAAAACAAATAAAACCCATACTATTGGTTTGATACTTGCTGATATATCCAATCCATTTTCGGCTGCCCTTGCCCGTGTTATTGAAGACGAAGCAGATAAATATAATTATACCGTCATCTTTGGCAGCTCTGATGAAAACCCCGGGAAATATAAAAAGATACTGGATGCATTGGTAAACCGGCAGGCGGATGGCCTCATACTTTCTCCTCCCGAGCATGCAGAACCGCAAATAAAAGATCTGCAGCAACAACAAATCCCTTTTATACTGATTGACCGTTACTTTCCTGGCATAGAGACCAACTATGTAGTACTGGATAATTATAAAGCCGCTTATGAAGCCACGCAACACCTGGCTGGTTGCGGCTATAAAAGAATTGGCATGATAAATTATGCTTCTTCACTTTTTCACCTGGCAGAACGTACCCGTGGCTACCTGGCCGCAATGACAAAAAATAAAATTGGTTTTACCGCTGATTATTTGCAAGAGGTCAATATGGTTGCCCTGAAAGAAGAAACAGAAAATGCTGTATATAACCTGCTGCACCATAAAAAACGGGCAGATGCAATATTGTTTGGTTCTAATGTAATTGCCATGCACGCAGTAAAATACATTAATCAGCAGCAGTATATTGTGCCAAAAGATATAGCGCTTGCCTGTTTTGATGAAACGGATGCTTTTGATTTATTTTATGCGCCGCTTACCTGCATTAAACAACCAATAAAAGAAATGGGGCAGCTTGCGGTAAGAATGCTGATTGACAATATTGATGACAACAATACTAAAATAAAACAGGTAAGCCTGGATGGAGAATTAATGGTGAGGGCATCAACGTTGGGATAATGGCTGAATCCTTACTGGTACAATTTTGACTTTTAAAATTTCCCGATCACCGTTTCTCAAGATTAAACAAGCTATCAACAAATTCATGTTTATCAAAAACCAGCAGGTCTTCCATCTTCTCTCCTACCCCAATAAACTTGACAGGTATTTTAAACTGGTTGGCAATTGCTAATACTACACCACCTTTTGCTGTGCCGTCCAATTTAGTAATGGTGAGTGCAGTTACATCGGTTGCTGCGGTAAAATGTTTTGCCTGCTCCAACGCATTCTGCCCGGTTGAGCCGTCCAGTACAAGCATTACTTCATGTGGCGCATCCGGAATTACTTTTTGTATTACTCTTTTAATCTTACCCAGTTCCTCCATTAAATGCGCTTTGTTATGCAAGCGGCCTGCGGTATCTATAATAATTACGTCGCTGCCTTTTGCTACACCACTTTGTACGGTATCAAATGCCACTGCGGCGGGGTCGCTTCCCATGTCCTGTTTAACAATAGGTACTCCTGCTCTTTCACTCCAGATGGTTAGTTGTTCTACGGCCGCTGCCCTAAAAGTATCGGCTGCGCCCAATAACACGCTCTTTCCACCTTTTTTAAAATTGTTGGCCAGTTTACCAATAGTAGTTGTTTTACCTACACCGTTTACCCCTACTACCAAAATCACGTATGGCGTGGCGGGCATGGGGGAACTAAAAGTATATTGATTGCCTTCCGGTGCATCTACCAGTAAAGTTTCTATTTCCTGCTGAAGAATATTGTTCAGTTCACTGGTACTCAAATATTTATCTTTAGCTACCCTTTTCTCTATCCGGTCAATTATCTGAACAGTGGTATCAATACCTACATCGGCGCTAACCAGTGCATCTTCCAGGTTGTCCAGCACTTCTTCATCTACCGTGCTTTTACCGGCAATAGCCTTGGTAATTTTTGAGAGAAAGCCCTCCTTTGTTTTTTGCAAGCCCTGGTCGAGTGTTTCTTTTTCTTTCTTGCCAAACAGTTTATCAAATAATCCCATAAAGAGAGTTTTTAAGTTTTAAGTTCATGCAGCGTAAACCATCTCCTACAAAAACAGCTGCTACAAACATAACCAAAGGTGCCGTCAATTGTTTCCCAATCAGCATATTTACACCAGCACAGCAAATTTGCACATTTATCGTTCCTCTTCCCGGAAGGCCAACAGGACGGATGCCTGCACATTTATGACGTTATTGTCGCTACAAATAGAAAAAGCTGTTCCGAAATCTCAGAACAGCTTTTAAATATGATGCACCGGCAATTATTTAGCTGCCAGGAATTCTTTTACCTTGTCTTTATGTACGATAGATTCTTTAAATGTATAAGCACCAGACTTGGGGCTGCGTACAGCCTTGATTACTTTCGTCCAGTTTTTTGCATCAGCAGATGCTTTTAAATCTTTTTTCTGCGCGGTCTTAGCTGCCTTTGCCATGACTATATATAATTAAAATATGAGTTAAATTACTTGATTTCTTTATGTACAGTTACCTTCTTCAAAATCGCATTGAATTTTTTAAGTTCAATACGCTCAGGGGTATTCTTTTTATTTTTTACAGTAATATAACGGCTGGTACCTGGTTTGCCGCTGGTTTTGTGTTCTGTACATTCCAGGATAACCTGTACCCTGTTTCCTTTCTTTGCCATTGTTAGGGAAATTTAATTGTTGTGTGTTACTTATATATGCGTTCCGTTTGCCCTCAATTCCTTTACCACGGTATACAGACCTCTTTTATTGATAGTGCGTATGCCATCAGTAGTTAACTTAAGCGTAATCCATTTATCTTCTTCTGCAAGAAAGAAACGCTTGGTTTGCAGATTGGGCAAAAAACGACGCTTGGTTTTAATATTAGAATGAGAAACTTTATTCCCTGTTACCGGAACCTTACCCGTTACCTGACATACTCTGGCCATGATGTACAAAATTTAGGACGGCAAAGGTAGGGAAAGGCAGTCAAATATCACAAAGAAAATCAAGGTTTTTCCATACGCTGCCTCTAAATGCTTTTAAACGCTTCAAAATACCCATGGAAATCTAAAAAACAATCCTGTAGAATGGCTGAAAACTACATTTTTGTGTTGCAGCAGCGCACCGGCTTATTCCCGGCAAAAATATAAATGTCTGGCCCGTAAGCAGCTTCTCAGTTAATAATTAATTAATTTCAATTGGTTAAGGGTCATTTTACCTTGCGTAAAACGGCCTAATATATGAATGAAGGGAAAACTATGAAGAAAAAAACAATTACGAGGGATATCAGCTGGCTGTCTTTTAATGCGCGTGTTTTGCAGGAAGCGGCTGATAATACAGTCCCGCTGAAAGAAAGAATCAAATTCCTGGGCATTTTTTCTAATAATACCGATGAGTTTTTCAGGGTCCGTGTGGCTACCCTGAAACGAATGATTGAACTGGAAAACAAAGCGCATAAGGTAAAAGCCAATATGCACATGGAAGAGAGCCCTGAAAAGATACTGGAAGAAATTCAGCTCATTGTATTACGGCAGCAAAATGAATTTAACCGCGTTTGGGAAGAAATTACCGGGGAACTGCAAAAAGAGAAAATATTTATAGTAACCGAAAAGCAATTAAACAGGGAGCAAAAAGTATTTGTGCAAAGGCATTTTGAGGAAGAAGTCCGGTCAAATATTATCCCCCTGATGATTGAAAATATACCGCAGTTACCTTACCTGCGCGACAAATCAATCTACCTGGGTGTGGTAATGTCTTCAAAAGATACTGCTTACAAACAAAAATATGCACTAATTGAAATCCCAAGCAGGGCCCTGGGCCGGTTTGTATTGCTTCCTTCAGCTCCGGGAGAGCAGCATATTATTTTGCTGGAAGACATTGTACGTTTCAATCTTCCCTCAATATTTTCCTATTTTGCCTATAACAAATTTGACTCCTGGATATTTAAGGTGACAAGGGATGCAGAAATGGACATAGACAATGATATATCTACCACCCTGATACAAAAAATAGAAAAAGGTATAAGGAACCGGCGGCGCGGTAAACCGGTGAGGTTTGTTTACGACAAAGAGATGGATGCCGGTCTGCTTGAATTTCTGATGCGTAAAATGAATATGAGCAAAAAAGACAACCTTATACCGGGCGGCCGTATTCATAACTTCAGGCATTTTATGGATTTTCCGGATATCATCCCTAAAAAAAGCCTGCGGAAAAAACCATTTACTCATCCGTTGCTGGCAGGCACCAAAAGGGTAACAGATGTAGTACTGGAAAAAGATATTTTACTCAGTTTTCCCTATCACTCTTTTAATGGTATACTGGATATGCTGCGCGAAGCAGCTATGGATCCGCATGTTACTGCTATTAAAGTAACTGCTTACAGACTGGCAGCTAATTCAAAAGTTATTAATGCACTTGTTAACGCTGTCAGAAATGGCAAACAAGTAACAGTAATGATTGAATTAAGGGCCCGGTTTGATGAAGAAGCCAACCTGGAATGGAAAGAACGGCTGGAAGAAGAAGGGGTAAAAGTGCTGATAGGCATTCCTAATTTGAAAGTGCATGCCAAACTGTGCCTGATAAAAAAGCGGGTCAATAACCATACTACCCATTATGGTTTTGTAAGTACCGGCAATCTAAATGAAAAAACGGCTACTATTTATGGAGACCAATGCCTGCTTACTTCTAACAGAAACATCATGGCCGATGTAAACAAAATCTTTTTATACCTTGAAAAACCAAAAGAAGGAGAAAAATTTATAACTGCCTGCAAAACACTTATCCCCTGCCCTGCCAGTCTCCGTACACATTTATTAAGAATGATTCAGAAAGAAATAAGATTGGCAGAAAAAGGAAAGCCTGCATCTGTCATACTTAAGATGAATTCACTTTCTGATGAAGAACTGATTTATAAATTATATGAAGCTGCAAAAGCAGGCGTAGCCATTAAACTTATTGTAAGGGGAATCTTTTGCATGCTTACAGAAAATAAAAAATTTATTATCCCGGTAAAGGCCATTAGCATTGTAGATGAATACCTGGAACATGCAAGGGTTTTTATTTTTAATAACGGTGGTAAAGAAAGGGTTTTTATCTCCTCAGCGGACTGGATGGTAAGAAATATTGATCACCGTGTAGAAGTTACCTGCCCTATTTTCAACAATGATATTAAGAAAGTGTTGAAAACTATTATGGACATTCAGTTGAATGCTAATGTGAAAGCCAGAATTTTGAACAATGAACTGAGTAATGAATATGTTAGGGCGAATGGAAAGCGGGTGCGTTCACAGGTGGAGGTATACAATTACCTGCACAGCACGGTAAAAACCATAACCCCGGAAACAGAAATAAAAGAACCCCAGATGCCGGCCGTTGTTTATCCTGATATTATGTAAGCAAAGATGATACAGGCGGATCTGTAATAAAATCATACATAAAAACATTAAA
The DNA here is from genome assembly GCA_039915085.1 of Chitinophagaceae bacterium. Lineage (GTDB taxonomy): Bacteria > Bacteroidota > Bacteroidia > Chitinophagales > Chitinophagaceae > JACMLD01. The sequence continues at coordinate 12,058 of JBDSOC010000315.1, forward strand.
CATTGAGACTGGCAGCTATTGACATTGGAAGTAACGCGGCACGGCTGCTGATATCTGATGTGGTAAGAAACAGTGAAGGCAAACCTGATTTTAATAAGCTGAACCTGGTGCGTGTACCACTCAGGCTGGGGTTTGACGTATTTGAAAAAAAAGAAATTTCTGCTGAGAAAACTGAAATGATCATAAAAACAATCAAAGCATATAAATGCCTGATTGATGTATATGATGTAAAACATGTAAAAGCGTGTGCTACTTCCGCCATGCGCGATGCAATAAACTCTGCTGAAATAATAGATCGCGTAAAAAACGAAACAGGAATAGACATAAGGATTATAAGTGGTGATGAGGAAGCTTCTGTAATTTACGAAAACCATGTGGCAGAAAATCTTGACAAAGATCATTCTTATCTGTACATAGACGTGGGTGGTGGCAGTACTGAACTGACTTTTTTCAGCCAGAACCAGCTGGTTTTTAAGCAATCCTTTAATATAGGCACCATCAGGTTATTGAAGAACCAGGTAACAGAAAATCACTGGGATGAATTAAAAAATTATATCCGGGAAAAAACAAAGGGGCATAAGCAGGTTATTGCAATTGGTACCGGCGGCAATATCAATAAAGTTTTCTCCATGTCTAAAAAGAAAGATGGCAAACCCCTGCCGCTTGAATTACTAAAAGACTACTATAAAGAATTCAGCAGTTTTTCACTGTATGCACGCATGCGCGCCTATAACCTGCGCGAAGACAGGGCCGATGTAATTCTACCCGCTATCCAGATATATATTAATGTTATGCGCTGGGCATCTATTGAAGAAATATATGTACCTAAAATAGGTCTTGCAGATGGTCTTTTGCATACACTGTATGAAGAGATAAGAATGAAAGAGATGATTGTATAATTGCATTTCACCGGCCATATAATTTTTCAAAAAAACCAGGCATGTCAACTTATAAAGAAGTAAAAAAAATAACAACCCATACGCTGCAGAAAATGAAAAATGCAGGGGAAAAAATTTCCATGATTACTGCGTATGATTTTTCTTTTGCCCGGATTTTTGATACGGCTGGTATTGATATAATCCTGGTGGGTGATTCCGCCAGCAATGTAATGGCAGGGCATGAAACTACGCTACCTATTACGCTCGACCAGATGATCTACCACGCTTCATCAGTAGTGCGTGGTGCAGAAAGATGCCTGATTGTAGTTGATCTGCCATTTGGTTCTTACCAGGGCAATTCAAAAGAAGCGCTTAATTCTACCATACGTATTATGAAGGAAACTGGTGCACATTCCATTAAGCTGGAAGGTGGTGAAGAAATTCTTGAATCAATAAAGCGCATTATTTCATCTGGTGTACCGGTAATGGGCCACCTCGGTTTAACACCTCAGTCCATTTATAAATTTGGCACTTATACAGTCCGGGCCAAAGAAGAAGCAGAAGCAGAAAAATTAAAAAAAGATGCACTGCTTTTACAGGAAGCAGGTTGTTTCGCTATCGTACTTGAAAAAATTCCAGCCCTGCTTGCCAAAGAAGTAGCCCAAAGCCTGAACATTCCTACTATTGGTATTGGCGCAGGTAAATACTGCGATGGACAAGTGCTTGTAATGCATGATATGCTGGGAATTAATACTGAATTCAAACCGCGGTTCCTGCGCAAATACCTCGACTTGTTTACAACCATAACCGGTGCCGTACAGCACTATATTAAAGATGTAAAGAGCAATGACTTCCCGAATGACAATGAACAATACTAGGAATGTGAATGGGTAAATTTAAGTTGAACACGCTGGTATTTACAGAGCAAGACACAATAAACAAATCAGGCATCATCGCATCAGACATTAGCCCTATTTCACAACTTTCTTATCACTTAATGCATCAGCGTCAAGTACATCGTACATTTTTACGTTTGAATATTTAACCTGGATATTTTTATACAACATGCTGCATGAAGTAGGTGCAGTTACGTTTTCCGTTGTCTTGATTTTTGTATAGAAAAACGCTTTCATGTGTTTTTTCTCTTTCTCCAAAACGCTGGTGGCAGTAGCAAAATTTGCAGACAAATCACCATTGTTTGTTCCCTGGGCAAAAACAGCAATCAATGTTTCATTTTCATTTTTGGATGCAACGCGTAATATCTGGCAGGCACAAACTTTTGCAGACTCTACTTCAAAAAGTGACTTTCTTTCTTTTAAAACTGATGTAAATGCTTTAGGAAAAATAACATTAGAAGGAGTTCCGGAACCTGCAAAAGCAGTGTTGAAAACGATAATGGCAGCAGCCAGGGTAATAAAAAGTTTCATGGTACGAGGGGTTATCAAGTTTACAAAAGGGTTACGGTTTTTTCGGGAGATTGAACTTGATAAAACCATCTGCTAGAGAACAAAAAAACCTGCAGATGCAGGTTCTTCATTGGGGGCTTGGATGATGTAAATCTTGCAATAATATTTCACATCTCATAGCTTTTTGACAAAATTATTTTAGATTTCCTTAACAGATGCTGGTTTTCAGTGCATTGAAAACGTCTGGACAATACATTTAACCGATTAAAAAAGCGTTTTGCTCTATTTTATTTTCCCGGACCGGCCTGCAGGTCTACCTTGAAAGTTATTTTCACATAACAAGCCTTCCTTCCGAATACATTTTAAAAATGAACTGGAATAAAAAGACCCTGCAAATCATTATTCATATAGCCATATGGACAGGATTTCTGTTATTGCCTTTTGTAAATTTTCCAGGACCCAGGGAGAGGCCTTTTAACCCGGAACGAAAACTGCAATTATTATTTTTTACTACCAACCTCTTCCTGATCGGTTTTTATTACCTGCACTCATTGATATTAATACCCAGGTTATTGGCAGAAAGGAAAATAGTTCCTTATATATGCACTGTACTGGCGTTACTGGGGCTGTTTATTTTTATTCCTTATGTGTATTTTCAATTTGTAGAATTACCCCGTCCCTTGTTCATCCAAAACATTCCTCCGCCCGGTGGTAACACGCCCGGCATTACACAACGCATGTTCCCGCCTTCCGGCAATATGCGCCCCAACCGTTTTTTTTTCAGAAGAATAGCACCCTTTACATTCCCCGGCACTATGATGTTTTTACTCATTTTAATTATCAGTGGTGGTATTAAAATTATTAATCAATGGTTTAGAAGTGAGCGTCGCACAGAAGAAATAGAAAAAGAAAAAATAAGTACGGAACTGGCGCTCTTAAGATCACAGGTAAATCCCCATTTTCTTTTTAATACCCTTAATAATATTTATTCGCTTGCCATTGCCAACAGCCCTGATACCGCTACATCTATAATGAAATTGTCTGCTATTATGCGATACGTGCTGGACGATGCCAAAAGTAATTTTGTGCCACTGGATAAAGAGATACAGTTTCTGGAAAATTATATCTCGCTGCAACGGGTAAGGTTAACTGAGAAATCAGTTATTAACTTTACCGCGCTGGGAAATACGGCCGGCAAACATATAGCCCCGCTTTTGTTCAGTGCATTTGCAGAAAATGCATTTAAATATGGCATCAGCGCACACCAGCCTTCTGTAATTGATATACACCTTAAAGTAACCGGTAATCAACTGGATTTTATAGTTGCCAACCAGAAGTTTCAAAACAGTCACGCTGGCCCGGATAATACAGGTATAGGTCTTAACAATACCAAACGAAGACTGGAACTGATATATTGCAATAAGCATTCATTACGTATAGAGAACAATGCAAACTCTTTTTTAATTACCCTCACACTTGATTTGGTATGATAAGTTGTATAGCGATAGATGATGAACCGCTGGCGTTAAACCTGGTAAAAGAATATATCAGTAAGGTATCTTTTCTGCATTTAACAGCCAGTTTTACGGATGCCATTGAAGCAAGGGCATTCCTGGAAAAAGAAAAAGTTGATCTTATTTTTCTTGACATCCAGATGCCGGATATAAACGGCATTCAGTTCTATAATTCAATGCTTCAAAAACCAATGGTTATTTTCACCACTGCATTCAGCGAATATGCGGTAGAAGGGTTTAATGTAAATGCCATTGACTATTTATTAAAACCTTTTGACTACGACAGGTTTGTAAAAGCCGTATACAAGGCCAAAGAATATTATGAATTTACACTTAACCAGGAAATGCGGCTTACTTCAATATTTGTGAAAGCAGACTACCAACTGGTGAAAGTAAACCTGAAAGCTGTGTTATTTATAGAAGGGCTTGATGACTATATCAGGATTCATCTTTCAGAAAATAAAAATATCCTTACCCTTATGAGCCTCAAAGCCATAGCAGAAAAACTTCCGTCCAGTGAGTTTGTCCGTATTCACCGCTCATACATAGTTGCGCTTGGAAAAATAGAAAAAGTAAGCAGTAAAAAAATTGAAATAGCCGGAAGAGAAATACCTGTAGGAATCAGCTATGCAGAAGAATTTTTCAAAATAATGAATAAAAAAACGCTGTAAACCAAATGGTCTCCGCATATAAAAAAAGGACGTATGTTTTTCAACATATATCCTTTTAAGACGAGAATGCAACCTAAAACCACCCTATGAAAAAAAATCACTAAACCTGCTAAAATATAACCTGCTATAAATTTCGCTCATAAAAACTATAAACCCGCAGAAGCTAAATTAAAAACCGGTTAAACAATATTTTCAATAAGTATTTAATGATGGAAACGTAATGGTAAATACCGTGCCATTGGCTTTGTCTGACTGAACTACTACCCTTCCTTTGTGTAATGCGACAATACGCTGAGATAAAGCCAGTCCCAGTCCAAACCCCTTGGTATCACCAGCAGTACGCCCCCTGTAAAACGGATGAAAAATACTTTCTATTTCTGCAGGACTGATTACTTCTCCGTTGTTTTTTACCTGCGCAATAATATAATCGTTCTCAAATTTCAAATATAAATAAGCCTGTTTATCATAAGAATATTTACAGGCGTTCTCCGTAATATTTTTAATAGCGCTGTATAAAAGATCAGGATTGCCATAAGTCAGGCAGCTTTTATCATCATCAGGAAATTCACCAAATTCAAGTTCAACATTGTAAGCAGCATTTATTTTTTTAACGTCTGCTACTGTTTTTAACATGATTTCGTCTATTCTCACTTCACTTAATTCAATACCTCCCTCATACCCGGTTTTAGCAATATCAAGAAGACTTTTGGTCAGTTGCCGCATTTGCTCCACATCCTCCTGGATAGAATAAAGTACATTATGATATTCTTCTGTACTTCTTTCTTTGTATAGCGTTACCTGCAACTGGCTGCTGATGGAAGTAAGTGGTGTGGAAAGTTCATGAGAAGCATTTGAAATAAATCTCTTTTGTATAGAAATTGATTCCTGCAAACGGATGAGCAGGTTATTAAAAGTATTAGCAAGACTTGACAATTCATCCTGTCCGTCACCGGCATAAATCCGGTCTGACAGATTATTAAATGACACTTCATTTACTTCCCTGATTATCCTGTTTAGCGGCCTTACCAGTTGCGTGGAAAAAATATATCCTACTATAATTGTTATGATAACACCTGCCAGTAAACTTGATAGCAGGATACGTTTCAGGTCTTCAATTCTTTTTTTACCATCCTCATCAACACCCATGTAAAAAACAACAATGCCCTTATTATTATATAAATGATAAATACCGGAAACATCCAAATCGCCAATTTTAAGAAATTTATTTTTTGCTGCTTTTATATCAGCTATCATCTGGCTGCTGATGGTGAAAGGCCTGACGCCGTTTCCAAAAAATTCATACGCGGGTTTACTTTCACTGTCATAAATAATCAATCCTCTTTGCGATATGAGCGCAGTTGAACTGCTGTCCATCTTGTGCAGAATATCCATCCTGTTATCGCCCAGCATGGCAAATAAATTAGCGCGGTTGTTTGCACCTGCCTGTAAACGTAGTTTAAAAATGGCCGCCCGGCTCTGGTCTGTAAAATAGTAAACGGAATAACTGATAAGCGACAAAATACCCATCACAAGGAGGGTAAAAAGCAGTGTTATTTTAAACCGGATATTCATCTCAGGAATCCTTCAGTATATAACCCATACCTACTTGAGTATGTATTAATTTGTGGGGGAAGTCTTTGTCAAGTTTTTTCCGCAGAAAGGTTACATAGACATCTATTACATTGGTCTTGGTGTCAAAATCTATATCCCATACATTTAATGCAATATCTGCCCTGGATACAACTTTATTCTTGTTTTTTATCAGGTATTCCAGCAACTGGAATTCTTTTGCGGTAAGTCCAATTATTTTGCCATCCCTTGTCACTTCCTTACTGTCCAGGTTCATAACAAGATCAGACACTTTAAGCACATTTCCTGCCGGAACGGTTTGCCGCAGGCGTTTCAACAAAGCCCGTATTCTTACCAATAGTTCTTTAAAATCAAATGGTTTTATAATATAATCATCTGCCCCGGCGTCAAAACCTTCGATTTTATCGTCAATGGCATTAAGCGCAGTCAGCATCATAACAGGAATTTTCTGGTTATGATTGCGTATTTCTTTACAGAGATCGTATCCGTTCATACCCGGCAGGTTAATATCCAGTATAGCCAGGTCAAAAGGTTGATTTTCAAATAGTTTCTTGCCTGCCAGCCCGTCATAAGCCACCTCTACCTCATATTGATTTTCCGAAAGCCCTTTTTTTAATGAGTCCGCTATCTTTCTTTCATCCTCTACCAGCAATATTCTCGCATCTTCCATATTATTAATAGTTATTATTAAGTGGGGCAAAGGTCTGCAATTAATACTGCAACCCGGAAACAATTGTATTACAAGCTATTAAAATCAAATTAAAATACCATTGAATAGAAATCTCATTCACTTTCAGCACTATATGAACGAAACTTGCTACCTGGATAATCTCTATTTTTACAAAGATTACTTATTACCATCTCTAAAACCAAGTCAGGAAAGATAATCAGGAAACAGGCAATTGAAGGCTTATGAAACAATCTCCGGAAATGATATTCTTTCAGGAACAAATCTTATGTCTTATGCCTGTCTTTTAATTTTTTATCCTACCTTTGCCAACCTTTAAAAGTTCATAGACATGGGTCGCCGGGAATATGATATAGCATTTGTGGGATTGAAGCAGGGCATACATGAATACCAATACCAGGTAAATGACAAGTTCTTTGAGCCTTATCAACAGCAGGATTTCCGCAACTGCAAAGCAAATATAAAGCTGACCCTTGACAAGCAAAATGGCTTTATGCTGTTAAAATTTGAGGTGGGCGGAGCACTTGAAACAACCTGCGACCGGTGTGGAAGTACCAGCTTACCCATGAATTTATGGGACGAATTTAATGTAGTGGTGAAACTGGCAGAAGAACCGGATCAGATGAATGAACAGGAAGAAGATGCTGATGTGTATTATATCGGGCGTGGTGAAAGTCACCTTCATGTTGGCGACTGGATATATGAATTCATCAATCTGAGCATACCTATGCAGCGCATGTGCAGTGAAGAGAAAATGGGCAGCCAGTTTTGTGACAATGATGTACTGGATATGCTTAAGAAGGGTGAAGATGAGCCTGGTAACGCTGAAAATCCTATATGGAAAGGCCTCGAAAAAGTAAAGAAAAATTTAGATAATTAAAAGCCGAAAAGCTTATAAACAGGTTAACAAATATTTTCTGATTATAATAAAAGATGAGTCATGCCAAATCCCAAAAGACGACATTCTCAGCAGCGTAGTGCTAAAAGAAGAACGCATTATACCGCAAGTTCTATTACACTGAGCAAAGACAGTACAACTGGTGAAATACATGTTCGCCACCGTGCACATGTAAGTGAAGGCAAATTATACTACAAAGGAAAAGTAGTAGCCGAGCAAGCTCCTGTAAAATAAATTTAAACAAATAACGATTCCGGCATTCAATGGTTTAGTAACATAAAACCCTTGAGTTTTGGAATTTTTTTTTGCAGTCACTATGAATATTGGCTTAGATATGATGGGTGGTGATTTTGCTCCGCTTGAAGCGGCAAAAGGCATCCGTTTGTATTTAACCGAACATGCTGACAGTCTTACTTTATTTTTGTTTGGAGACGAAACGCAGCTTACACCGTTACTTGTACAGGAAAATATACCTCCTGAGAAAATAAAAATTGTACACGCACCCCAGACTATAGGTATGCATGAGCATCCTGCAAAGGCGCTCAAAGAAAAACAACAATCCTCCATCGCTGTTGGTTTCCACTATCTTGCTTCCCATAAAATTGATGCCTTTATAAGCGCAGGCAATACCGGCGCTATGCTGGTAGGCGCCATGTTCAGTATTAAAGTAATTGATGGTGTGTTGCGCCCCACTATTTCTACAGTAATACCAAAAGAAAACGGGAAGACCGGCATACTGCTTGATGTTGGTTTAAATGCCGATTGCAAACCAGAAAACCTTAACCAGTTTGCTATCCTTGGCTCTCTGTATGCCCGGCATATTTTAGGTATTGAAAACCCAAGAGTAAGTTTATTGAATATGGGTGAAGAAGAAGGGAAAGGAAACATTCTTGCACAGGCAGCCTATACTTTACTTAAACAAAACAACCATATTAATTTTATTGGCAATGCTGAAGGACGCGATATATTATTTGACAAATGCGATGTAATGGTATGCGAAGGTTTTACCGGTAACGTTGTTCTTAAAATGGCTGAATCGATTTATGATATAACACGCGCCAAAAACATTGAGCACGAATACCTGGACCGCTTCAATTTTGAATATTATGGAGGCACGCCAGTTTTGGGTGTTGCAAAGCCAGTTATTATTGGGCATGGTATATCTCAAAGCAAGGCATATAACAATATGATTGCCATTGCCGCTAAAATGATTGAATCCGATCTGATGTCAAAAATGAAAGCGTCCTTTACAGGCAATGCTAATGCCTGAAACCAATGAACCTCATTTTCTCATACCTCCAGGATTATTTTAGAAACGTTGATAAATGGCTGCTTACATTCTGCGCTTGCTTTGCTGCTATATTTTTAACCCTCAATTACCGTTTTGGTATAGAAACAAAATGGCTGTATAATATCAATTCGCGCTTCGGAAAATTCATCGGTTTTTACTGTGTCTACGCCATCGCATTTATTATTCCATTCCTGGCAGTACTATTTACCCGGCATAAACAGGCCAGCAGCTTTCCGCTTTTCTGGGTTTTATTATTTCTCGCGCCCGCCATATTTGCTTTGAAAGTGAGTTTTAGCGGGTTAACACAGTGGATAGCGGGAACAGGCTATAACAACTGGAACAGGTACTATGCTATCATTGCCAACCTGCCTTCGCGGTTAGTGCTGGTAGTTATACCACTATTGCTGTTCTGGTGGCAGCAAAAGACACAGAACTCCTTCTGGGGACTTACAACAAAAAATTTTGACTGGCAACCCTATGCACTCATGCTGGTAATTATGGTACCGCTGATAGCATTTGCTTCTACGCAGGCTGATTTTTTGCACATGTATCCAAAATTGAAGCAGGTAGCTTTTGTTGACAATATAACCAACCACCCCTGGTGGTATAAAATAGGGTATGAAATTTCTTATGGCATTGATTTTTTTACCATAGAACTTTTTTTCCGTGGCTTTTTAATATTTGCATTTGTACGTTTTGCAGGAGCTGATGCTGTTTTGCCCATGGCGGTTTTTTATTGCAGTATTCATTTTGGCAAACCACTGTTTGAATGCATTTCTTCTTTTTTTGGGGGTATGCTGCTGGGTATTATTGCATACAGGACACAATCCATTTTAGGTGGCATTATGGTTCATCTGGGTATTGCATGGATGATGGAGATTGGAGGTTACATGGGAAATCTTTACAAAAAATAGCTACTCACCCTGCCTCTTCTAAAAGAGGGTGGGTCAACACGCAGCGCCCGCTTATCGTAATTCAAGTATTTTTTAGAAATTCTTCAAGTGCAAGATTCAGCAACAAAACATTGCTGATACCAATTTATTACGCAGTTCAATTTTCAATATTGATGATGGTAATTATAGTCGTGGTAGACGCCACTATTAACGAAATTAACATCCCCCCTCCAGGGGGCAGGAGGTAAAATAACTACCAACTCGTAAGCCGGATTTTGTTTCTAAACTATCATTTATCTGGCCCCGGCATTACTGCAGGGATCTTGCTGCCTACCCTCCAGCATCGGGCGAGCAGCCCTCAATCGCTGGTATACGTGGCATTACAGCATGCAAGGTTTACCCATGCCGTGCATTACTGCGCAGCATCGTAGGCTCTTACCCTACGTTTTCACCTTTACCCATCTTACGATGAGAAGTAATTTTCTGTGGCACTTTCTGTTGGTGGTACCAAGGCACCACCACCCGGCTATTCACCGGTGCATTGCTCTTCGCTGTCCGGACTTTCCTACCCTATGTTGCCATAAGATCGATAGCTCGGTTGGTAGTTGATACAAAGGTATGGATTGGTAATCAGGAATTTGGAATTTGGTTGGAGCAGGTTTGTAAGGATAAATGCACGCTCTTATGCGTTTAGAAAAAGCAGCAACTTTAATGAATTATAATCTTAGCAAACGCCGAATTGCAAATTACTAATTCTCAATTTCTGGTTAATCAGTATTGCAAAAAAACCTCTGTAGCACCATATCCATAAGAAGGATGATATTGATTGACAAAATATTTGACTTCCTTTTTTAATCGTAACAGTTCATGCACTTCATCACGCAATTTACCAGTACCAAGGCCATGAATAAATACGACAGTTGATTGCCGGTGTGCAACTGCCAGTTCGTAATATTTTTCAAACTCCCTTAATTGAATGGTAAGTATTTCAAAATTGCTCAGCCGCTTCCAGTCGTCTGTTATTTTTTCTATATGCAGATCCACTACAGTCCGGACTGGTGGTAAATGCTGCCTTGCTTTGGATGCTTCGTATACTTTATAGCCGGCAGCAGATAAAGAGGCTATATCCATTTTTTCTTCTTCCTGCCTTACCGGGTAAGCATCAAATAGTTTATAAGAAAAAGTTGGTTCTCCCTTTAATTTTATCTCCTCTATTTTTTTAAATAATTGCTGAGCCTTCAGTTTCAGGGATGTTTCATAATAGTCAGCCTTGCTTTTGTCAGGGTGCAATAAAGTAAACTCACAGGAAAAAGTGGGATTATCATTCAGGTTATCAAATGGAATATCGTGCAGGTAAAAATCCTGGTTAACCAATAATTCATTTTTCAGATCAAAACCGGTTTCTCCCGCATAATTAACTTTATAATGAAAACCATAACCTGTTTCCATCCCATTTATAAGATGCACTTTCAGCAGATCAACAATATCATCACCAAATTCGTCTGTTTCAAATTTTGGCAAAAACATCAACCAAACTCCGGCAGGGTGCCTGGGGCCGGCAATTGTTTTCCTTTCTTTGGGTACCTGGTCTATATAAGTTTTGGGCTTTTTTTCAGGAAGGGTTTTTTTTTGAGTGAATTGCTTGAAATAAGGGAAGTCCAGCTGATCAGTATAGGCCGGAAATTTTACACCCCTTACTTCCACCATTACCATCCTGTCATTTATAATATCAATTACTTCACCATCTTCATTAGAATGCAGCACCGTTACTTTATCGCCAATTTCGAATTTCATGGAATAAAAATACAAAAGTTAAAATTCAAAAATCAAAAGTCAAAACGCTTCGTTTTTTAGTTCTTACAAAAATTCAGCTATCAACCATTCAATTATTTTACTTGCCCGCCAGTTTACTCTTCCTGTAACCGTACAGAAAATAAACAATTAAACCAAGTACCAGCCAACTGGAAAACCAGGCCCAGTTTTTTGCTGTCATTCCTGTTAGCAGGTACAAACAGGTTACTAAACCGAGTAATGGAATTAATGAATATTTTTTTACAAATGTCAATATGCTGATTAATACACATACCATCCAGAATATAATAGTTGATACATTGATTGTTTCCTTGGCAATGGCGGCACTGTTTATGGCATTATTAATTAAATCTGGTTTTTGCTGGTCAATTCCTGCAACGGCAGATTGCGCTTCTTCTGTAGTTAATGAAAGGTGGAACAATTGCTGCACGTATTGATGATTAAAGAAATAAATGATTGCCAAGGCAACAATAATAATTGCCGGAAATATAAATTGTCCATTGATGTAGGGAATATGAAACTTTCCCGCCTGCTTTTCTTTTCTTGGAATCAGTAATACCCCTCCGCATACCAGAACGAAAGCAAACAGCGTAGCAATGCTGGTAAAATCGAGTACAAAGGTTTTATCTGTAAACAAAATAGGAATACCCACCACCAAACCTGTTACAATGGTTGCAAAAGAAGGCGTTTTAAACTTTGGATGAATTTTCTGAAATACAGGCGGTAGTAATCCGTCACGGCTCATGCACATCCATATACGTGGCTGTCCCATTTGAAAAACAAGTAAGACACTTGTCATGGCAATTACAGCCGCAATGGAAACAAAGAACTGCATCCAGCCAACATTCAGGTTTTGCTTTTCAAAAATAAATGCAAGCGGGTCACCAACTCCTTCAAAATTTCTATAGTTAACAGCGCCGGTTAATACAAGTGTTAATAAAATATAAACGATGGTACAAATTACCAGCGACAGTATCATTCCTCTTGGTAAATCACGTTGCGGGTTTTTGCTTTCTTCTGCCAGTACACTCACCGCATCAAACCCAATGTATGCAAAAAATACACCGCTGACTGCAGCCATTACACCACCAAAACCATTGGGCATAAAAGATTTTACACCGGCATCATTGGCAGGTGTCCAGTTAATGGTAAGCCCGTTTGAAAAAATAATATATCCACCGACTATAATTACCAATGCTACCACTATCATTTTTAAAACCACCATTACATTGCTGAAATTGCGGCTTTCTTTAATTCCACGAAATACGAGATAGGTAATCAGTATATTAATAATAAGTGCAGGCAAATCAAAAATAATATGCAGCCCGCCAATAACAGGGGCATTGTTCCATGCTTCCAGCACATCTTTGGCTGCGCTTCCATCAGCCATAGCATGTTTTACCTCCATATAACTGGTACATAAATACTCAGGCATATGCACATTAATTTTTTGCAGGAATGATGTAAAATAATCACTCCAGCTATAAGCAACATAAATATTACCAATTGAATATTCCATGATGAGCGCCCAGCCAATTATCCAGGCAAACAGTTCACCAAAACTTGCATACGCGTAGGTATAAGCGCTGCCGGCTACCGGTATACGGCTGGCAAACTCAGAATAACAAAATGCGGTAAACGCGCATGCTATTGCTGTAATAATAAACAAAATTACCACACCGGGGCCTCCGTGAAAAACAGCCCCGCCCAGGCTGCTGAAACTGCCCGCTCCCAGGATGGCAGCAATACCAAAAAAGGTGAGATCGCGAAGGGTGAGTACCCGCTTTAAACCGCCTCCGCCATGACTGTCATCCGGCCCTTCTGCCAGTATGGAAGCTATCTTTTTTGTGCGGAAAAGCGAATTGGACATGCAGTTATGGTTTAAGGGTTTAAGATAAGTAAAAAAGATGGAGTGGTGAAAAGTGAAGACGAATGCGGTTCGGTTTAAAGCGCATAAAATAAATTGATGTCTTACAGCGTAAACCGTAATACTTATTGCAGGATAAAAAGCGCGTCTGCTGTATTGCTTCTGCTATTGCTTTTTTTATCTGTTAGCCCGTAACAGATGCGTCGTTATGCCGGCCAAAAATCAACCGGTGATTTTAATTTTTCAGTTTCTCCTTACAATTTATGAACAGTCAATGCTGCTGAATGTATATTTAATTTATTTTTTGGAGAGCAATCATTTTCGCTGCATATCTTTTTCCCAGCTCTGCAGCAGATGGTGAATCAAAATGCAACTGATCGCCCTTGTCTGTTAGCCCTTCAGAAGATGCTACCGCTGTACCAGCAATTTGCCCGGGCAATAAAATTAGTTGCTGGTTGATATTTTCGCTGGTTTTCAGAAAACGTCCAAGTTCACCGGCTACAAATGGCAGTTGCGGATTTCCAGCCAGGGCCCTGATGCGGGTAATCAATTCTGATAATTGTCCAAGGTATTTTTGAGCAGCGGCAGGCTGACTGTTGGCCTCTCCCTGGTGCCAGATAACGCCTTTGATAATACCTGTTTTCATAGCAAATAATATTCTTACTACCGCATCATCATAAGGATGTGTATTGGTAGCACTGTCGTATGCTCCGGGCAACCAATGTTCTATTGGCGTACCACCCACGGCACAGGGAATAAGCCCAACCCGTACACCAGGTTTTGCCTTTACCATTTCTATCCCGAATGCTACACCAGGTCCTGCGCCGGTAATAGCCGGTTTGTCAAAATGAAGGGGATGCCTGGCAGGCACCCATTGCTTTTCTTTATTGAGCGAGAATAAACTATCATTGCCCAGAGCTTTTAATTCGTCTGTGAGCGGACCACGGCCCGCCATATTCGATTGCCCAATGAGAATATACAATTCAAACCTGGGATTGGGTTCTGATTGTGCAACTGCGTAAATGACGGATAACAAAGTAAGCAGACCGCAACTTAAAAATTTTCCTGGAGAAGCCATCGTGTTTTTTGAATATAAAATTAACGGGTTCATTGAAACTGCGCGTTTTTAATTATAAAGCATTCCGTGAAAACAGGCATATTATATTCTTAGGCTAGTGTTCGTTGAAACATTTAGTTTTAAATACGGTACTTGCCCCGGCACATGCCCCATAAATGAACAGTTCATTAATTTATCAGCCTCAACATGAATGAAAACGTTTATTTAGCCGCCGTTCCCAGCAACGTCTCTCTCACAGGCATTTAAAATAACAATGAGCAAAGGAGGATGTTGCGCCATGGCAGATACGAATCATATTCCCGCAGGATGTCTAAAATGCATCTCCTTGAATTTTGTGATACCAAAATCATTTTCGTATTGATGGCTGTGCCTGGTACTACGCAACGTCCCTGGCCGGAATGTTGCTGAAAAATCCCATTTATTTATGAGAACGCTTTTTGCAACACCCCGCCAGGAGACGTTGCTAAGAAGCTATATGTGGAATGGATTGTTACTGCAAAACAGGAGCGACCCGTAAAAACAGGATTGATGGAACGCTGGAAAGGCTGATAAAACAATGGAAGAATCCGCGGAATTTATAATTAGAAATATGGTCTGATCTCCTGTACCGGCTATAATCATGCGTGACTCAATACTCACGCCTGACTAAAAATTCTGCCAGTAGCCTTAGTGGTTCTTTTCGTGCAGCCATCACCGCTATATCTTCCAGATGCTGATGTGCGATATTTGTATATTTTTCTTTCAGATCAACTGCCCATTTATCAACCCCGCAATCTTTAAAAATATTCAATACACCGGCAACTTTATCAGCCGGGTTCTCTTTCATCAGCTGCAGCAGTATTTTTTTGAGGCCGGCGGGGCAACTTCCAGCGCATGAATCATCAGGAAAGTTTTTTTATTGGCTGTAATGTCTCCACCCACTTTCTTACCAAATTTTTCGGGATCGCCAAATGCATCCAGGTAATCATCCTGTACCTGGAAAGCAATACCGAGGTTACGTCCGAATTCATATAAATGCCGCTGATTGCCTTCACCTGCTCCGCCCAGTATAGCGCCGGATTGCAGGCTGGCGGCCAGCGATACAGACGTTTTTAATTCGATCATCTTCAGGTACTGATTCATGCTTACCTGTTCTTGTTTTTCAAAATCCATATCTAATTGCTGGCCCTCACAAACTTCTTTTGCTGTTTTATTAAACAAATGAAGTACCTGGTGGATAAATATGGTTTTAATTTTATTAAGATAATCATATGCCCGCACCAGCATTACATCGCCTGCCAGCAAAGCTGTTGAAGCATCATATTTTTCATGCACGGTTTGCATGCCGCGGCGTAGCGGTGCCTTGTCCATGATATCATCGTGTATAAGTGTGAAATTATGAAAGAGCTCTATAGCAGTTGCCACATGGTAACAATCTGGTATTATTTCGCCAAACAATTCATTGCCCATTAAACACATAACAGGCCGTACCCGTTTGCCACCAATGGTTAAAAAATAATTGTTGGGGTTATACAAAGTAGCCGGTTCATCTGGAAAATGCGGCACCTCAAATTTTTCTTTAAATAACTTTGACAGATCTTCAAATGAATGCATGGGTATGTCTGATATCTGATTTATTGATGTCTGATATGTTCTATTCAAACATACTTTACTATCTGATAATTGTTGTATTCAATTTCTCCGATTATTTGATGACAATGTACATCTTCAATCATTCTTTATTTCACATTTGTCACATTTACACACTTTCACATTAACTCTTTTTCTTTTTCCCTTTTGCTTTTGCTTCTTCTTCATCATTGCCGGCAACAGCCGCAGCCACCACCCACTCATAATCCAATTGCCGTTTGGCAAGATTGGCAGAGACCAGGCGAATCCTCACTTTGTCACCCATTCTGAAAGTGCGGCCACTTCTTCTTCCTGCCAGGCAATAATCAGTTTCCACATAACGGAAATCATCATAATCGAATAAGCCGTTAATACTTACCAACCCTTCACATTTATGCTCCACTGTTTCTACCCAAAAACCAAAAGAAGATACGCCGCTGATAACACCGTCAAACTCCTCTCCCAGTTTATCCTGCATAAATTCTACCTGCTTGTATTTATTGGCAGCACGTTCGGCCTCCATAGCAGCACGTTCGCGTTCGCTGCAATGCCGGCACTTAGCTTCCATTTTTTTATCAACCGGCAGTTCATTATTCAGTATCTCCTCAAGAATACGATGCACCATCACATCCGGGTAACGGCGTATAGGCGACGTAAAATGTGTATAATCAGCAAAGCCCAAACCATAATGCCCGATATTCTCTGATGTGTAAATTGCTTTGGCCATGGTACGGATACCTAACTGCTGCAATACATGCTGTTCTGGTTTCCCTTCTATATCGAGTAGCATCTGGTTAAATGAGGCCGCAATACCCTCCGGTGTTTTTGTATCAAACTTATGTCCGTATTTTTTTGCGAACTCAACAAATGGTAATAGCTTTTCTTCATCCGGTGCAGCATGTATGCGGTAAGGAAACGGAATAGGCTTTTTATTAACTTTAATTTTTGCAACATGTTCTGCTACTATCCTATTGGCAAGCAACATGAATTCTTCAATGAGCTGGTGTGATTCCTTACTTTCTTTTATTATAATGCCTATTGGCTTTCCGGTTTCATCTAATTTAAATTTCACTTCCTGGCTGGAAAAATTAATAGCACCTTTTTTAAACCTTTGTTTGCGGAAACGCTGGGCCAGGTTATTCAAAATAAGCACCTCATCTTTTAATTCACCCTCGCCACTGTCAATTATTTTTTGCACATCTTCATACGCAAAACGCTTGTCTGAATGAATGACGGTTTTGCCCAGCCAGTAATTTTTCATTTCTGCTTTGGGTGTTATTTCAAAAATAGCAGAGAATGTAAATTTGTCTTCATTGGGCCTGAGTGAACAAAGTTCATTTGAAATGCGCTCCGGCAGCATGGGATTTACCCTGTCTGGCAAATACACAGACGTAGCTCTTTCATAAGCGCATTTATCCAGTTCGGTTTCCGGCTCAACATAATAACTCACATCTGCGATGTGTACACCTATTTCATAATTGCCATCTTTTAATACACGAAAAGAAATAGCATCATCAAAATCTTTTGCATCTGCAGGATCAATGGTAAACGTTAGTATGCCGCGTACATCTTTTCTTTTTTGAATTTCTGCTTCCGGTAAAGTATCAGGCAGGCGTTCAGATGCTTCCAGCACTTCTTCACTAAAATTAATGGAGAAGCCATTTTCCATAATGATCTCTTTCATTGCCAGGTCGCCTGCATTGCTTCCATCCATTATTTCCATTACGGCACCATTGGGCTTTTTATTTTTTTCCCAGCTCTCCAGTTTAACGATTACCTTATCGCCATCTTTAGCCCCGTTCAGTTTATCCAATGGAATATAAATGTCCGGCATTGGCTTATCTGTTTCGGCAATGAAAAATGCAAAATTCTGACTCACATCAATCCTTCCCATAAATTCCGTTTGTTTGCGATCCACCACTTCTACCACCTCTCCCTGTTTACGGCCGCTTTTATTTACATCACCTGTAATGCGTACACGTACGGTATCACCATGCAATGCAGTATTAAATCCATTGGGGCGTACTATAATATCTGTATCCAGTTTATCTACAATTACATAACCCATTCCTGAACGTGTAACATCCAGTCTTCCTTTGTATAATGATTCAAACGAAGTGGTTTTCTTTTTTTTCTTATCTGTTTTCTTAGCCATAGTTATATTAATATCGCCCCTGCGGGGTTTGTTTTGTATTTACACATTTTCCAATTTTCACATTTTCTTTTTAAAGTCTTTTATAAATGTACCAATTAATCCATTGAAGCGGTGTGCATCATTAAACAGGAATTCCAGTTCGATAGGAACCACATAGAGCGGCATGTATGCCAGTTCATGTTCAAACTTTACCAGCCGCACTGCGTCCTTTTCTGTTGTAAGAATTATTTTATTGTCCACACCGATACTGTTAAATCGTTTTTGTATATCTTTCAAATCATCTATGGTAAAAATATGATGATCATTGTACGCCATTTCATAATAAATCTTTGATTTTTCCTGCAACAGGTTTTTAAGCGGCCGCGGATTGGCAATCCCCGTTACCAAAAGCACTTCAACATCTGTGGTTACCTGCACGGTTTTTTTTGAAATAATATGATATGGCTGGCCGTAACGGATGCCCGTGAAAAAAACTGCCTGATTTTTTTCTACTGCAAGCTCTTCTGTAACTGCTTCCTTTTCTGCTGACGTCATTCCCGGTTTGCATTTAGTAACAATTATTATCTCGGCTCTTTTTACACTTGTTCTTTCATCCCTCAAATCCCCGGTTGGCAGGTACCAGTCACGGGTATAGAGGTTATTGCAATCAGTAAGTATAATATTCATTCCTGCTATTACTGACCGGTGCTGAAAAGCATCATCAAGAATAATGGCCTGTGTACCGGGCTTATCGTGCAGCAGTTGTGGAATAGCTTCTATTCTTGCTTCACCTACGGCTATCGGCACATCAGGGAATTTGAGGTGAAACTGCATGGGTTCATCACCTATTTCCAGGGCATTGCTGTTTTCATTGGCCAGGGCATAACCACTTGTCTTGCGTTTATACCCGCGGCTTAGTGTAGCAATTTTAAAATGTGTTTTTAGTTCTTTTACCAGGTATTCGGTCATGGGCGATTTACCCGTGCCGCCTGCAGCAATATTTCCCACGCATATTAAAGGAAGATTAAATGAAGCTGATTTAAAAATGCCATTATCATACAAACGGTTACGCAAAAAGATTATCACAAAATAAACCAATGAAAACGGAAACAATAAAATACGTACCGGCTTTAGCAGCGGAAAATTAAAATTCATAAATATTCTCAGGGGTAATGCCTGTTGTTAAAGGTACATCAAATTGATTGATGTCGTCAATGGAGGCTACCGGTTCAAAATAGGAAAAACCTACCTTAATACTATCTTCTCTGCACCCTGGCAAAAATCTGTCATAAAACCCTTTGCCATACCCCAGCCGGTAACCATCTCTGTCAAAAACCAATAAGGGTACAAATACCAGGTCTATATCTGCAGCGGTAATTTCCAGTCCATTGACAGGTTCTGCTATACCATACCGGTTCTTTTTAAAGTCAGTATCATCGTTTACCAGCACAGCTTTTATGTAAGTGTCCTCAAAGTTGGCAACAGGATAGGCAATTTGCAATTCCGGCATGCGGAACTGTAAATAATCTGTCATCAAAAAAGTATTTATTTCTGCGTGTTGCTCCAGTGGCCAATAGCTTAGTAAAATATTTACACCATAGGGAATTTCCATTTGCTGAAATTGTATCAGCAGTAAGTCATTCAGGCGCAGCCGTTCTTCCTCAGGCAAAGCCGATCTTTTCTGTTTATACATTTCACGCAGGGCTGTTTTTGTCATATTACTTTTTTCAAATCCTGCTCCATTAATTTTGCCTGTTCTTTTATAAATTCTTTACCGGGCCTGTCAGTAAAAGATATAGTACCAATTTTAGGAAAGCCCGACCAATGCACAATTTCATCTTCGTAAGCAAGGTACTGATCATTAAAAATCCAACCCAGTACATCCAGTTTATAGTACCTGCATACTTCGGCAGTTAAGAGTGAATGATTGATACTGCCCAGGTAGTTTCTGCTAACCAAAATAACTTTTGCCTGTAATTGTTTTATTAAATCTGCTACAAATTCATGATCATTTAATGGAACCATCAGACCGCCTGCCCCCTCTATAATTATCCCGGTTTTTTTATGTTGCAAACCAGCATTGATTTCTTCCAGCTTATCTTTTATTTTGATAAGACTAATAGCTATATTTTCTTCTCTTGCAGCTATATGTGGAGAAACAGCCAGCTTTAATTTATACAATTCGGGATGAACGATGGAAGATGAATTAGAAAGATATTTTTTCACCAGGCTACTATCAGTTTCTTCTTCGTACCCTGCCTGTACCGGCTTCCAGTAATCAGCCTGTAATGCTTCAGTTACAATTGCCGCTACCAGGGTTTTTCCGATGCCTGTACCAATACCGGTTATAAAAATGGGTTGTGTCAATCAATCAATATTTAGTCTTTAGTATAAGTATTCATACACTAAACAGCCAGCCAGTGGTAAAAATGTTTTATTACACCGGCTCTATAAAAATCGAAAAAATGGTAGTTCCATAATTCCTTGAAGTTTTATACAGGGCAAATTTTTCGTAATGATTTGCTGGTGTATGTTCCAGTATAAACCAACCACCCGGTTGTAATATTTTCCTTTCTGCCACCAGTTCGGGCAACCTGTCTATGGTAGTAAGCGCATATGGCGGACCCGCAAAAATAAAGTCAAACTGATCGGTACATTGATTAATAAACCGGAATACATCTGATTTAATTACCTGGCAGTTTTCAATTTGCAACGCTTTTATATTATTACTGATAAATGCGTGCATCTTCTCATCTTTCTCCACAATGGTAAGATCTGAAGCGCCTCGTGAAGCCAGTTCATAACTGATGCTGCCGGTGCCACCAAATAAATCCAGTGTTTTCATTCCTTCCAGCTCCAGGTTGTTCTGCAGTATATTGAACAATCCTTCCTTTGCAATATCAGTTGTAGGCCTTGTATGCGGCATATGGGCCGGGGGATGCAGCCTTCTTCCGCCAAGGCTGCCTCCTATGATACGCATATAGCCAGTTTCAATAAAGATGAAAAGAAATGAGCAGGATAATCCTGCAGCGCGGGTTCCATATTTGTATCAGGAAACCCTTCCAGTTCAACTTGTCCGAAATATTTGAATATCTCTGTATACAATGCAGATGATACATCAATCATCCCTGATAATAGTACGGGGATTTCCTCTGGTGATAACTGCAGCTGCCCGCAAATGTTTAAAAGGTAATAACCTGCATCTTCTGCGGTTTCGTATGCATAGCTTTGTAAAAGATGCAATTGTTTGTCTTTAACCGCTGCTACAAGCAGGTGGTTAGGGTAAAACATAACAGAAAGATATGCTGCCCTGTCACCAGTTTGTTTCTGCCTGTATTGCATCCATAAACTGTAATAATGCCAGTATTTACTGTTTGCAAAATTGCGTTGCAGGAGGCTGTGCACTTCAGCCGGAACCCTGAAAACATTGTATTGCGGCGAACCCTGTATTCTTTCGCTCAGGGTAATTCCTTTATTCAAATCACCATGTATTAATTCTATTAAATCCCTGCCTGCATCTGCATTAAAATATTTTTCTGGTACCAGCTGGCTTTCCGGAAAATTGTATATAAATGTTTTCTTTTCTATGCCTGTTTTCAATGTACTGTCTGCCGTAATAACTTCACCTAATTCTTGTGCCAGTTCATGATTATTTCGCGCATATAGTTCATAGAAACGCAATTGCAATAATTTTTTTTCACGGTTTAGTATTGCATAAGAAAAGATATGGGGGCTTACTTCCATCACCAAATGACAATTTAACCAATCTGCAGGTTCATGCGCAACAGCAATATCAAACAATATTTTTGCCATATAAAAGTGTTGCAAAATACTATATTTTACTCACTGATACCCACCGCATTTTGTTCTTTCAAAATAATATTTGGTAGGTTTGCAGCCATTTAAAAATGGAGCAGGCAGCACCACATAACAATCTACAGGTAAATATCAGTTACAGACAGATATTAGCCATTGCTTTGCCCATCAGCCTTGCTATGCTGGTACCCCAGCTCAATTATATTACTAATAATATTTTCCTTGGTCAGTTAAGTGAACAAGCTCTTGCGGCGGCGGCTATTACAGGCGTTTATTACCTCATTTTTGCAGCCATAGGTTTTGGTTTAAATAATGGCCTGCAGGCGCTTATTTCGAGGCGTGCAGGAGAAAACAGGCCGGAAGAAATTGGCAAATTATTTATACATGGCGTAGGTATATCTATGAGTATTGCTGTTATTGGTATCCTGCTGACTTATACAATATCTCCCTGGGTGTTGCAATTCAGTATTCATGATGCGCAGCTTTTGAAGCAGTCAGTTTCATTTTTAAAAATACGTATATGGGGACTTCCGTTTTTATACGTGTACCAGATGCGCAATGCATTGCTGGTAGGCACCAATCAAAGCAGGTATTTAATTGCCGGTACAGTTGCCGAAGCCCTTTCAAATATATTTTTTGATTACAGTTTAATATTTGGCCATCTGGGTTTTCCCAAACTGGGATTTGATGGTGCTGCAATTGCTTCTATTATTTCAGAATTTTTAGGAATGGCAGTTGTATTTGCAGTTATTCATTATAAGGGAATTGGAAAAAGATTTTCTTTATTCAGCAGTTTCAAATATGATGCTGCTGCTGCTAATTCCATTTTAGCCCAATCTTCACCGCTTATTTTTCAGAGTGCCATCAGTATAATCAGCTGGGAATTTTTTTATATACTCATAGAACACCATGGAGAACGGGATCTTTCTATCAGTAATGCCATGCGTAATATTTTTGGTTTATTTGGTATGTTTTCATGGGCGCTTGCGGCTACCTGCAGCAGCATGGTCAGCAATATAATCGGGCAGGGTTTGCAGCACCGCGTTATAGAACTCATTCTGAAAATTGTGAAAATCAGTACCGGTATTGCCATTGTTATTTGCCTGCTGCTTAATATTTTTCCTTATGTTTTTCTGTCTGTATACGGGCAAAGTACAGAATGGGTGAACCATGCTATACCCGTAATAAGAATTGTATCATCTGCACTGGTACTTATGTCTTTCTCTACGGTATGTATAAACGCGGTAACGGGAACGGGTAATACCAAAATAAGTTTCCTGATTGAATTTGTTACTATTATACTCTACTCCTTTTACGTGTGGCTGGTGCTTGAACACCTGAACTTGTCAGTAGCTATTGGCTGGACAAGTGAATGGTTATACTGGGGATCTATGTTTACGATGTCTTTTATTTATTTGCGCAGCGGGAGATGGAAAGGGAAGGTGATTTAGGATTGCCGATTTTGTGATGTAATGATTTTTTTTGATGCTGCAACCGGATAAATCTCAAATCCATGCGTCCCGCGATCAGCAATCAATTCCACTTTTTCAGCAATTCCTTTGCTTCTTCTTTTACTCGGGTATCATCCTGAATTTTATCTGGCATAGTGATGGCTTTATTGAGAAAGTCAAGCGCTTTTTGGTTTTCATCGTTGCGGCGGTAACATTTGGCCAGTTCAAGATAATTCACTTTCAAATCGGGCACCAATGATCTGCATTTTTCATAATTATAAATGGCTTCTTTCAGTGATGCAGGTGGCACACCGCCGTAAAACACTTTTGCAAAAGCTCTTTCAAAACCGCTCAGGTCGCTTACTTCATAATGCCACCTGCCCAAAACATGATAAGGTTTATAATTATTGGGATTACATTTTATAGAAAGTTCTGCATATTTTTTTATTTGATCTACAGCCTCGATTTTTTCTTTGCCTCCTAAAACCAGTGCCATACGCCCCATAGCAATAGACATTACAAAATTAGCTTCTGAACTATTGGAATTGATGCGCAATGCCTGGTTCGCAAATTTTTGTGCTGCTTTAAAATAGTAAAGTTTTTGTTCTTTGGCTGGCTGGCGCCTGCCGATTGAACTGCATAGTTCACTGCTTTTACAAAGCGCGGCTATATTACCAGGTTGCAGTTTTAGTATCTCCTGGTATTTTAGAAAAGCCCGTTCCTCACTGGTTGGTTCAAGGCGCTCAGCTTCTTTTTGCAAGGCAGTAATATCCTGCGCAAAACATAAAAAAGGCGACAATAAAAGAAGTATGCTGTAGAACAAGGTTTTCACTAATCGTCAAATTTCTTTTGTAATGTTATTCCCACTTTGCCCTGAAAATTTTCTATGGGCGGCTGCAGCTTAAAGATAGAAATACTTACTTCTTTTACAAAGGAATATTCGTGCCGTATTTTACGTATAATGCTTTCCGCTATCTCTTCCATCAGTGGCGTAGGCATTGCCATCCGTTTTTTAACAATATGATAGAGTTCTTCGTAGTTAAGAATGTTCTTCAGGCTATCAAACTTTATCTTTTTCTCTTCATATTTTACCAGTAACTGCACTTCAAATTCACCCCCCACTTCTGGTTCTCCATCATAAGCACCATGATGAGCAAAAAAACGTAAGTCATTTAAATGAACAGTTAGCATGTTGATTAAATAGTTAAGTGGTTGATTTGTTAAAGATTTGGCAGATAATGGTTGATTTTTTTGCGGGGCCGTTGATTGATTACAAAAATGTTTTAACAGTAGGTGTATCAACTTTTCAACCTCTTAACTGATCAACCGCTATGGTGTTCTTTAGCAGACAGGTAACGTTCTGCATCCAGCGCCGCCATACAACCACTGCCCGCAGCAGTTACAGCCTGCCGGTAAATTTTATCCTGCACATCGCCTGCCGCAAAAACACCTTCAATATTTGTTTTTGAAGTGCCGGGTATCGTTTTAATATAACCAGCTTCATCCATATCTATCCATTCTTTAAAAATGGCTGAATTGGGTTCATGACCGATAGCAACAAAAAATCCACTGACCGGTATGGTTTGCTCCTGGCCGGTTTTATTATTTTTAATCCGTACTGCTTCGGTTTTAAACTGACCAATAATTTCTTCTGTGCCGCTGTTCCAGTAAACTTTAATATTGGCAGTAGCTTTAACCCTGTCCTGCATTACTTTGGATGCCTTCATACCATCTTCTCCTTTTCTTACAATCATATGCACCGTACTGCAAAGTTTTGAAAGGTACAGTGCTTCTTCACAGGCGGTATCGCCTGCTCCTACAATAGCCACTTCTCTTCCTTTAAAAAAAGTACCATCGCAAACAGCACAGGCACTTACACCAGATCCATTCAGGCGTTGTTCACTTTCAAGTCCCAGCCATTTTGCTGAGGCGCCTGTAGCAATAAGTACTACATCTGCTTCCAGTTCTTTTTCTTCATCAATCCAAACTTTATAAGGTTGTTTTGAAAAGTCTACTTTAGTTGCCAGTCCAAACCTGATATCTGCCCCCATACGGGTTGCCTGTTTTTCAAAATGTACCATCATATCAGGCCCCTGTACACCATCCGCATAACCGGGGTAGTTTTCTACTTCGGTGGTAATGGTTAACTGTCCGCCGGGTTGTATGCCCTGGTACAATACGGGTTTCATATTGGCACGTGCAGCATAAATGGCTGCGGTATATCCTGCAGGACCAGATCCGATTATTAAACAATGTATTTTTTCGATGTTCTTCTCCATAAATATGCTCTTTTATAACAGTTGCTGGTAAAGCAAGTTGACAAAAATAAAGGTTACACAGCAAATAAGCAGTGGGTTTATGAACCTGTCTGTATTTTGTGTGAAAAGATTATTTAGGTACAATGATGGTGGTATATTGTACTGCATAGCCACCAAAATAACCCAATGCACCATTGATATTACTCAACACTTTAGTAGGCGACGCAAAAGGATTTCCAATACTGCCGTAACTGTATTCCATGGTGCGCCAGAAATCGAAACAGGTTTTATCAATGTTTGCGAATTTAAGTGTGATGGTATCTCCACGATCAAAAAAAGAATAGGTATCCCTTTCTATTTTTGCATTACGATCAATGCCTCTTTCTACATCTACAATATATGTTTTACCATCTATTACCTGGTCATCAAAAACAGAGTTTTGCCCGGGGAAAAAAGGATCACGGTTTACCTTTGTAAAATACCGGATATAATTACCATAGCCTGGCGGGTCAGTTGCTTTCGCCACCAGAATAACTTTATTGGAATCAGGGTTATCCGGCGCTTTTCTCCACCACAATGAATCCACTTTTTTTGCGAGGGCAGGTATGGTAGTAGCCGAGGTGTATGTTTTACCACCCACCTGGATATTCAATGTATAAGCAGTATTGAAGGTGCCGGCAAATGCAGAGGCAAGATTTGATGAATCAATGCTGTAATAATACACTTTCAGGTTGGCGGCCGTTGCATAAAAGTATTCTTTCAACTGGTGGGTTTTAACACCGTTTGAAATGGTAATAACTGCATTGTGAACAAATGAATTGGCAAGTATGTCAGCAGAAATAGCGCTGAAATAATCAAAGCTGGAAGAAAGAATAACAACTGGTGGCTGGCCATTTTCAATAGTGGCTTCCACTACCAGGGAAGATTGGGTTTGATCCAGTTTAAAATTGATTGCTTTTTCGCAGGAACTAAAAAGAAATACCAGGCTTATTACCAATAACCATTGCTTCATGCTCCAAAATTAAGGTGTACGTGATAATAACAAGCTATAAGATGGTTTTGTTGCGGTGCCTGTGGCACAAAACTTTACCACGGAGGAACAGGAGGTTTTCACGGAGGCACAGAAGATTACTTTTTTAATCTCTGTGAATACCTCATTTACCTCTGTGGTTAAAGTTGCCGTAAAAAAAATGCCTCCATTTTGGAGGCATTTAAAAATTTGAGATAAAAATTATCCTAAATAGGCTTTTAATGCATTGCTGTAGCGTGCTTTTTGTAAGCGCTTGATAGCTCTTTCTTTGATCTGGCGGATACGCTCCTTGGTCAGGTCATATTTTTGACCAATTTGCTCAATGGTAACACCATTTTCACCATCCAGGCCAAAATAAGCGTTTACGATTTCTGCTTCCCTCGGGCTCAGTGATTTCAGCACACGGCGGATTTCACTGCGAAGAGAATCTTTCATTACATCATTATCTGTGTCATCGCCGCCTTCCAGTAAGTCACCCATGGCCACATCCTCCGCTTCGTGTACCGGAGCATCTAAAGAAGTGTGACGGGTATTGCTTTGAAAGATGTTGTTGATCTCAGTTTCACTCATCTCCAGTAATTCGGCTAATTCTTCAGTAGATGGCTCTCTTTCATGTTCCTGTTCAAAAGCCATGTACGCTTTGTTAGCCTTGTTGTATGTGCCAATTTTATTTTGCGGCAGGCGGACTAATCTGCCTTGCTCTGCCAACGCCTGTAAAATGGACTGGCGAATCCACCAAACTGCGTAAGAAATAAATTTAAAACCCTTGGTTTCATCGAAACGCTGGGCTGCTTTAATCAAACCGAGGTTACCCTCGTTGATAAGATCGCTCAAAGAAAGGCCCTGGTGCTGGTACTGCTTGGCAACAGATACCACAAAACGTAAGTTAGCCTGCACCAATTTGTCCAAAGCTCTTTGATCACCCATCTTAATGCGCTGTGCCAGTATTGTTTCCTCTTCAGGAGTAATCATGGAAATTTTAGAAATTTCCTGTAAATACTTTTCTACCGCCTGCGAATCACGATTGGTGATCTGTGTTGCAATTTTTAACTGTCTCATGAATAATCTTAAGGTATAAAAATGATGATACCAGGGTGGGTACGAGTTTGTAACGATCTAAAGACAAATATTGTTCGGGGAAAGTTGCAGATGTATGCAAAAGGGCTGTTAAGCCTTGCGATCCGTCCAGAACCGCAACAAAAATAAATTTTATAGTTGAGAACTCATAGCGTTTTGCTAAAAAACTAGCATTGTATCTCTCAAATAAAAGTTATAGAAAACAAAAAGAAGTCTAAGGAAGTAAAATGCCAGTCGGCTATAAGCTATGCCTGTATTGGCTTTGCTACTTAAATGTAGTATTAACACTTATCATTCTATAAGGTTGAAATTATTTTAAAAAAATAGCAAGAAATATTTTGTAACTAAAAAATTAGTTATACATTTACATAACAACTAAACATTTAGTTATAATGAAAAATCTTACTAAAACGGAAGAGCAGGTTATGCAGGTATTATGGAAGTTGCAGCAGGGGTTTTTGAAAGATATCCTGGAGAATAGTCCAGAGCCAAAACCCCACTCCAATACCATCGCCACCATTCTCAAAATATTGGTAGAAAAGGGCTTTGTGGCCTATGAAACGCAGGGGCGCAATAATCTTTATAAACCCAAAATCAGTAAGCCGGAATATGGCAAAAGGAGTATTAATCAATTGGTTAAGGGATATTTTGAAGGTTCCCCTGCCCGGTTGGTTTCACAATTTGTAACCGATAATAAACTAAGCCAGGAAGAACTGGAAGCGTTGTTGCAACAAATTAAATCACTAAAAAAACCAGAATAATGGCAGTATTACTATTTATCGCCAAACTTATCCTAAGCTGCGCTTTGCTGTATGGCTATTATCATTTTTTTCTCCGTAATAAGCGGTTCCATCATTATAACCGGTTCTACCTGCTTGCCATTGCGCTGCTTTCCTTAATCATTCCATTTTTAAATATTCCCGTCAATCTTTTTGGGTTTGGCCAGCAACACCCAACACTTATTCAAACACTAAGGGTCATCAATGCAAATGGCTGGGAGGAGCCGGTAACCATTTACGCCCGGCAAAACCAGTGGAGCAAATGGATAAGTATGCAAAACGCCCTTTACATTATTTATATAGCAGGTGCGGTAACCAGTCTGATTATGTTATTACGCTCCCTGGCCTGGATACAAAACCTGAAAAGGAAATATCCCTATGAAATCATTGATCAGCTTAAAATTTATAACACTACTGAGCCAGGCACGCCCTTTTCATTTTTCAGATCCATCTTCTGGGATAGAAAAATTTCCCTGGATGATAAAAAGGGACGGCAAATTTTCAGGCATGAAATGTTTCATGTAAAAGAAAAACACAGCGCCGATATTTTATTGATGGAAACACTTTCCTGTATTTGCTGGTTCAACCCCTTTTATCATCTTATAAAAAAAGAAATAAAGGCCATTCATGAATTTTTAGCTGATGAATATGCCATCTCAGAAAATAACAGGTATGACTATGCGGAGTTGCTGGTATCATATGCCATCACCCAAAAATCACCGGTTCTTACCAATCCTTTTTTTCATAACCAGATAAAACGACGTATTACCATGATTACACAATCAAATCTTATCCGCCGCAGCGGTTATATCAGCCGCATTATGGCATTGCCCTTACTTTTTCTATTGGTATCGGCCTTTGCAGTGAAGCTTACACATAAACCATTTGCCCATCCGGCTTCGCATTACGCTATTAAAAACACCACCGTTGTTATTGATCCGGGGCACGGCGGCATATTTCCGGGTGCCGTAAGCAAAAATGGCATTTATGAAAAAGACATCAACTTATCTATTGCGCAAAAAATTAAAGAGCTTGCACCACAGTATAATGTAAACGTAGTACTCACCCGCAATTCAGATGCTACTGTAGGAAATGCTACAGAACTAAGAGAAGATCTGCTGAACAGGGTAGCAATAACCAATAATGAAAAGCCTGATCTGCTTTTGTCTTTACATGTAAACACCGCCATGGAAAAAACATTGGGACAAACAGGATTTGAAGCATATATATCACGCAGAAAAGCAGATATAAAAGCAAAGCAGCTGGCTACAGTTATTTTGGGTGAATTAAAAAATATTTATGCAACATCTGAAACAATTCAGCTAAGAGATGAAGGCATTACTGTGATTGATAAATCAGATTACCCTTCTGTTTTGATAGAATGTGGCTTTTTAAATAATCCACAGGATGAAATCTTTATTACCAATAAAGACAACCAGGAAAAAACAGCCCGCAAAATTTTAGAAGGCATTGTAAAATACAGCAATGCGCAGGGAGGTGATGGCATTATCCAAAAAGATACCCTTGCAAAAGTTACCTACACAAGAGAAAATAAAACATCCGCGGATACAATGACCTATTTCACTCATTCCATTGATAACAAAGACACAACACCTGCGATAATTTTTACCAAAGTGGAGATTGAGCCGGATTATGCGGGAGGGGAAAAAGGATGGATTGCATACCTTATTAAAAATGTACACTATCCAAAAGACGCTATTGCCAAAAAATTGCAGGGTACTGTTGTGGTAGAATTTATTGTAGATACCAACGGAAAAATAAGCGATGTAAAAGCTATCAGCGGACCAAAAGAATTACAGGCAGAAAGTATCCGGGTAGTAAAAGAAAGCGGCAACTGGATAAGTGCCGTTCAAAATGGCAAAAAAGTAAAAGCGTATAAAAGACAGCCGATCACTTTTAAGCTGGCATAGTAATAAAACAGGTGACCTGAAAGAACAGACCTATAAGGTTTGCAGCGCTGCAGAATCCGCCCCGCAAACCTTATAGGTCTCACTATTTAAAGCAAAACCTTCTTTCCTTCTCTAGCAGATTGTTTTGCCGCTTCCAGTATTTGCACCACAATTAAATTATTTTGTAGTGAGGATAAATCTTTACCCGGTTTTGTTTTTCCTCTTAAAACATCCGCCAGGTAAACAAGGTTGCTGGTATACGCAGCAGTTTTTACAGGCACATTATAATAAATGGCAGAATCCCTGTCCCTTCTTTGCAGCGCATTACCATTAAGCGCATGCAAATACGTTTTTTCACCAAATACTTCCCAGTCCTTTATACCAAAGGGCCAGTTCCACGATGCTTCAATAATGCCGGTAGCGCCATTTGCATATTCAAGTAAAATGGTTGCATCATCATCTACATTGGGGTATACGGCAGGCTTTATCTGCCTTGTGATAGCGGTTACTGATACGGGTTTGTTGCCATCCATTAACCATGTCATAAGATTCGCACCATAACAACCAAAATCCATTACTGCCCCTCCCCCATTTTTTACCGGATCGGTCAGCCATTTTAAAAAATCAGCACTGCAACCTATTTCTTTGGGCCCCTGGTGCCCCATGTGTACCACCATTTTTTTTACGCTGCCAACAGCATTTTCTTCTTTTACCATTGTGTAAACCTGCTGATTGCTGGAATACCAGGTAGTTTCAAAATTGGTGAGCAATTCAATATGGTATTGTGACGCCAGGGCTGCCATTCTTTGCGACTGCTGAACAGTTGTTGCCAGTGGCTTTTCTACCATTACAGAAATTCCTTTGGGCGCGCATGCTTCTACTACGTTTATATGATCTGCAACAGCGTTGTATGCCAGTACAGCATCCGGATGAATATGCGCAAGCATGTCCGCTATCGTTTTAAAAAAAATTGAATCGGGCAACTGGTATCGCTTCTTATAGCGATCAATCAATTGCAGATCTGGCTCTGCAATACCGAGAATAATTACTTCGCCTTTTTTGTATTGACTCATGAGACCGTAGGCATGATCGTGATTGAGCCCAACCACAGCAACTTTGAGCGGTTGTGCAAATATGTTATTTGTAAAAATGAAAAGTAAAAATACAAAAATGTTCGCGGTGGCACATTGCAGTGCAGGTGAGTAAGGCTTTTTCATCAGCAGGCTGTATTAAAATGAATTTTACAAATAAAATGAAATTGAAAATATTCATTTTACCGGGGAAAATTGATTTTTATTTATGCAGGTGGAGAAAACTGATTGGTTAACCAGCAGGAAAGTTATTCGTTTGAAGAGTTAGTTGGCAAGAAAATAGCATTTGCTCCCGGTTAGAAAGAAACCAGATACAGCAGGGAGTTTGCCGTTCGTAAATAATTTGTTCGTATTCTAATTACAGAAGTCGCTGAAATAAAATCCTTCTTCACTTAACACGTAATCATTTGTAACGGTATTCAGCAAAGTGGATTGTATAAAGTCTTCCATCTCCCGCTTTCTTGATTCTGCGAGGTAACGATTATTACGCACCATCTGCAGCGATTGCAGTTTTAAAAGCGCCAGTCTTGACATTTGTTGAATATGCTCTTCCGTATAACGGAATTTCTGAGCAAGATAATCCTGCTGATTCAGGTAGGAGTCATTCATAGTCTGCGGATTTTGGGTTTTCAATGGGTCGAACGCTATAATAACGCTGGTAGTAATTTAAAAATTGTATATCTGCGGGTCTTATCTTTATCCCCTTTAAATTCACATTATGCAGTTTGATATCAATCAGTTAAATAAGTTAATACAGGAGCGCCGCAGCACCTTCCCCAGGCAATATGATGCGGGAAAACACGTAGATGACACCATTATACACCAAATGCTGGAAAATGCCAATTGGGCGCCTACCCATAAATTAACAGAGCCCTGGCGTTTTACGGTATTCACTGATAAGGGATTGAACACTTTTGCCCGGTTACAGGCTTCTGTGTATAAAAATGCGGCAGGTGCCAATTTTAAAGAGGAAAATTATCAGAAATTGCTGGACACTCCTTTACTGGCATCACATGTAATATCAATTGGCATGAAACGCCATGCAGATAAAAACATTCCGGAATTTGAAGAAATAGCTGCTGTTTCCTGTGCGGTGCAGAACATGTATCTAACCGCCGCTGCATACGATATTGGCTGCTACTGGACCACGGGCGGGGTTACCAACAATGAGGCCGCTAAACCATTTTTTGATTTGGATACGCCTGATAAACTAATGGGGTTCTTGTACGTGGGTGTGATTGCGGTTCCGTCACCACAAAGCAAAAGGCAACCAATTGAAGAGAAAGTTAAGTGGATAAGAAAATAAATACAGGGAATATTGTATGTAAAATAAATGCTAATTATGGACCAGGTTTAGCGTAAAATAATACAACCGGTATAAATTACATTTTATACTATGTATTTTGAAAATTGCCTTATTTCGCAAATACGTTATATTTGAAGCATAAAATATCTCCTGATTAAACGCACTTTATGAAATTAGTTTTATACACTTTTGCTGCTGTGTTCATTTTTTCTTCTTGTCAAAAAGAATTGAGTTTTGAAATCACGCCAGCAAACGGTACGGGAACAGGTACCGGTACGGGCGGGGCAACAAGTACAGATTGTAAATCCTGTGTTTATATGCCCGTTTGCGATGGAACCTGGTATACTTTTGCCGATACACTTGGAACAGTTGCATCCATTTTTACAGACACACTTCGTTTCTCAAAAGACACAACAATAGATAGTAAAACCTTCACAAAGATTTACTCGCCGGCATCAAAAACATATGCTTATTATAATTGTACCGATGGCGCTACCAGGCTGATCCAGTACAATACTACCAGCCTGGCTGGTAATACCATTAGCAAATTGGATATTACTTTTCTTAAGGCAAATCTTGCAGTTGGTGGCAAATGGCAGGATATGCTGACAAACCCACTTGGTCAACAGGTAATTTATACCGACAGTATTGTTGCCAAAGGCATCAGCCGTACCATCAATGGAAAAACATTCAGTGATGTAATACACGTATCAGTGGAAACAGGTGTAAACGATTCTTCTATTGGTGGCTATTTTGCATTCAGTGTTACTGATTATTATTTTGCAAAAGGCATTGGGCTAATTGAAGCATTAATCAGTTATCCTTCAACAGGAATTGTTATTGAACACCGTGCAATTAAAAGCTATTATATTCCATAAAGGCATCACTACACAGCTGGTTCCTGCTGACTAAGGCAATGAAAACTGCCCAGTCCCCAGATGATATCAGTAGAATCGATGCCCACAACACTTCTGCCGGGAAAACAACTTTGAATTACCTGCATTGCCTTATCATCGCGCTTGCTCCTGAACGTTGGAACGATTACTGATTTATTGGCAATATAAAAATTGGCATAGGAACATGGCAGCCGCTGATCTTCGTAGATCATTTCTTCCGGCATTATTAATTCAACAATATTTAATTGCCTGCCATTCAGCAAACGCATTGCCTTTAACTGTGCAAGATTATGCTGCAACAACCCGTAATTTTCATCCGCTTTATTTTCTTCTATTACAGTAATAACGGTATCCTCATTTACAAATCTAACGGTGTCGTCTATGTGCCCATCGGTATCATCTCCCACAATACCTTCATCTACCCAAAGTATCTGATCCACACCGTAATAATTGCGCAAATAACTTTCTATTTGCTTCTGGCTCAGTTGCGGGTTGCGGTTTTTATTCAGCAAACAGGCAGCAGATGTCATTAACGTTCCATTGCCATTAAATTCTACTGATCCGCCCTCCATAATAATGCCCGGATTGTATACCGGTATATTATATTGTTTTGCTATCAGCGTAGGTATCACGTCATCCAGATCGTAGGGTGGATATTTATTGCCCCATGCATTATAGTTCCAGTCAACAATTACTTTCTTTTGTGCCGCAGCAGGATTTATCAAAAAAGCAGGGCCGTGATCCCTGCACCACGCATCATTGGTAGGATGAAAAAAGAATGCAACTTTGGTAAGATCAACATTTTCTTTTTGCAAACGGGCCACAGCAAACGCTTTCATTGCCTCATCTTTTACATTAACGCAGACTTTTTCGCCAAGGGTAAGTTCTTTTATAAATTTTGTATAAGAAGGATAAATTGAATCAATCTTTCCCGGCCAGGAAGCTTCTTTGTGCGGCCATGACAACCACGTTGCAACATGTGGTGCAAATTCTGCAGGAAAATAATAACCGAGTTCTTTGGGAGTTTTTAATTGGGAATTCATGGTTCTTAATTTTTATGTCTTAAGCGGCAGAAAAGTGGTAGAAACTTTAGTCTCCCAAAAATTTACCATAGAGGAAAAGGAGGATTTTCACGGAAGTAAAGAAGGCCCGGCATTTTCTCTTTTACCTTTGTGAATTACCGCTGCTGCCGCTGTAGTAAAAAATTAGTCTTCATCAATAAAACGTTTGGTAATAGGTTGATAGGAATCTATCCGCCTGTCCCTCAAAAAAGGCCAGTGTGTTCTGTAGCTGTCTGTTTTTGATGTATCAATTTCATGTACTGCTACCTCTTCTTCTTCATGTGAAGCCTGGTAAAGAATAGTGCCAAACGGGTTACTTATAAAAGAACCACCCCAGAACTTCATAGCACCATTTTGTTCAAAACCAGTACGGTTAACACCTACTACGTGTACGCCATTGGCAATGGCATGGCTCCGCTGTATGGTTTGCCATGCATTGTATTGCTCGGTATTTGTGCTTGTATCCTGCGACGTGGCCCAGCCGATAGCGGTTGGGTAAAATAATATTTCTGCGCCCATCAATGAAGTAATGCGTGCCGCTTCCGGATACCATTGATCCCAGCAGATAAGTACACCAAAAGTGGCAAACTTTGTTTTAAAAACCTTGTATCCCAAATCACCGGGCGTAAAATAAAATTTTTCATAAAAAGCAGGATCATCAGGTATATGCATCTTACGGTATTTGCCCAGGTATTTTCCATCTGCATCCAGTACCGCCGTAGTGTTGTGATAAATGCCCTGCGTTCTTTTTTCAAACAAAGAAGCAATGATGACGACACCCAGCTCAGCCGCAATTTTACTTAAAGCATCAGTAGAAGGACCGGGTATGGTTTCCGCCAGTTTAAAATTGTCATAATCTTCCACATCGCAGAAATAAAGCGAAGTAAATAATTCCTGCAAACAAATCACCTGGGCACCTTTAGCAGCAGCCTCTTTTATTTTCGCAATGGCTTTCTGCAGATTTTCTTCTTTATCTGCAGTACAACTCATTTGCACAAGACCGATTTTTACTTTAGACATCGCTGTTATTTAAGTTTGCAAAAATATGATATCAAACACACATTTTGAGTTGTTAGTGAAAACACCCACAACAGCGCAAAACTAAGTCCGGATAATTTTAACACGGAGACACAGCGATAGATGAAAGGGACATTTTCATACATCCCTGTACCCCTTTATCGGCTCACTACTAATGCTACTTTCATTAAGGCAACACAGAGAGTTGCTTCGCACCTGATTGCGCAGCAATTTTCCTGTGTATTGCCTTAAAAGGATTGCTGGGGGCAAACAATTCCTGTGCTCCCCTGTGCTACCCGTAACACTGTGGTTCAAAAATACAGTCCGGATAATTAGCACGGAACCCGTAGCTCAAAAACCGACAAACAATATCAACCGCATGCAATACATTCATAACTATCCAACCAATCATAAAAATCTGCGTCCAATTGAACCATATTGTTTCATGACTCCCATAAAAGAACCCGGAACCAGTGTAAAAAATTACAATGATCCCGGGTTAATTATCACGAAACAATTATTTTCTGCCCATTTCTCTTAAAAAAGATACATGCGATGCAATAGCATATCTTACCCTTGGGTATTCTATGTATTCAACACCAAACTCCTGGCAGGCTTCTTTAATAATTTTGCTTATCTGCGGATAATGTATATGAGATATTTTAGGGAACAGGTGGTGCTCGATCTGGAAATTTAAACCACCTACCAGCCATGATACTACTTTATTTTTTGTAGCAAAATTGGCAGTTGTTTTAATCTGGTGAACCGCCCACTCATCATCCATTCTGCCGCTTGCTTCATCCGGCATAGGAAAAGCGGTATGCTCTACGGTATGTGCTAACTGAAATACCAGGCTTAATACCAGGCCTGCTACACAGGTGAAAATTAAAAAACCTACCAGCCATGGCATAAAGCCAAGCATATAAATGGGAAGTCCTACAAAAAGAAATGCATTAAAAAGCTTAAATCCCCAGAAGATAATGTGATCATTAACAGTCATTTTCTTTAATGGCATGTTACCTACTTTTGCTTTGAAATACTTTTGGTAATCCAAAACAAAAATCCAGAGAATATAAAGTAAACAGTACAATACCCAGAAATAGAAATGCTGAAATTTATGCAGCTTATATTTCTTTTGCGTACCGCTCATCCGCATCCATGGCTGAATATCAATATCATCATCCACACCATCTACGTTGGTATAAGCGTGGTGTATAATATTATGTTTTACATTCCACATAAAACTACTGCCGCCCAATACATTTAAAGAGAAAGCAGCAAACATATTGATATACTTGTTTTTGCTGAAACTGCCGTGGGCGCCATCATGCATAATATTAAACCCAATGGCAGAAACAATACCGCCCAGCAGCACACATTCTATAACCGACCAGAAAACAGTGGGTGTAAAAAAAACCAGGTGTATGTATAAGAAAGCAAACCCTGTTATCAATAAAACAGCCTTCAGAAAAAGACCGAAATTTCCATAAGTGGATTTACCTGTTTTTTCGAAATAATTGTTTATCCGTGTCTTTAACTCTGTATGAAAAGAGTAAGGAACATTGGCAAACTTTGGAACTGACATGAGATACGATTTAGTACTAAAAAAATAATATGCAAAGGTAAGCCCTGCATGTTAACAAACGGTTATCCGGGGTAAGAATGTATGCACATCAGGAATATTTTAAGTATTTAAAAGGTATTTGATAACAAATCTCAGACAAACAATTTATTGCAGCCACTTTTCTGACCGGGTGCATTGATACAACTCAGGTTTCAATTGAGATCAGGGCATCGAGGCTTCGGATTCCCACTTTCTTTTCAGTAATAAATCCTTCTGCATATTTCACGCCTATGCGCTTTCCCAGCATGCGGGCCCGTGCAATAATGCTGTCAAAAAAATCAGGTGTAGAAATGTAGGTCTGGGGACCGCCTTCGCCGCCGCTCGTAGTATGAAATTGTGTGTGGTATGCCTGGATGGATTGCATGCGTTGGTCAAATACATCACTGATATCCACTAGTATATCAGGTTCGTGGTACCAGTCCTGCAGGTAGTGCAACACCTGTTTGGGGCGCCAGCGGGGTTGTAACTGGCCGTTTTCATCTTTGGTTTCAATTTTAACCAATCCTGCCAGGAAGCAAGCATCCGCAATCAGGTGTCCTGCGCGGCCGTGATCGGGGTGGCGGTCATCCAGCACGTTTGCCAGTACAATATCCGGCTGGTATTTCCTGATGACCGCAATCAGCGAAAGCTGATGTGCTTCATCATTTTTAAAAAACCCATCCCGCATTTTCAGGTTCTCCCTGGCATGTACCCCCAGTATGGTGGCTGCCTGCGCTGCTTCCGCATAACGGGTTTCCGCTGTGCCACGGGTACCCAGTTCACCCTGTGTCAGATCCAGGATGCCGGCTTTTTTACCCAGTTTTATTTCATTTAACAACGTGCCGGAGCAGCCAAGTTCAACATCATCCGGATGCACGCCGATTGCCAGAATATCAAGTTTCATCTTTGAAGTTTGAGCTGATAGTTGTGGGTGAGCATTTATTGGCGCTAAGATACTGGAATTGCAGGATGCTTTTATCCGGTAAAAATCAGCAGAACAATGACTAATCACTCTTGCAGCATTGATCCCGGGTAAAAAAAGGGAATTCACTGATAGAAGGCTGATGGGTTTTCAGGCGGAAAGTATATATACACCCGGGCCGTATATTACAATACAACACATGTAATTATAAGCTATGTATGGTGTTAAAATGAATTGATAATCCTCAGTTCTCCGTTACCTGCTGTCTGCGGGAATGCCTCACGATTAGATTAGGCTAAAGGAGGCAAATAAGCTACATTTGCAAAAATTATTTTTATTAATATGATGACATTTGAAGAGATTGGTATTGAGGAGCGATTGGTGAAAGCAGTTACGGATTTGGGATATGTAAATCCCACGACAATACAGGAAAAGGCGATTCCCGTATTATTAAGCGGAACTACCGACTTTATAGGGCTGGCACAAACCGGCACTGGTAAAACCGCAGCGTTTGGATTACCACTGTTGGATCTGATTGATGCTTCTG